>CAOKQK010000019.1 GCA_948470905.1 uncultured Lachnospiraceae bacterium | reverse complement strand
AAACCGCATTTTCTGAGCATATCACTCCAGGATGTGCTTCCCGTTCTTTTGATCCAGGTGGCTGCATGGGGTACCCGGGCGTCCCTGTCCCTGTTAAATCCCTTTTCGGACGGCCTACCCATTTCCATAAACACCGTTTTGAAATCTTCCAGCCAGCCTTGCGCGGTTCCCTTCTCTTTTTCAGCCTTTGTGGGCACATCCGGGAAATATGCCTCTTTTACCTTTGTATAGCACATTCCGGCAGCAAGCTTCAGAGAGGCATGTGCCGGCATCCTTGCATCAAGATCCATCTCTTTCGCCGTGGGATAATAACCATTTTCATCAATGAAATCCCTGATTGCCTCCAATGCCAGTTCACAATTCCAATCCTGCGACAGCTTTCCCCCTGCTATCCTCTCCAAAGCCTCGCATATCTCTCGGTTTTCCTCGCTGCCGGATAGTAGCCCGATTGCCCTCAAAGCCGCCTGTTTCCTTGTCATTGCTTCCTCCTCTCCGGGATTTTCGACACAGTGCGTTCATCCCGATGATCATCGGTGAAATCCGCCGGTTCCTGCGGGACAACAGTACCCTGCGCATCTCCCGCTCCCTGAAGGACACCGCCTATAAGGCGATCTATGCCAGAGAAGCCCTGACCAGGCGTAACTTAAAAGAGCCTTCCATTGAGGAGATTGCCGGCGAAATCGGCATCTCAAAGGAGGATATTGCCTATGCCCTGGATGCTATCCAGAATCCCATGAGCCTTTACGAGCCCATTTTTACGGATGGCGGCGACACACTCTATGTGATGGATCAGATCAGCGACAAAAAAAATAAAGAGGAAACCTGGGTAGAGCACCTCTCCTTAAGCGAAGCCATGAAGCGCCTGTCCCCGCGTGAACACGAGATCATCTCCCTGCGCTTCTTCGAGGGCAGGACCCAGATGGAGGTGGCGGAATCTATCGGCATCTCGCAGGCACAGGTGTCGCGGCTGGAGAAAAATGCGCTGAAAACCATGCGGGCATATCTGACCGCGTGAAAAGCATGTACACAGCCCTGCCGAAAGCCGCACTGTATATTATATTTCATCTTTTCTCCCTGAAATAATATACCCAGTAAGTCCCCTCCACCGTGCGCGCCGGCTGATATTCCTCCTCCAGCCATTCCATCAGCCAGGAGTTCATTTTCAGCTCATTTGACAGATCGCCCAGATACCCTTCCGCCACGACCACATCCGGATATTTGTCCGGATTCAGGCGCCAGTATTCCAGGACGGCATTGTTGTAAGAGGGTGTGGACATGGTGGAGGGTCCTGCCACCCGGGCATTTCCGTACAGATACTGAAGATTATTGACCACAAACCCCACAATCCACACATTATCATCCGGGCGGATCAGCTCCTGCCATTCCGGATAGCTGTCACGCTGCACGCAGACTCCGTCTTCATTGGAGATCAGCCCCATGGCAGGTCCCACGCGGACTATGGCAAGATCCGAGAGGCTTGAATCTATCTGGCTAAACCCTGTCAGCGGAACCCTGGTATAGGCACACCGCAGCGCCAAAAGGACCACCAGGCACTTACCACAGCGGTGCATCCACTTCCTGACAGCTTCATTTCCAACTTGTTTCAGCTGTTCTTCCACAGGGACAAGGGCAAAAAGGATTGCCAGCAGCCCATATACCACGGAAACCGTCAGCGGAAGATCCGTCAGGATCAACGTGGCAAGAAATTCCAATCCGCCGATAACGCTTCCACAGATATAGATCTGTCTCTTTCTTCCCTTCAGATACCGTTTAGCAGAAAGTCCCCCCCCCACTTGGCTCAGGAAGATTACTCCGTATGCGTCACGGCGTCCGACACAGAGGATATTGACAAGAAAAGCCGCCAGCATCACGGCCACGCAGCATATCAGCCAGACCCAGCGTCTGTCCGTTTCCTGCCCCCTGCCTGCCGATATGCCTTTTTTTACCATGAAGAATCGAACGGCAATACTCAACACCCAGCCCAGCGCTCCCGCCGCCAGCACCGCGAGACACACCTCCAGGCTGTCGCCCAGATAGGCCACCAGCTTGGACAGTGTGCTTACCGCATGAGTCGGCTCCAACTCCATCATCCCCTTAAGACATACCTTAAATACGTCCGGCTCCGGCAGTACCGCAATGCAGAATGCCGCTCCCGCCCCGGCACATATTCCGGCAAAGACCAGGATATCTCTTAAACGGTGCGGGGAATAGGCAAACAAAAGAACCACCACTCCCGGAAAAATAATGGCACAGGAGGGATATGCCATAACTCCCAGGCACAGTGCAAGCGCCCCGCATACCAGGTAAAAAAGCTTCCCTTTTTTCAGATAGCACCACAGACCGCAGAAAAGCAGCGTGATATACCACAACTGCTGGTTGCTGAAATCCGGTATGGCATAATCCTTCGGTGAGAGCATGAAATACAAAAGCCCCAGCCAATAAGCCAGAGACTCGCCAATATCATCCCTCAGCACTCTGTACAATAAAAAGGCAAGTCCTCCGCGGATCAGTATCCCGCACACCTGCAGGTACACCACAATGCCCGCCGTGGTATGGAACAGGTTCATATAGATCCACATCAACGCCGCTGGCAGAAAGACCGACATCTGATGAGGCTCCCACATCTCCACAAAAAGCCTGTCTCCCTGCAGGAAACGGTAGGACATGGACAGCTGATAGCCGCAGTCATATCCGAAATTGGTGCAGGACCATATGAGCCCGCACACAACAGCCAGCCCCGTCCAGATCCATCGTTTCCGTTTCCCGATATCCGCCTTCATAAACTGCCTTTCTACACCCAAACTCTCTTTGCCCGTAACAGTTCAGACAGGTCACTGAACTGTTACCTTTGCTCTTATATGCTCTCCGCCTACCTGGAACTGACCTCATCTATGATTCTGTGATATCCCTCGATGACATCACTCCCTATCTGGGGATTCTCAAACTGCCTTATTTGGAGATTGTCCATCTGCAGAAGATATTTCCCCATATAATCTGTCACCTTCCCCGCGCCGCTGACATTCATATGCCGGAGATCCTCCGCTACATCCGTGGCAATATCCAGGCCTGCCGCCTCCATGTATTCCGCCGTGTTAAAATCAAGGAAGGGAATACCATATTCATCCGCGTATTCCTGCAGCCTGTTGTGCAGCCCGTCATCCCAATAGTTCACCTCATTGCTCGCCATAAGAGTCTTGACCAGGATCAGCTGGATGCCGTTTTCATCGCAGTATTCCCTCAGACGGTCCAGATAGGGAAATTTCAGATACGCCGTTGCAGACTTATCCCCCTGCACCAGCGGAACCCGGTATTTTTCACCCGCCTCGCTGGCTATGGGGATATACCCCCGCAGATACCGGCTGTCTTCATTGACCCTCTGTTTAAATGTAATCTCATTAATCTCCCAGCCATCGTGCAATACAAAAATCGGAAACAGAACCTTATAAAAATTCCTCTTATAGACACCTGCCAGCTTAAGATAATTATGATTGATCCCCATGCTGTAAAGGGACCTGATGTCCGAAGCGATCTCCCCATGGGACATGGAAACCGCCAGAGCCTCCACCACCACCGCCTTATAATCATGATATTCCCCGGCCTCCAGCGCCCAGATATACCCTGCCAGCATGGACTGGTTGGAGGTGCCCAGATTATAGCTGCTGATCCCATGCTTCTCATACAATTCTACCGGCGAAAAGGCGGCATAGGACATACTGCCTCCGATAAAGACCACATCTACCGTCCCCGGCGCGCAGTCATAAAAGCCCTCGTGGCCCCCATACACGCGCAGATTCCGGAACGCGATCTCAGAACAGCCCCACAGCACCGCCGCTGCCAGTAACAGAAAAGTAACGCCGCTCAAAAACTGTCGCTTACTCATAACGCTTCTCCCGCCAAAACATCCTCCAAATCATCCTCGGCACCAGAATCTGATATCTCTTTCCCGGCACCGAAGCATCCGGTATCTCTTATCTCCATCTCAGAATATCTGATATATGAAATGTACCGCATTATACTCATCGCCGTATTTTCCCCAGATCACTACCGCCAGCAAAATTCCCAGCCATACAAACCACCGAAACGGCAGGATCTGCTTTGCCACCCATCGCCTGGCATACCCGTCCCTCTCACGCAACACAGCCGCCAGGACCAAAAGCAGCACACAAATGAGGAGGATACCCCAGTCGGCCGCGCCAAGCCCCAGCTGCAGCAGGCTCCTGTCAAAAAGCTTCTCCAGATGCAGATTCCCGGTGAAGGTCCCGACGATCAGGTCTTTCAGAAAAGCCATTCCCCTGCCCACGCTGTCCGCCCGGAAAAAGACAATGCCAACCGCATAGATCAGGTAGGTCCGGGCAGACTGGAACAGATGCCAGCTGAAGCTGTCCTCGTTTACCCGCAAAAAAGCGGTCAGCTTTTTTAAGCCAGGCGCACACAGCTCACCCAGCATCAAAAGCGCCCAATACCACAGGCTCACTCCCACGATATGGTTCACGCCGCCATGCCATATGCCCAGCACCATCCAGAGCACCAGCATGCCCAGGCTTGTGGCGGCGAATTTCCCGTACCTCTTTCCCAATTTCTTCCTGGCACGGTTTCCCAGGCGCACCATCCCTCTTGATTTCAACAGTGGGTAAAGAACATAATCCTTCGCCCACGTCCCCAGAGTAATATGCCACCTCTGCCAGAATTCCTGAATGGTCCGGGAAAAAAAGGGGTTGTTGAAATTCTCCGGAAGCCTGACCCCAAAGACCTCCGCCGTGCCGATCACAATATCCATGCACCCTGAAAAATCAGAATACATCTGGATGGGATAGAGCAGGAAGGCAATCCACAAAAATACCGGCTCCTGCGCCTGCAGGCTCCAGACCGCATCTACCAGGATCCCCACGCGCTCAGCCAGTACCAGCTTCTTTAAAAAACCCCACAGGATCCGCTGCGCCCCAAAGGTAAGATTCTCATAGGAGAATACATGCCTCTCATACAGAGAGCCCAGCTGGCTGTACCTGCTGATGGGACCTGTGATCATCTGCGGAAAAAAGCACGCAAAGAGAAGCAGCTTCAGAGGATTTTTCTGCGGCCGGATACTTTTCCAGTAACAGTCCAGGATATAGCTGATCATCTGCAGCGTATAATATCCCATTCCCAGAGCCGCCACAAAGGGCATGGAAGCCATCTTGGGGAATAACGGCATCCACAGCCCGGCTCCTTTCAGCACAAACCACAGCAAGACATTGAGGAGGACTGCCCCGGCGCCAAGCCCCACGGCAACCTTCCTCCCCCTGTCTGTCTCTGCCCTCCTGCTGTCCGCGTAACAGGTACATATGTATGCGGCAGCCGTTGAGATCAGGATATAGATAAATGTGTAAGGCTCCGCCGAAAGACAGTAAAAGACCAGGCTCAAAACCAGAAGCTCCGCCCACTGCCAGGACTTTGGCAGTATATAATACAGCGCCCCTCCCGCACAGACCATTAACAAAAATCCAAACGATGTAATTGCCATACCCTACCTGCCCAGATCCAGGATAATATCCACCATTTCACCCACGTTTTTCATTGTGACTACCTTGCCCATGGGTATCTTAAAGGAAAATTCATCCTCCACTGCCACCACCAGGTTAATATGCTCAAAGGAATCCCAGTCCTCTATGTCATCAGCAGTCGTCTCATCGCTGATCTCGATACTGTCATCGTCAAAAACATCCCTGAAAACGCCTGTAAGCCTCTCATATACTTCTTCTCTCGTCATTTTATAATCTCCTGTCTTCTCCATAGAACTCTTTTTTTTCATGGAATGCTTTTCTTCTATGGAAATGGTTTTCTTCTATGGAAATGGTTTTCTTCCATTTACCTCGATCACCCTGTTTTTAACCTCATACTCCTCTGTGACCGGATATTCCCAAACCGTGGCGCCGCCCTCGTCCCCGGATATTTTTTCAAAGCCCTGCACGGAATAGAAATCCTTCACCATGCCGTTCTTGGCGGTGGGATAATAATAGCCCCTGATGGTCTTGATCCCCGCCTCCAGGCATCGCCTTACCAGCTCGTCCATCATGGCAAATTCCATGTCCCTCTTTAAGACGCGGCAGCTCATCAGCCACAGGTCGATATGCAGGGTATCGCCCTCCCTTTTGCCTATGATGACGCTCACCACGCCGTTGTCTCCAAATCTGTCTTCCAGCCTGCCGTAGAGCGTGATCCGAAACGGGTCCGCAGCCGCCTCCTCTATCTGGGCCTGGCTGTAGCGCTGGGTTGTCAGGTTGAACTGATTGCTCTTGTTGGTGAGCTGGGAAATGCGCGACATATACTGGGGCTCGAACGCCCTGATGGCACCCTTCATCTCAAGGCTCAACAGATACTCCCCATAATCGGCACAGCTCTCCTGCAGCTGCCTGCGCATGGCGTTTTCCTGATACATCTCGCTGCGTTTCAGGTCATCCTCCGAAAGACTCGTCACCTCAAAGAAGCCGCTCCTGTCAAGGACCTGTATATAATGTTCTGCCGAGCCCAGCTCCGGAACCGCAGCCTGGGGCACCATCTGCCGGATGATCTCCCGCTCCGCCGGATTGTCGTCCACAAAGACAAAACTCTCCGGCAGCAGCTTCAGCTCCTCTGCCGTCTCCAAAAGATTCCTGGATTTGGGGTCCCAGTTTGCCTTAAAGGCTACAAAATCATCTTTTTTCAAGACGGAATCCTGCCTCTGGAAGCCCGTTACCGCCACCTGCATGTCATTTTTGGAATTCACGGTGAGCAGCACGCCCAGCTGCTTCTGCTGTCTGACATACTCCTGAAACTCCGCGTAAGCCTGTCCCACAGGAGTCTCCTGGCCGATTTCGATATTTTCCATCCCGTCATCCCCGATGACGCCTCCCCAGAGGGTATTGTCCAGATCCAGGTTCAGGACCTTCTTATTCTTTCCCAAAATGGACTTGATAATGTTTGCAAGCTGGAAAGCCAGGCAGGGAATCGCCGGCACACACAGGGCATACTTATACATGTGCCAGTAAAAAGGATCCGACCACTTCTCCAGCCCGTAACAAGACGCCTCATAATGAATATCGTGAAGAAAGAAATTGCCATGCGTATCCGCATACTCCGCAAAGAGCAGGTTCAGCCGGGATATGAAATTCACCCTTCCCCTGTAATCCGCCGCGTCCTTATTTCCCATCAGCCGATAAAAGGGCGGTTCAAAATTATTCTGGATGATCGTGCAGTGATACGTATTGAAAATATGCTCCCACAGCCTCCGAAACCTGTCCATCACCCTGTTCAGCCTGTCTGCAACGTCATCCCTGGAATCCGTCAGCGTGGGAAAGTCATTGATATTTCGATTAGATGTATGAATATATACGATATCCGGGGCAAACTCCTCCAGCTGCGGGTTGGGGAACATTCCATCCTCATAATAGCGGTTGTATTCGGATTCATAAAAGGATGGCATGATCCCATAATTGAGCAGAAAGAGC
The DNA here is from genome assembly GCA_948470905.1 of uncultured Lachnospiraceae bacterium. Classification (GTDB taxonomy): domain Bacteria; phylum Bacillota; class Clostridia; order Lachnospirales; family Lachnospiraceae; genus Acetatifactor. The sequence continues at coordinate 39,449 of CAOKQK010000019.1, read as the reverse complement.
TCCAGAATATCTTTTATGTCATTGGTTGTGCTCCCGCCCAGGATGGCAATCTTTTTCTCCACAAACAGACCGCCCGCCTTCGGGCTACCGTCTTTCCCGCAAACTCCCTGCAGCAGCTGTCTTCGTATTGATTTTTTCTTTTTCAGAATCCAATCCGCGTCAAACGGATATTCCAGTTCTTTCATGTATCCCTGCGCTCCCATCCGTCTCCGTGCCTCTGGCTTTTCCTGTCCCTGCACCTCTGGCAGTACGTGCTTCTGCTTTTTCCTGTCTATGCACCTGTGACCACCCGTGCTTCTGCCTTTTCCTGTCCCTGCACCTCTGGCCGTCCGTGTATCCAGTTCTCTCCCGCCGTGTTCCGTCAAAAAGCCATAATTCCTGAAAATTATAACAAAATTTACATAATATGGCAAGGGCATTTTACTGCCTCCAGCTTTCAATCTCCGGTCTTTTTTCTGAATAAAAGCAAATAAGCCATGCACCCCAGCATGGCACCCATGGCGTTTGTCAATATATCGTCCAGCTGAAAAAAACCGCGCCCTGTCACCAACTGGAGACACTCCACACCCACGCTGGTCGCCGCCCCAAACGCCGTACAGCTCAGGATATTCCGCATTCCCCGAAAGGCTGCACTGCTCAGGAAGCCATAGGGGATGAACAGCAGCACGTTCTCTGCCACAAGGGCATTGTTGCGCCTGTTGATGCCCCAGGTGGAAAAGAGCTGCAGATCCACTACCTTGCTGCCCCCGCTCTCCCTGGACAAGAGGGTGATCAGTATGATCACCGCAAAATAGACACAGAATGCAGATACCGATATGTCAAGGACTTTTTTTCCGCCCCTGACCACCTTTCTTTTCACCCATAGAACCGCAGCAGACACCGGCAGCCCTATCAAAAGCGCCCCGGGCAGGAACCTGACCACTGACAGCATATCCTGATATATATACCTTATCATAAAACGCCCCGCAAAAGCACGGGAGACTACCGGTAAGAGTCCCAGTTTTCTCCCGAATGCTCCCATCTGTCTTTTTCTTCAAACAATCTGTCGTTCATCCATGCCACGGCATCCGTAATGCCGTCCTCATCAAAAGAGAACTCCCCGCTCTCCTTCTCCTCCGCAGGAGTGGTAAAGAAGTTGAAGGGTTCCGGCCAGACCGTACATCGCAGCCGCTTCCCTCCATCCCCGCCAGTGACACCCTCCAGCCGGTAGCGCATACCCTGATGGCATCCTGTAAATTCTGTTTTCTTTAGATACTCCATGGGCAAAATATCGTCCCGCTGAATCATAGTATGTACCTCCTGGCAACAGTATATACTATCCTGTGACATTTTGCCAAGCCCTAAATGCTCACAACTCGTTGCTCATTTCCTTTTTAAGCTGCCGCATGATCTTCTTTTCCAGCCTGGATATGTAGGACTGGGAAATCCCCAGCAGCGTCGCCACCTCCTTCTGAGTCATTTCCTGACCGTCCCTGGTCCCCAGCCCGAATCGGAGGTTGATAATCATCCTTTCCCTGTCGGAAAGCTTGCTCACTGCATGCAGCAGCAGCTTTCTTTCCACCTCATTCTCCAGATCCCGGTATATGATATCCTCATCTGTCCCCAGGATATCTGACAACAACAGTTCATTCCCGTCCCAGTCCACGTTCAGGGGCTCGTCGATGGAAACCTCCAGCTTGTGCCTGTTATTCCTGCGCAGGTACATCAGGATCTCATTCTCGATGCACCTGGAGGCATAAGTAGCGAGTTTAATATTCTTCTCAGGGTTAAAGGTGTTGATTGACTTGATCAGTCCTATGGTCCCAATGGAAATCAGGTCCTCCACACCCACCCCTGTATTGTCAAATTTCTTGGCAATGTAGACCACCAGCCGCAGATTGTGCTCAATCAGGGTCGCCCTGGCCTCATCGTCGCTTTCCGTTCCCAGGTCGCTTATGACCTGGCTCTCCCGCTCCAGCTCCAGCGGCGGGGGAAGCACCTCGGCACCTCCAATATAGAATATTTCGTTCTTCTTGTGCAGAAGCGCATTCTCCTTATGTATCATTTTAAATTGTATCTTCCCCGGCATTGCCACTTTAAATATCATTTTTGCTTTCTTCCTTTCCCACTTTTTTATCCTGCCGCCTTTGCAGCTTATCCCTGCCCGCTTTTTCAAGGAGCCTCGGATTAATTATCATCTCCACGCTCTCCCCGCCCTCCGCCGCTCTGTCGGAAATCTGTTCTCCGCTGACCGCCACATATACATCCTGGAATTCCAGCCTCATGCCGTCCACATCCACCCCAAGCTTTGGAAGCAGATACCCCCTCATGATCCCATGTTTCTTCCCGATGCTGTGGTAGGGGATCACCCTGCAGGGCGCTTCCCCCTCTCCCCAGAGGCCCTCATACAGCCTTTGATCCACCACGCAGACCGGTTTCCCGCTGATGGGCTCTGTCAGGCTGTTTCCGGAATCGATCAGCGCCGCCGCTGTGATGCGCCGCTGTCCCAGGACCAGTTCTGCCCGACACAGACAGTTTTTTGTCTCCAGACCATATGGAAATTTTCTAAAAAAAAGAAACAACACACCTCCCACACATAACACGCCGCTGGCACCCGTCAGATATTCCTTTAGAAAGGGCAGTCTCGCCATCAAAAACAGCATCCCTCCTCCGATTCCGAAGGAATATAAGAGCAGCCGCTCCAAAAGCTTCAGAAACATTCTCAAGCTCCTGACAGGAAATGTGATGCAAAGCATTCCTGCCGTTCCTGCCAGACCCCCCAGTGCGATCCTCACCCACGCCGGCGCCCCGCCAAAAAAAGGCAGTAAAAAACACGCTGCTCCTACCGCAGCCCCGGCCAGCAGTCTCCACGGCATGGCAGAGCCGGGCACACTGTAGTCCACCAGCATAAGCAGGTAGAGGTTCATACATAGATTGATCAAAAACAGGCTGTCTACATAAATCTCATAGTGCATTGGCATCATCCTTTTCATAATGATTATAAAGGGGTTTGGCTCAGGAATTTGTCAAATGAGGGCATGATCATGTTGAATTTTTTCGACAGCAAAAGACCGGACAGCTACCTGCCCGGTCTTTTGTCTGAATATGGGTTTGGAATTTTGTTGTTCTGTATTCTTTATGTATTCTTTTTAATTTTCTGCATAATGTTTTGTTGTATCTTTTATTCCCGCAGGCAATGGGCCAAAGCCCTGACAAATGCCATGAGGGTCGTAATACCAGTGCGGTCCAAAGAACCGCATTTCGCTTGCTTCGGCAAACTGATACCCCGTCAGCTTGCTGCGGGGTATTTGATTTCATCATATTTTTTCTTTTGCACAATGCCCCTGGCCACAGATCACTGTCTCTTATTATTCTGTAAGAAATCAGGGATCTTCAGGGTCTTCTCCTCTACAGAGCTACGGATATCCACCGGTCTCTGAATTGGCTGTATCGGCCTGGCATTCTGCAGATTCACGCCTGCCTGCGGCCCCGGAACACTCGTCTGCAGATTCAGTCCCTTCAGCGAGTTAGGCGTAATATGGGATGTGGGCGGCTTGTAAGCCACACCTGCTCCCATCCTGTTCTGGACATGATTGTTGCTGACATCCTCCAGCCCTGTAGCAATGACTGTGATATTACAGCTGTCAGACTTAGCCGCATCATACATGGCGCCAAAAATTATATTGACCTCATCTCCGGCAAGATTCTGCACATAGCCCGCTGCATCACTGGCATCCGCAAGCGTAATGTCCCCGGAAATGTTGATAATGACATGGGTCGCACCGCTGATATTGGTCTCCAGCAGAGGACTCTCCACTGCCATCTTGACAGCTTCCAGCGCTTTGTCATCCCCTTTCGCCTGGCCAATCCCAATATGAGCGATGCCCTTGTCCTTCATGACAGTCTGTACATCTGCAAAATCCAGATTAATGATAGCAGGCAGATTGATCAGGTCAGTAATGCCCTGAACTGCCTGTTGAAGAACCTCATCCGCTTTCTTAAGCGCCTCAGGCATAGTGGTACGCCTGTCCACGATCTCAAGCAGCTTATCGTTGGGGATCACGATCAATGTATCGACGAACTCCTTGATGCGCTCAATACCGTTCAGCGCATTCACCATACGTGCTTTTGCCTCGAAACGGAAGGGCTTAGTCACAACGCCAACCGTAAGGATACCCATCTCCTTGGCGATCCTGGCCACTACAGGCGCAGCGCCGGTTCCCGTACCGCCGCCCATGCCGCAGGTGACAAATACCATATCCGAACCCTTGATTGCCGCGCCAATCTCCTCCGAGCTCTCCTCAGCCGCCTTCTCTCCCACTTCAGGTTTCGCGCCTGCGCCAAGGCCTTTGGTCAGCTTCTCTCCAATCTGCAGAAGCCTGGGGGCCTTGCAGAGCTGGAGAGCCTGCTTATCCGTATTTACACCGATAAACTCCACACCGTCAATCTGTTCGTCAATCATTCTATTTACAGCGTTATTGCCTGCGCCGCCGACACCCACCACAATTATCTTAGCCGCAGATTCCGCGTCGTTTGTCTTAATCTCAAGCAAGGGTTTGTCCTCCTTTATTTCATCCATATCTACTATCATATATTCATTTTTGGATTTTAGCAACAACTTTCTTTAAAAAACATCCACAACCCTATCACTTGTTTCAATTCCTTAAGACTTGCTACGCAGCTCTACAATCAGTTTCTCCAGCCTGTCAGCCTCCTCGTCAGAGAGGTCAGCCTGTCCGGTCAGTGCCGCGCAGAAATTGCGCAGTTTGCCGCCATAAAAGCTGTCCAGAAGCTCCTCCGTCTGCTTCTGAAGCAGTTCCACCTCCGTCAGTGCCGGCTCAACGTATCCGCGCCTGCGAAGGACAATCTTCTTGTCCTCCAGACGGAAGAGAAGCGTATTGAGCGTCTGGCGCTTCCAGTTCTTGCCTTTCTCATTCATAATATCCAGCAGCTCCCTTGTGGAAACCGCCTCCGGATGCTCCCAGAGAACCTGCATGACATCGCGTTCCGCATCTGCAATCTTATAACTCTCTTTCATCTTTTTCTCCTCACCTTGACATACTATAAACCTAACCATACACATCCAATATACGCCAGACAAGGCAATGCTGTCAATCAAAAAATGATGGTAAAAGCGTTTTTTCAAGGATTTTACATAATAATTTAGTATTATTTCATAAAATGTCTCTATGTCGATAATTCTTCCGGCGGCTTCATCTCCAAACTATCCCTGCCCGCCCCAGACCCCATGTCTCACCTGCCACAGGCCCGCATGTCCGGCATCGTGGATAAAATACAAACGTAACAGGCCAGCCTTTTGCCGAACTGTTACGCCAAAACAGGCCGGCACCCCGCTGCAGGCAGCGGGGGCTCATTGCCCGCGGGAATATACTGTCAATTCATTCAGGCGCCTGCAAGTCTCACACATCTGCATGGACATGCATCTACAGACACTTCTCCATCCTTTCCATTATCAACTTTGCGACGCCTTATTCCCAAACAGCATGTTCATAAAACAGGATCGTGCTCACCAACAGCACAGGCGTCAGCCACAACTTTGACCATCAGCAGCACATCCATCCGTCATTACCGCAACCACACGCTGCACAGGTGCCAATCACATCGTTCACCATCAGCAGTACATCCATCAGTCACCCCCGTGAGGGCAAGGATTATATGTATTTGTTGATATTATTTCGCCGAGCTTGACCTTACCGCAAACAGTACAGTAAGTGCATTCATAAGTAGTTACGGTACAGCTTCCATTGTCATTTTTCACATGCGACTGAACCTTACCATCCTCCCACTTGTGGAAGATGCAGATGACCCTGCCCTGTCCCTGCGCCGGAAGGATCTCCCCGTCCGCCGTTATGATCTGCTCGTCATACAGGATCGGCACCTCTGCATCAACAAGACAGCCCTCATCACCTTCCTGCACCAGATAGAATTCCCCCTGAGCCGCGGCATCTACATATTCAACCGGTCCACTCACATCAAATGTAAGAGGATAAGCCATTGCACTCAGCGAATCCGCAAACACCAGCAGGGCGAAAACGCCTGCCAAAACAATCTTTTCCCAAGTCTTACTTTTTCTTGTCTCCATAATAGCTCTAACCCTTTCTTCTACTTTTTTTCCGTTTGAAGAAAAGGAACTGCCAAACAGCGCCCACTTCTTCTTGGACACTTTCTCCGGCGCGCGCATGCTTTGTACGATCAAAAATGCATAAGACACCTTATCATCTTCTGCCATGTCCCTTGTGACTATCTCGTCACATGCCTTCTCGCCCACACTTTCCAGCCTGCGGTTCAGCCAGTAGGCAAAAGGATTGAACCAATGCAGGCAGCATACCAGCTGTGCCAGCATCTTGACCATCAAGTCTCCTCTGGCAATATGGACGAACTCATGACGCAAAATGGTCTCCAGTTCATCCGCTTTGAGGCCGTTCTGCAGAAATACCACTGGTCTTAAAGCCCCCAGCGTAAAACTGCCTTTCTCAGTATAGATGCGGACAACCTTGACCCTGCACTTGATGTGCAGTTCCTTTTTCAGGCGCATGATCAATTCTTCCGGTACATCTGCCTCACAGCTCCTGGCACATTTTAAAAGCCTGTGCCTGTTGCTGAAATAGAGCATGCTCCTCAAAGCCATGGCAAATAACGCACTGGCTGTCCAGAAGCCTCTCATCAGCAATTGAAAACTGTAACCCGATGTCACTACAAGCCCCTTCGATGTATGGAATACCGCATCTTCCATCATCAATCCCCCACTCACCTCTACGGCGCTGTCTTTTACGAACGGAATCCAATACGGAAGCGTAATTGAACATGGAACTCCTATGGCTCCATAAACGCCTCTCATCCAGATCCATGGTACAAGATAGGTAAACATCACCATAATCAGCATCCTATACTGATATTTCAGGTTCATACGTTTCCCCATCACTCTCTCCATCAGTAATTCTCCCAAAAAGAGAAGACTTCCGGCGCTTGTCATTAGTAAAATGTGATTCATGGACACCTCCTTCAAACACTCTCATTATACTACTACAATATAATATTGTCAATCATTATTTGTGCATTATTATATAGCAGTAGTGTTAGTTACAGCCACAGATTCCCCTGCCGCAATACTCTCACCATAAAAAACAGTGACGATGCCAAAGTTCCCACCCCCGCATACTGAGCCAATATCATATGTCTGCCCTGTGACATCTGCATTATATCACAGGGCGGGCATCATTTCAACCCGGGAAAGCATCTTACACCCAAAAATTTCCATGGAGAATTTCTATGGGATTTTTCCATTGGCATGCATTTCTTACATAGTTATTTACTCCGGCTTGAAAATATACTTTCCGCTGTCCCCGTCATAATTATCCATCCTCAGGGTTCCCGGCTTCCCCTCAAGCGTCTCCAGAAACCCCGGCAAAAGCACCAGCTTGTCCTCTATTTTCGCGGGCTCATTTCCCAGCGATACCTTCACGTCCCCAAAGTAGAGGGTAACGCTCCCGGCTTTGCTGAAATGGATCTTATCCGCCTGGAGGCTGTATTTCTTGAGCAGGATGGTGACATTTAAGATGCTGTCAAAGATCTCAGGGTTGTCCACAGGGATCTTCTGCCCGACCACCACATAGTCAAACTCCAGCCCCGTGATCTGCGGCACGCCCACCGTCCTGATGCCGGAGCTTTCCACCACCTCCCCGTCCTTGTCAAAATACAGGTAGGAATCCAGATATTTCAGATAGCCTGTCAGCGTCTTTTCATACACCATGATCTTGATCGTGTCAGGGGCAAGGATGTCCACGTCCAGCACGTCGATAAAGGGGATTCCCTTTATCCCCCTGTCCCGGTATTTCAGGGATAGATAAAGAGAATTGTCCCCCAGCGCCCCATCCATGACAAGCGCCTTGATCTCATCCTCCGTGTAGTGGACATTTCCCTGTACATAGACGGTCTTGATAGTATATTTATTCTTAATGTAAATGCAGGCTCCCCCGCATAACGCCAATATTATGACAATGATCCCTGCCAGGAATCCTGTTCTTCTGCCCCTAGACACTTACCACCCGCGCTCCTAACTCTCTGAAATCCCTGCAGATATTTTCATATCCGCGGCATATATAAGAGCAGCCGCTGACACAGCTCTCACCTTCCGCCATCAGCCCGGCGATCACAAGCGCCGCACCGCCGCGCAGCTCCTTCGCCTCCATATGCCTGCCCACAAGTCTCTCAACCCCGCAGATTTCCACGCTCCGCGGACCTTTCAGCCTGATGTCCGCCCCCATGCTGTTAAGCTCATCCACAATGCGGAAACGGTTTTCAAATATAGTCTCCTCTATGACGCTGACCCCGTCGCAGCAGACGGAAGCCGCCAGCGCCGCAGACTGCAGATCCGTGGGGAAGCCCGGATAAGGCTCCGTCCGGATGTGGATATGCCCCACTCTGTCAGGCGCCTGTACATAGACGCCCTCCCTGGCGGTACATACCTTCGCCCCCATCTCTCCAGCCGCCTCCAGCACCGCGCCAAGCTCCTCCCCCGGCGCACGCTCTAAGAGCACGCTCCCGCCGGCGCCCAGGCAACCAAACAGGTATGTGCCTGCCACGATCCTGTCGGAGGGCACTTTGAACGCCGTCCCATACAGGGTCCTGCCCCCACGGATCACCAGCCGCCCTGTCCCTACGCCATCGATATCCGCGCCGCAGGACTGCAGATAACGACAAAGGGCCGTAATCTCCGGTTCCAGGGCAGCCCCTCTGAGGACAGTATCCCCCTCCGCCATGACGCCGGCAAGGATCACATTCTCCGTCGCACCCACGCTGGGGATCGGAAGGCAGATATCCGCGCCGTGAAGGTTGTCAGCCACAGCCTTCAGCTTGCCCTCTTTTTCGGTAAATTCCACTCCCATCTGCTCAAGTGCCGACAAATGCAGGTCTATGGGACGCGCCCCGATGACGCAGCCGCCGGGATATTCCATCACGACCTCGCTGCACCTCCCAATGAGCGCACCCAAAAGACACAGGGACGAACGCATGCCCGTCACTGCCTCCTGTGGCATCTCTCCCCTTCTCACCTGCGTAGAATCCACCGTGACTCCCCTTTGCTGCCAATGTACCGTACAGCCCATGCTCCTCAAAAGGCTGATCATGGCATGGACATCCGCAATCCTGGGACAGTTCTCTATAAAAGAACACTCCCCCACCAAAAGCGTCGCCGCCAGGATTGGCAGCGCGGCATTTTTAGAACCTTGTATACGAACCTTTCCCTGCAGGGCAATCCTGCCCTGAATACGAATAGAATCCATCTCGCACCATCCGGTTTCAGACTAAAGACCTATTCTATCCTATGCGGGAAAAGACTATATGTACCTTGTACCAAAATGACGCCCTACAGCTCCTTTAGCTGGATGCGCCGCGCCACGCTTAAGACAAGCCCGATTTCGATCAGCAGGAATATGACAGACGAGCCCCCGTAACTGATAAAGGGCAGCGAAATTCCTGTGTTTGGTATGGAATTGGTCACGACCGCAATATTTAAAATCGCCTGTATTGCAATATGTCCCATGACGCCTACCACCAGCATTGCACCGAACAAATCCGGCGCGTTGTTGGCTATGACCATCATCCGCCACAGAAGCATGACAAACATTACAATGATCGCCACAGCGCCAAAAAGCCCAAGCTCCTCACAGATAATGGAGAAGATCATGTCGTTCTGGGCCTCCGGAAGGAAGCTCAGTTTCTGCATGCTCTGCCCCAGCCCCTTGCCCCATATGCCTCCGCTGCCTATGGCATACAGCCCCTGCAGGGTCTGGAAGCCGGTATCCGTGGGATCGCTCTCCGGGTCAAGCCAGGACCGGATACGGTTGCCTCGAAATGCAAAGATATCGCTGCCCGAAACCACCAGATAGATTACCAGCGCCACCAGCGCTACCCCCAAAAGCCCCATGATCACAAACTTTTTGTAGTCCGGGCTGGCTACGAACACCATCAGGACCGAAATGCCCAGGATAATGATCGCCGAGCTTAAGTTTTTTGTCAGAATATAGACCTCCGCCACAATCGGCATGGGGATCAGCACCATCAGAATAAAGCCCTTTGTCGTGCGGATGCCCTTGCCCATCCTGCACACCAGCACCGCCAGGAACAATATCATGCAAAGCTTTGCCACCTCCGCGGGCTGGATATTGAACCCGGTGCCGGGTATCTCGATCCACCGGGTTGCCCCGTGGGATTTCACTCCCAGAGGAGTCTTGACCAGCGGGATCAGCCCAGCCGCCACAATATAGGCGAACAATGCGAACCGCTCCCAAAAATGATAAGGGACATTCGCCACTATGATCATGGCTACCAGCCCAAGGATCACGGCGGTCAGCTGCCTTTTCAGATAATGCGCGGCATCCCCCTTGAACATCTGCGCCGCTGTATAGGAGCTGGCGGAATAGATCATGACCAGCCCGAATCCCAGAAGGAACAGCACAATAAGCAGAAGACTGTAGTCAAAGAAATATTCTGCCTGTGTTTTTTTCTTTCGTCTTTCTGCCCTTTGTCTTGCCATAAACACTCCTCATTCCCATCTAAAGACTGTCTCGCTTTCCCTGCTACGCCGGAGCCGCCTCCTCTGCCGCTGACATGTCGCCTCGCCTTCCCTGACATGCCGGCGCCGTTTCGCCCTCCGCTGACATGTCGCCTTACCTTTCCTGACATGCCGCCTCGCCTTCCGCTGACACATCGCCCGCAGACCTGCCTGCACGGTTCACAGCCTGCGGACATACTCCTTGAACTGTTCTCCACGGATCTCGTAATTGGGGAACATGCCCCAGCTTGCGCACGCAGGGGACAGGAGCACCGCGTCCCCGCTCTCCGCCAGCTCACTGCAGCGTCTCAGACAATCCTCATAGGTATCCTCAAGATATATCCTTTTCTCGTCAAAGCCATGCCTTTTGGCGCATTCGGCAATCTTCTCCCTGGTCTGCCCTATGAGCACAAGATACTTGACCCTGCCCTCAAAGCTGTCAATCCATTCGTCATACTCACTGCCCTTGTCATATCCGCCTCCGATCAGCACAGTAGGCCTGTTCATCGCCCTGATCCCCTGGATCGCCGCGTCGGGATTGGTCCCCTTGGAATCGTTATAATAGTCAACTCCTCCCTTGTTCGCCACAAATTCTATCCGATGCTCCACCGCATGGAAATCTTTGATAACCTTTAAGATGGTATCCATGGGGACGCCCATCCCCTCCGCAATGGCAATCGCCGCCATTACGTTCTCCACATTGCACCTTCCCAGCAGGTTCATGTCTGCGTGAATATCCATCAGCTCCCATGCCTTCCCGTTCTCAGCCTTAACGACTTTATCACCTTTGAGGTAATAACCGTTTTCAAGCGCCTGCGACGAGGAGAAAAACACCACCCTTGCAGGACACCTGCCGCCGAAATCACGGGTATAGCTGTTGTCATAGTTCAGCACGCAGATATCCTCCCCCGACTGGTTCCGGGTGACATTTTCCTTGGCAGCCACATACGCCTCCATGGTGTGATGGCGGTCCAGATGATCCGGCGTGATGTTCAGGATCGCCGACACATGAGGATGGAAATCCCGGATGGTCTCCAGCTGGAATGAGCTGATCTCCCCTACCGTCACTGTATCCGGAGCGGTCTTCAGGCACTCGGAGGTATAGGGCTTCCCGATATTCCCAACCACGAACACCTTGTCTTTCCCTAAGTGGGCACCCATGATATCCCCCACCAAGGTTGTCGTCGTGGTCTTGCCGTTAGTTCCGGTAATCGCCGCCACACGCCCCTTTTCCTCCTGACAACCCAGCTCAATCTCCCCTATGATTTTGGCGCCCCGCGCCCGCAGCTCATTCACAAGCGGGATATCCACAGGCACACCCGGGCTTAAAACCACCGTCTCCACCGACTCAGAAATCTCCTCCGGCAGGACGCCTGCCACACAACGGGCGCCGCTGCCTGTGGGAAGCTTTGCCCGGACCGCAGCCGCATCCAGCCTGTCGCTGCTGTCATACAGCACCACTTCCGCCCCCATATGCTCCAAAAGGCCCACCGCTCCTACCCCGCTGATGCCGGACCCTATCACAAGACACTTCTCTCCTGTCTTCATCTCCAAATTCCTTTCTATTCCAGTTCCGCCTCTGCACTTCTGCGCCCTTTGTGGGGAAGAAATTTCCATCTGCCGAATACGCAGCTGCAAATTCCTTCCGGGCGCATCCGTTCCGAGGCTGTTTTTTTCCCAGCTGCGCCCTGCCCTACAGCCCCTGCAGCGCGATCAGGCACATCAGTGCGGTGATAATCGTAAACAAAGCCATGATCCTGGTCTCCGAAAGACCGCACAGCTCAAAATGATGATGCAGCGGCGCCATCTTGAAAAGCCTCCTGCCGCCGCTTATCTTAAAGTAACCCACCTGTAAAATAACGGACACCACCTCCGCAAAGTAGACCACGCCCACAATGGCGATGAAAAGCGGCATCTGCAGCATATAGCTGCATCCGGCTACAAAGCCTCCCAGCGCCAGGGAGCCGGTGTCGCCCATAAAGACCTCCGCCGGATACACATTAAACAATAGAAAACCCGCCAGCGCCCCGGCTACCGCACAGGTGATGGGCTCTATCCCCGCCGAGGTGCCGATTGCCACCACGGAAAAGAAAACCGCGATCATCAGAGTAACGCTTCCCGCCAGCCCATCCAGCCCGTCTGTGAAATTCGTCCCGTTCGTGGTCCCCAGGACGATAAAAAACAATATCGGGACATTCCAGATGCCGAAATCCAGGTATCTGTCCGCCGTAAAGGGCAGCTTCATGGCAAGCCCCACATCCGTATACTGTGTCATGAACCAGGCAAAGCTGCCGGTGACTATAAGCTGCCCCAGAAGCTTCTGCCAGGGGCTCAGACCCATGGAACGCCTGCACACCACCTTTATGTAATCATCCAAAAGCCCTATCAGCCCAAATCCCACCGTCAGAAAAAGCACCGGTGCCGCCTTCGGATAATCCTCCACAAAAAGCAGCGTCGTCACCGCCACACTGAACAGGATCAATATCCCGCCCATGGTAGGCGTCCCCGACTTCTTCAGATGCGTCTTGGGCCCGTCATCCCGCACCGTCTGGCCGCATTTCAGCCATCGCAGAAAGGGGATCACCACCGGTCCCAGGAGCGCGCTTATAAAAAAGGAAAGCAACACTGCCATTACATACACTTTGCCCATACACTCTTTCCTTTCATTGATTATAACCCATTATTCCCAAATACGGAAGGATATTTTCAAAAAGCTGCCGAACCACCGGCGCCGCTATCAACCCGCCGTAATAAGTCCCTTTGGGATTGTTGATGATGGCAATGGCGATCACCTGCGGGTCATCTGCCGGAGCAAAGCCGATAAAGGAGGAAATATATTTCCCGCTTCCCCTTGGAAGTGTCTGGCTTGTGGCCGTCTTGCCGCCCACCCGGAAGCCCTCCACCCTGCCGTTGATCCCGCCGCCCTCCGATACCACCATCTCCAGGATTTCCCGCATGGTTGCGCTGGTCTCCTCCGACACGATCCCTGTGGCCACAGGATAGTTAAAGCTGTCAACCACATTGCCCTCGCTGTCCATGGTCTGCATGCCGAAATGGGGTGTAATGCGGTTCCCGCCGTTAATAATGGAAGAAACCGTTGTCAGAAGCTGTATGGGAGTGATCTGAAAAGACTGCCCAAAGGATACTGTGGCAAGCTCCACGTTTCCCATATTCTCCTTTTTGTGCATGATAGTACCCGCCTCGCCGGGCAGGTCAATCCCCGTCTTTGTCTTCAGTCCGAACTTCTCAAAACATTGATAATAATTGTCCAGTCCAATCCTCAGCCCCAGCGTGATAAAAGCCGGGTTGCAGGAATTCATGGTCGCATGCACGAAGTCCTGGGACCCATGCCCGCCAACCCTGGCACAGCGGATCTTCCTGTCATCCACCACGATATAACCAGGGCAGCTGAAGGTGCTTGCCTTCGTCACCGACCCTGTCTCCAGCCCCGCAGCCGCAGTTATGATCTTGAAGGTAGATCCCGGCTCATAGGTATCGTTGATGCAGGCATTCCGCCAGATACCGTTGAGTATATTCTGCTTCTCTTCCGCCGAAATATTCTCGTCCGTTCCTTCCGGCAGCGCATAGGGATCGTTGAGATCAAACTCCGGCACGCTTACCATGGCATATATCTCCCCGTTCTGAGGATTCATCACCAGGATAGAAACCCCGTCCGCCTCCTTTGAGGCACACGCCTGCAGGGCCAGCTGTGTAGCATAGGACTGTATGTTCATATCCATGCTGATACACAGATCCAACCCGCTTACAGGCTCTATCCTGCGCTCCCCCGCAGACTCTATCTCGATACCCTTGGCATCTGTCACCGTGAGGATGGTCCCCGCCTTCCCCTCCAGATATGTATCATAGACGACCTCCAGCCCGATGATCCCCTGATTGTCGCCTCCCGTAAAGCCAAGAACCTTGCTCGCCAGATCCCCGTAGGGATAATAGCGCTTATAGTCCTCATCCACCTTGACGCCCGCCAGGTCGTACTCCCTGATCCTGTCGCCCACCGCCTTATCCACATTGCTCCGGATGCGCTCTATGGAGGTATACTTTTCCACACGCCCCCGCACATATTCCTCCGACAGCTCCAGCTCCTTTGTGAGCATCCTGATCACGGCATCCGGGTCCTCGATCTGGCTGTGGATCACAGACACGGTACAGACGGTCTTATTGTCTGCAAGCACCGTACCCGTCCTGTCCAGTATCCTGCCTCTTGCCGCCTTGATGCTGCGCTCCCTCTCATGCAGATCCGTGGCAAGCCTGGAATAATGATCCGCGCGCCACACCATCAGATAGACCAGACGCCCGAACAGAAGTATGCAAATGCAGGTGCAGACACAAAAAACAACCAGAATTTTCTTTCTGTGAAAAACCTTATTGCTGTCCGCCAGCATATAAAACCTCATAAAAAGGGTGTTGATATACTTTATTCCCGTTTTTATGAGGTTATGCTCATTTTGCTATGAAAGCTTTCCACCAGCCTGTTTAAAGCCCCGCTGCCAACCCTTTCTCTCACGCGCAGCGGTGCCGCCCCAGAACATGGGGTTACTGTATGTTGGGATTGACAGGAATTGCCACATTCGGCACCGACTCCCCGCCCAGGTTATTGCCCGTGATCGGTTCGTATAGATCCCCCGTCTCCGGGTCCTTGTGATAACCGGTCTCCGGATCGATGGGAAAATTCAGCCAGGGGTGGGTTTCCGGGTCTGCCACAGGCTGTGTTGGCTGCGTTTCCCCCTGCAGATTATCCAGGGCACTGCCCTCCGGCGTCTGCGTATACCGGGTCGTGATCTCCAGCTGCAGCGCCGCCAGTTCCTGTTTCTCCGCCTCCGTGGGTTCTTCCGTCATAAAGATATTCAGGTAAGGCAGCACCTCTGTCAGGATATCATGTACCAGCTTGCTGGCAAAGCTTGCATTGTCCTGCTTTTCCGCATTAAGCCTGTCCACCACCACATAGATCGCCACCTGCGGGTCATCTGCCGGGGCATAGCCCAGAAAAGAGACTACGTACTCTGTCTCCGAACGGAGATGTGTGTTAGGGTCGATAGTCTCCGCAGTCCCTGTCTTGCCTCCTATCCTGTATCCTGCCGGCCGGGCTGCAGAGCCTGTGCCGATGTCAACCACCGCCTGACAATAGTCCCTGATCAGCGCCGATGTGGACTCGGAGATGGTCTGCTTCAGCATCCTGGGCTCAATGTTCACCACCGTAGCGCCGTTTGCGTTGGTAATCTTGTTCACCATATGAGGTTCATAATAATATCCCCCGTTGATCAGGGAACAGAAGCCCGTGATCATCTGTATCATGGTGACATTGAAATTCTGTCCGAAGCTGTTGGTAGCAAGGTCTGTAGGTCCCATATTGTCCGCCGTATAGATCAGGCTTGCCGTCCTCGCCTCTCCCGCCAGGTCGATGTTTGTCTTCAGCCCGAAGTTGAAAATGTTCTGGTATTTGCAGAACTCATCATAACCCACGGTCTGCGCAATCTTCATCATTGCCACATTGCAGGATTTTGCCACAGCTTCCCTCAGGGTCAGGGTGCCGTGATAACGCCCGCTGCACTTGATCTGGTATCCTCCCACATCCAGATACCTGTCGCAGACATAGGTCTGATCCGGAGTGATCATCCCCAGCTCCAGAGCTAACGCCACCGTGAAGGGCTTGGCAGTGGACCCTGGCTCATAAGTATTGGTGATGCAGAAATTCTTCCAGAGATTGTTCAGGTTCAGGTAGGTCTGGGCATCATCCAGGCCATCCAGTACACTCTGGGTGATGACCGTATCCGTCTTCCTGTTCTCAAAATATCCGTTGGCGTTGGTAAACTGTTCAATCAGCCTGCTCCCGATGAGGCTGTTCGTGTTGCGTACATCATTCAGATCAAAGGTGGGATAACTGGCCATGGCAAGGATTTCCCCCGTGTTCACCCGCATCATGATGCAGCCCACGTTCTCGGCACCGTTGCCCGCAACAAAAGCATCCTTGTTTTCCTCGTTGAATTTCTTTAAATTCTTCTCCACCATCATCTGGACATTGGCATCAATAGTGGTATGGATATTATTTCCATCCATTGCCGCCTTCACCGTGCGTTCCAGGTTCAGATCCTCGTTCAGATAACCGTACTCCCTGCCGTTCACGCCGTTTAAGGTGTCATCATAAAACTCCTCCATGCCATAGGCTCCCACATTTCCCTTGTTGGTAAAGCCGATCGCATGGGCGGCAAGGCTGCCGTAGGGGTATACACGCTTATATTCCTCCTCGAACCAGACCCCGTTGATCTTGGAGCCCTCCGCAGCCTGGGCTTCTTTAAACCCCTTGATCTGATCATAAGTCAGCTGCTTTTTGGGCACATAGTAAGAAGATTTTTCCTGAGTGGTGACATACTCCCTGATCGCTGCCATATCCAGGTCAAAATACTCTCCCAACGCCGTCAGAGTAGGCTCCATGTACGGTTTTTCGCCGCGCAGTTCATAGTTCATGACCTTGGCGTCAATGACCAGATTGTAGACCTTCTCACTGGTAGCCAGAAGCGTCCCCCTGGCGTCCACAATGTCCCCCCGCCTGTAGGGAAGGATCGTGGAATCATACCTCTGCTGCGAGAGCACCTGTTTCTGGTAGCTTATGCCGTTCTCCCTGACGATCCAGACCAGCCTTACACAAAGCAGCGTAAAGGAAAGCAGCGCTGCCATAAACAGCACCACCAGCTTTTTCTGCATCTTTATGGTAAACTTGTTATTTTTTGCACTCTGCTTCTCTGCCACATTACACCTCTGCCGTTTCCGGTGTGCCGCACTGTCCCTGCTCCGGCAGATATTCCGCCCAAAGACAGTACCGCCCCCTAACGGCTGTTTTCCGTCACCTGGCGCATATAGTCATACGGTTCGCTCTCATAGACAACAATCTGTGTCTCGTCCGCATACACCATGCCCAGCACACTTATTGCCACCCTTCTGATCTCATCCAGATTGATGCTCCTGACGACCCGGTTGTATGCCTCTTCGTTATCCGCCTTCATGTCGATCAGCGTACTTGTCTTAGCCGCCACAGTCTTGGTCAGATTGGTCAGCTCCGCCTGCAGCTGAAGATAATTTACCAGGATATATGCCGACGCCACCAGCGCCGCCCCCAAAAAGAGCATGTAACCAAAATTCATACGACGTGCTTTTTCTCTGTTCTTCTGAACCTCCACGCTGGGCTTCTTTGCCGGAGCCTCCTCTATCTGCCTCTGCAGCTCCAATACCTGCGCATTGTTCCCATATACATAGAGCCCGCCATTTTCCCCCGCGGCCGCACCTCTGCTGCCTGCATATGATGCATTCCTGCTTCCTGTGTGTGAGACATTCCTGTTTCCTGTATGTGACGCATTCCTGCTTCCTGTGTGTGAGACATTCCTGTTTCCTGTATGTGACGCATTTCTGTCTCCTGCTCCAACCGCATTCCTGCCTCCCCTCTGTACGGCGCTCCTGCTTCCCGCATTCGACGTATTCCTTCTGCCTTGTCTTGTTCTGTCCATCTCGCTTCCTGCTTTCTATTGTTTTTGCTTAGGATCTGTCACTGACCTGTGCAGATTCATGCTGCACCAAAACTATAAGTTATTTCGTGACAGCTCCTTACTTGCTTACTCCCCTGCAGAACACCCTCAGCTTCGCGCTCTTTGAGCGGGTGTTTTCCGCAAGCTCCTCCTCTCCTGGTACAATGGGCTTTCTCGTCACAACACTTCCCCTGGATACTTTCCCGCACACACACACCGGAAAATCCGGCGGGCAGGTGCAGGGATTTTCATTCTTTTTAAAGATCGTCTTTACGATCCTGTCTTCCAGGGAATGAAATGTGATGACGCACAGCCTTCCTCCAGGACTCAGCATTTCGATGAAGTCATCCAGCGAGTCTCTCAGAACTTCCAGCTCCCTGTTGCACTCAATGCGGACCGCCTGAAAGGTCTGCTTGGACGGATGCCCGTCCCTCCGCATTTTTGCCGGGATTGCCGCCTTTATGATCTCATTCAGTTCATAAGTAGTCTCAATGGGCTTAACCGCCCTGTTTTTCACAATGTGCTTCGCAATATTTTTAGCAAACTTATCCTCCCCGTAATCCCTGATGATACGATACAGCTCCTGCTCGGAGTAACCGTTGACAATATCCCCGGCAGTCAGAGTCTGACGCCTGTCCATACGCATGTCCAGCGGCGCGTCATAACGATAGGAAAATCCTCTCTCTGACCTGTCAAGCTGATAAGAAGACACCCCTAAGTCCAGTACGATACCATCCACCCTCTCCACGCCCTCAGACGCCAGGACGGCCCTCATATTGCAGTAATTGCTGCGAAGGATTTTCACCTTATCCCCAAACTCTTTAAGCCTCTCCCCCGCCGCCCTGATGGCGTCGTCATCCTGGTCAATCCCGTAGAAAGAGCCTGTTCCCAGACGCCTGCACACCTCGTAGGCATGTCCGCCGCCGCCCAGGGTCCCGTCCACATAGATGCCGTCCGGCTTTACATGAAGTTGTTCTATAGTCTCCCTGAGAAGAACGGAGTAATGGTTAAATTCCATCCGGTTTTACCTCTGCCTCACTCTCTTTCACTCTTATGTACCTCTGCACCAAAGCCTATATGGTAAGCCCCAGGCTGACCATACCCTGGGATATCTTGTTGATATCTACCTGGCTGCTGTTCGCATCCCACTTCTCAAGGCTCCATATCTCAATGCGCCCGCCTGTCCCGGCCAGCACCACGTCCTTCTCCAGACCTGCAAATTCCCTCAGATCCTGGGGCATCAGGATACGCCCCTGCTTGTCCACCGTCACATACTGTGCGCCGGACAGGAAAAACCTTGCAAACTGTCTTGCTTCCTCGTTGATCAGCGGCAGCGATGCAAGCTTTTGTTCAAAGACCTTCCAATCATCGTTCGCATACACAAATAAACAGCCATCCATTCCCTTTGAGACTACAAATTCATCTCCCAGTATCTGACGGTACTTTGAGGGAATGCTCAGCCTGCCCTTTGGATCGATCGTATGATTGTATCTGCCCATGAACATCGCAATCACCACCCATCAAAGCGGGTCTGCCATAGAATACGGCACGAAAAACACCTTCTTTGGGTCTCTATCCCACTTTATGGTATCTCGTGCCATATCCATCCCACTTGTAAAATGATTTTACCCCATCCCATGGGTTTTGACAAGCAAAAAGTTTCCGTCAAAAAAAGACGTTTTACGTCATAATTCTGCAAAACGCCTTTTTACGCTACAAGATATAGTAGAAAAGTCCGTTTCCAACACCATATTTATGGCTGTCAAAAAACGAACCCTCTCTGAGAACTACCATTCAATTTTTTTGATATACCTGTCCCCTCAGTCCTTTCGCTTACTCCCGTCGGCCCCCCTTTTCATAAGCCTGACACGTACTGCGATGTCCGCCGCCACAGAAAAAACCAGCATCGCCATTGCCAGCACCTGGGACACAGGAAGAGTAGTTCCCGGGATGAAAAGAGTATCCGTGCGAATCCCCTCGATAAAGAACCTGCCCAGTCCATAGCCTCCCAGATACAGCAGACACAGCTCCCCGTCAAACTTCTTATGCCTGCGGTACACCAGCAGCAGGACCAGGATAAACAGGTTCCACATGCTCTCATACAAAAAAGTGGGATGAACATTGATATAATTGGCGCCCTCCGGGATATGTTCCATGATCTGAGCGGTGATGTCCGCCTGGTCACGAACCGCCGCAATGGGCAGCTGCATGGAAAAAAGCCCGTCGCTGTACCCGCCGAACACCTCCCTGTTCATAAAATTGCCCCATCTTCCAATCGCCTGCCCCAGGATGAGCCCCGGCACACAGGTATCCCCCACCAGGAGCGCGTTCAGCTTCCTGATCCGGCAAAATATAAATAATGTGATAAACGCCGCGATCACGCCGCCGTATATGGCAAGCCCCCCGTTACGGATATTAAAGATACTCAGCAGATCATCTTTAAAACTGTCCCACTCAAATATCACATAATAGATCCTTGCCCCCAGCACGGAGACAAAGATGACGATCAACGCGAAATCCCAGTAAGTATCGGGATCCTGCCCCGTGGCCCTCGCCAGCCGCAGCGCCAGGAAAAAACCCGCGATCATGCCGATGACAATGAACACGCCATAAAAATAGATTTCAAAACCGAATATGGTAAAATATCTCGGCACATTCTCCAGGTAAATCCCCAGATTCGGAAACGCAATATCACCTGCATTCATAAAGCCGTCCCTTCCCGTCACACATTAAACCGAAACAGGATCACATCGCCATCCCTGACCACATAATCCTTGCCTTCCATGCCCACCAGGCCCTTCTCCCGCGCAGCTGCAAGAGAGCCCTGCTCCAGCAGGTCCTTATAGTTGACTACTTCTGCCTTGATAAACCCTCTTTCAAAGTCAGAATGGATCTTGCCTGCCGCCTGCGGCGCCTTCGTCCCGACTCCTATGGTCCAGGCCCTGGTCTCGTCCTCGCCTGCCGTCAGGAAGCTCATCAGCCCCAGAAGGCTGTAGCTTGCCCTGATCAGTTTCTCCAGCCCGGACTCCTTTAATCCGAGATCCTCCAAAAACATCGCCTTCTCATCGTCATCCAGCTCGGAGATCTCCTGCTCGATCTGGGCGCAGACTACAAACACATCGCTGCATGCCGTATCCTGCTCGCCATTTTCCTTCTGGGCATAAGCCCTCACCTTGGCAACCATGGGATTGGAGGCGCCGTCATCAGCCAGATCTTCCTCCGCCACATTCGCCGCATAGATCACGGGCTTATAGGTCAGCAGGTTAAACTCCTTCATTAATCCAAGCTCATCCTCGTCCGTCACGGAAAGCGTCCTGGCCATCCTGCCGCTCTCCAGATGCTCCTTTAACCTCTCCAGAAGCGCCAGCTCCCTGGCGCAGGTCTTGTCCATCCTGGCAGCCTTGCTTACCTTTGCCAGCCTTCTCTCCAATACCTCCAGATCCGAAAAAATAAGCTCCAGATTGATCGTCTCAATATCCCGCACAGGATCAATGCTGCCGTCCACATGGACCACGTTGGAATCCTCAAAGCACCTGACCACATGGACCACAGCATCCACTTCCCTGATATGCCCCAGGAACTGATTTCCCAGGCCCTCGCCCTTGGAGGCGCCCTTCACCAGACCCGCAATATCCACAAACTCGATCACCGCCGGCGTCACCTTCTTCGACTGATACATCTCCCCCAGAAGCCTCAGCCTCTCGTCCGGGACCGTCACGACCCCCACATTGGGATCAATGGTACAAAAGGGGTAATTTGCGGATTCCGCCCCCGCCTTTGTCAGCGAATTAAACAATGTGCTCTTTCCCACATTGGGAAGCCCGATTATGCCCAATTTCATAATTTACTTATTCCTCCTTTGAAATGGCTTAAAATAAGCATTTCCGATATATTTGTATTTCTATGAGTACCAATTTTACATTACTTTAAAGTATTTTTCAACCGTTTTTCCTCTGCCTTCCTCTAAAATCCGCCCATCAGCCCGGTCAGCTGATCCCGCTGGACGGCTGCGTCCGTTCCCTTTATCTTTTGCACCATGCCCTCCAGCTCCACCCGGCTGACGGCTGCACGCATCAGCTTCTCCTTAAACTCTTTCTGCTCACGCTCGGCCTGCCTGGATCTTTTCTCCGCTCTGGCACGCCCCTGCAGTTTTATGCTGTTTTCCATGGAATCCAGCAGCCGGCTCATATCCATTGTCATCATATTCTTATATCTCCTGTCCATATTGTGGGAACCTTTTGCATTCAATCTTCCCCAGATTACCGTTGTTCAAATGATCCCAACCAGCTCCTTACATAACATGACCAAATCATACCGTATCCCCTGGCGGCTGTGCCAGCCCCTGTCAGACCATTCTTCTCCCGAAACATCATCCCCGCCATAGATCAATGCGCCATAGGCAAAGCCTCTGAACTGCGCAACCGAAATACACCCGGCCTGCTCCATCTCCACAATCTTCGCCCCTTCTTCTTTTCTCTGGGCGATTCGGTCTGCCGTCTCCCGGAAAATTGCGTCTGTCGTCCAGGTCAGACCGCGAAAATGCGGGATATGGTTCTCCTCCAGGTATCTTATGATTTTATCAGTAACCCCTGAATTTGTGCGGATTACCCTTGACGGCGCAATATACTGATAAGAAAAGCCTTCATCCCTGATGGCCCCATCTACCACCATGACCTGGCCGACTTCAATATTCCGGTCAAGGACCCCGCCCCCGCCGCAGAACATGACCTTTGTGATCCCCATTGCATGGAACAGATCCAGATTCCCCCCGCAGGCAGGACAGCCAACCTGCCCCAATGTCAGCAGCACATCCGGCTGCTTTGCAAAGCGGTAAACCATAAAAGGATTCTCGCCGGGAATCAGTTTCTCCTCGATAATCTGTCCGCTCTTTATCAGCTTATTTACCACTTCCTGAAAGAATGTGATCACCATTTTGTCTGTCTTGAATTTCTCGTCCACAAAATTCACCGGATTTAACCTTGCTGTAGGATTATCATCAAATTCCAACACTGGAAATTCATTTTTATTAAACATATAGTATGGTCTCCTTTTCAAATAAACTCCTGTTTTTGCCATTACGCCCCAAGGGCAGGGAACAAAAAAGCATTTCCTCTGCATTGCCCCGGCGGTTCAAAAGTCAGGGACAGGCTGGCATCTGCTAATCCACACAGGTCATAATATAAAGAATTTCCCTGTCTGTCTCGCGCATTCCATCCTTCCCCAGAAGCCCGATATTCCTTATGGTATTTTCCACTCCGGCGGAGACGACGCCTTCCCCTCCGTAAAACTGCTGCCCCTTTAAGTACATGTCATATCCAAAAATGCCCGCATCCACCGCAGCAGCAATTTTCGCCGCACAGGATGCCTTTGCACCGTCGCAGATGATCCCGGAGGTGATCGCCAGCGCATTTACGAGCGTATGGGCAATTTCGTCATATCCGCCGCCCCGAAGGTAGGCGATCCCTGCGCCTGCGGCCGCCCCGGCACTGATAGCCCCGCAGAATGCAGACAGCCTGCCAATCCCTGCCTTTAAGTGGATGGCATTCAAATTGGAAATGATCAGCGCCCTGTAAAGCATATCCCTGCTGCTCTGCAGCTCATCCGCATATTCGATCACAGGGAGGGACACCGTCATGCCCTGATTGCCGCTCCCGGAATTGATGACCACAGGCAGTTCACAACCGTTCATCCTTGCGTCAGAACCCGCGGCAGCTTTGGCTTTTGCCCGGTTCCTGACATCATCTCCGTAAGTCTCCAGCAGTACCGAACCGATATTGGCGCCGTAATCTCCTTTTAAGCCCTCCCGGGAAATGACAGTGTTGTATGATATCTGCCTGTCCAACAGGGACGCAACGTCCTCCAGATCCACAGTCTGGGCAAAATCATAAATTCCCTGTACTGACAGCAGGCCATAATCAGGCATATCCATTTCTGACCGTTCATCCACAGCCTTTTCCAGAAGCACTTCCCCGTTCTTTTCCATATATACGATATTGGTATGGGAGTCGGCTATACGTACGACCGCATGGGAATCTCCGTCATACACTCTTACCACAATATCCAGCAGCAGGCTGCTCTCTGCCTGCTTTACCTGAATCTCCGTATTTTTAAGATATTCGGCAAAGTCCGCCTTCTGCCCGCTGGTCACATGGCTTAACACCTCCAGCTCCAGATCTTCCCTGCCTGCAACAATGCCGATTGCGGCCGCCGCCGCGATCCCCTTTGCGCCGTTTGTGTTGGGCACGATGACGCTTTTCACATTCTTGATAATATTGCCGCTGGCTTCCACAATGACTTTCTGCGGACGGCTGTCAAGGACAGCCCTTGCCTTCGCGGCGCAATAGGCAAGGGCAATAGGCTCCGTACAGCCCATTGCCGGAACCAATTCTCTGTTCAGGATGTCCAAATATGTTTTATACTCAATATCGTTTTTCTTCATAGGTATCTCCTTATTTATTTCTCCTAAAGTCGGACAGCTGCCGGCCCGCTGCACTTTTGTTCACTTCCATGAGCAGTCGGTCAAGTGAACTCCTGCAGATATCCGGCGACTGCCGCGAAGGCTTTGACCGTGCTATAAGTGTACTACATACCGCACTCTGATTGCAAGATTTTGCATCAAAAAAACACCGCCAAATCTGACGATGTCTTTCAGTAATCCATGAAAAAGCTCATGAGAGCATCTCTCCACGGCAGCATGTGAACAATTATGTCAGGGGTTCGGAGTGCTGCGACGGCTTTTGCCGTAACCGGGCACAGCACTCCTTCCATAACTCCCTGTAATCCTTTTCTCTGCAGTTGGTCCCGGATCTCTCCGGGCAATATACGCATACACATGGCACACATTCCGCTCACTGCTTTATAATTGCAAGGATTTCACCTGGATAGATCTTGTCAGCATCCTTAATGCCGGGGTTTGCGGTGATCAGCGCCTTTAAGCTGATACCGTTCTTCTCTGCGATCCGCGTGAGGTTGTCCCCTGCAGCCACCGTATATTCGGTCCTTCCCCCGGCACACAGCTCATCCGTCACCGTCAGGATATACTCATCCCCTCTGCCCAGCGAAAACATTGCCATGCCGCCGACAGTGATGATAAAGGAGCCGTCATATATCATGTTCTCTGACTGCTCGTCAAAATGGTACAGATTGGCATATTTTCCCGCATAGTCCTTTCCCAGGCTGAAATGAATGTTCAGCCGGATATCATAGTCCACCTTCTCCTCCATGGCAAACATTTTGCTGTAAAGTGCTCCGGGAAGAACCTTCCTGCTGACATACTCCGGAATCATATCTTCTTCATCCGTGAGCGTGATCTTCAGTTCCTGGGCTGTCGCCGCCACATCCCTGCCAAATGCGCTGACGGCAACTCCTCCTCCTGTGTGCATGGCAAGAGTTACATTCTTGCCCGCCATTTTCCTCAGCGTTTCCGTGGGCACCTGTACATCCGCTCCCGTGCCGATATCAATGACCTTTGCCTGGCCCTGTGCGGCGCCTTCCCCGGGAACGGCATCAATCTCACTGCCAACCGCCTCCCAGTCAACCTCGCTCCATACGCTGAGCGGCGCCATAATTACCTTCCCGACCGCTTTGACCGCCCCCATCATTCCGGCAGAAGCCGCCGCCAGCGCAAGGCTCATGGCAGCTGCTGCCAACATACTTTTTTTCGTCTTTTTGTCCATTTTCATTTTATTCATGATTTCTTCCTCCAAATATTATCTTAGTGCTGTTCTTAGTATGTCCCATTATAATAGATCGCACATGGTAATATTTGCCTCGGAAGTCTTCCTCATTGCCGGTCAAATCCTTTTCCTGATATATCTGCAGACATTCCTATTCCTGTCCGGTGAACCTACGGATAATTTGATCTGTCTATTTGCCTGATATTGAAAATAATATTTTTCAAATTCATAAATTGCATACCGGATATTATAATCACATATGTTAATATGTATGAATACATCAGGCAGCACGGGATTCCCTTTCAGGAATACTATATCCGAACGGAGTATCCGTAAAAAGGGGATTTTCTGCGCACATAGAATAACCGCTAAAGCCTGTAAAATGTTCTTCCAAGAGGGATCGGGTCCGGATTTTTTCGTATCCAGCCTACGGTTAATTCACATAATTTCTCAGGATGCAGTGTTTTCTCCCCATGAATGATTTCCCGTACGACAAGCTTTGCCTCCTTGATCTCTTTCCTGGGTAGAGGGTTTCCCCTGCGTAAATAACAAAGAAATGTATAAAACATAACTTTTGTATCAAATTCTGCCATTTTTGTTACATGCAACTCCCGTATATGGGAATATAGGATTTCTGACAATCGGAGCAGTTCTCCCTGTACAGTCCCTGCCTTATCTGTCAACGGCGGAGATACAATCCAGAAATACAGCTCTTGAAACTGCTCCTGCCAGCTTCCCGGCGCAGCGATAATTTGGGCCTTCCCATCATAGATACGCTTGGGCGCAGGCGCCGGAACGTCAAAAAGCTTAAGCAGCTGCCCCAGGGCTTCTTCTGTTTCCGCAAGCTTCTCCGGATTGTATGCCTCCCGGTAAAACGCAAACCAATTTGACAGCTTTTTCACAGACCTGACGGCACTGTCCGTAACAGGCACCCCCATGGAAATAAAATATTCCGCAACCGGAAGGATCCTGCTGATGCTGCTGTTATTGGCCCTTGACAGCATATATTCCATGGGATTTTCCCCTTTTTTATTCCGGGCATAGATATCCGCATTGTTTTCTATCAGCTCTCTGACAATGGAAAGATGGCCCCATTCTGCCGCATAGTGGAGAGGCGTATCCCCCTCCGGCGTGACGGCATGGATATCAGCGCCAAGCCCTGTCAGTAAATCCACAATATCGAGCCGGCTTTCCAGATGAGTGATGCAATCATGAAGGGGCGTCCTTCCCCATTTATTTCTTGCATTGATGTCTGCTCCCTGATCCACCAGCCACCACATGATGTCATCCGGCATCTCCCGGGCATAAAAAACAGCTGTATTTTCTTCATTGCCAAAAGTTGCCTCTAAACTGCTTGTATTAAA
Organism: uncultured Lachnospiraceae bacterium; assembly: GCA_948470905.1. Classification (GTDB taxonomy): domain Bacteria; phylum Bacillota; class Clostridia; order Lachnospirales; family Lachnospiraceae; genus Acetatifactor. The sequence goes on along the minus strand of CAOKQK010000019.1, from coordinate 12,325 downwards.
AATATCTTTTATTCTGCCGTAATTCCCATAACGGAGGATTGTAAGGAAATTTTCCGGCAGTTTATTGGGGTCGTTCCTTTTATTCCTTCTGATTCTTCGCTTTATCATCATTACTCATAACCTTTCACATAGTAAGGATGGCCATCCGGCCGTTTCCTGCCGAGACTATGGTCCGGTTTACTATGAAAGCCAAACGTTCCCGGCTTATGCTTCGCTTCCATATCGATGCTGCATATTGATTTTAGACAATAAACATACCATCTCACAATTTGCAGTCCAGGGGAACTGATCCACCGCAACCGCCTTTTCCACCTGATACCCTCTGGCCAGGAACACTTCCAGGTCCCTGGCCAGGCTGGTCGGCTTGCAGGAAATGTATATGATCTTTGGGACTCCGTAATGAATGATCTTTGGCAGCGCCTTGGGATGCACGCCGTCTCTGGGCGGGTCGAGGATGATGATGTCCGGGCGTTCTTCGATGCTGTCAAGCACTTTCAGTACATCCCCCGCAATAAATTCACAGTTGTCAAGCCCGTTCTCCACGGCATTTTTTCTCGCCGCCTCCACAGCTTCCTCAACAATCTCCACACCGATGACCCTGCGCGCCACAGGCGCCATCATCTGGGCAATGGTCCCCGTACCACTGTAGAGGTCGAAAACCACCTTGTCCGGCTTCCGGTCCGGACCGCTTCCCAGGTCGCCCACATATTCACGAACCGTCTCATAAAGCACCTCCGCGCCATGGGAATTTGTCTGAAAAAAAGAAAAGGTGGAAATCTTGAATTTCAGCCCCAGCAGTTCTTCATAAAAGTACTCCCTGCCGTACAGCACCTCCGTACGGTCGCTCTGCACCGTATCCGCCTGACTGTCGTTGACTATGTGGATGATCCCCGCAAAATGCCCCTTGAGAAGCTTCCTCTCCTGCAGGCCAAGCAACAGCTGCAGGAACCCCTCCAGCAGCTGCCGTTCTGTCCGGGCTATGTCTGCCGCACCGTCCAGACATTGCGCCTGCTGCGCCGAAGCTTTTCCGCCCCACGCCGCACTGTCTGCGCCCTCCTGCCGCCTGAAATCCTGGGAAGTTGTCACCAGCGCAGCCAGGATCTCTCCTGTCCTGGCTGCCTTGCGCACCAGCAGATGGCGCAGATATCCCTCATGGCTCATCTTGTGGTAGAAATCCGCGCCCTGCCCTGCAAAATAATCCCTCACAGCGCGCAGGATCAGACGGTAATCCCCGTCCACGATCCTGCAGTCCTCCACCGTCACCACGTCATAGAAGCTGCCTCTCTTATGCATTCCCAGCGAGAGCGGGCCGTCCTTCCTCTCATCGCCAAAGGAGAACTCCATCTTGTTGCGGTACTCATAAGCCTCCGGGCTGCCCTTGATGCCCTCCCAGCGCCATGGTGCCTGCCTGCCCTCCAATGCGCCGCACATCAGCCGCATCATCTGTTCATTCTTGATCCTCAGCTGCTCCTGATAAGGCAGTGACAGATAAGTACAGCCTCCGCACACGCCAAAGTGGGAACACGGATTCCCCGTTTCCAGAGGCGACTTTTCGATCACCTCCAGAAGACGGCCCTCTGCCTTCCCACTTCTCACCTTATTGACACCAAGCTTAATTTTCTGACCGGGCAGGCTGTTCTTTACGATGACGGTCCCTTCCTCCGTGCGTGCCACACCTCTGTTTGGGAAGTCCACCCTCTCGACAACGGCATCATATACCTGTCCTTTTTTCATCTGCTCAGTTTTCTCCTTCTCCCTCATCTACGAAGAAATCGTCTTCATCATCCGCTTCCTCGTCCTCAAATTCATCCTCAAACTCATCCTCGAAATCTTCCAGATAATCAGGGGTGAAATAGCGGTATACCGCATAAGCGATCGCCGCGACAGCCGCAACCGCGCCTATGACAGCCAGCACGACCACAACCGTGTTGCTGCTTTTCTTCTCCGCTTCTTTCTTTCCCAGCAGGTCGTTCAGTTTTGCCATCTCCATCAAGTTTTCAAGCTTACTCATATAAATACCTCCAAGTTATTTTTCGTAACCTCATTGCCGTAAAAGCATGGGCTTTCATAACAATGATGGCCATCCGGCCGTTTTCTGCCGGGATTATGGTTGAATTTACTATTATAGAATACCACATTCGCTTCAAAATTACTACACTCTTTTTAATTTTGCAAAGGCTGCATACATAATTTTTTGCCCTGCCTGGTCAAAAAGCACAGTCACCTTGTAATCTCTCGGCTCCCTTTCAATCTTAAGTACTTCTCCTTCCCCATATTTGACATGCAGCACTCTATCGCCCACACCATATGTAAGATCCGCCGGTGCCTGAAAGGTGTCCCCCTTGGAAAGCCCTGCCAGCCGGTTCAGACCGCCGATCTCCTGGGCGATATAGGGCTTGTCCGCCATGGGCGTCGCCTTGCGGCGCACGACCGCCCTGGGCCTGGCGTCAAAAGAGACCGATGCCTCACTTTTCTGTCCTCCTGTGGAAAAACGAACCGGTTCTTCATCAAAAGCCTTCTCGAACCTGCGCACCGTTTCCGGCGCCGCCCCGTCCATCAGCCCTGCAGGGATCTCCCGCACAAAGCGGCTGACTGCGTTGTACTGAGTCTCACCCCGCACCATCCTCATCTTCGCACAGGTCAGCGTCAGTTCATTCATAGCCCTGGTAATGCCCACATAGGCAAGCCTGCGCTCCTCCTCCAGGTCTGTGGGGTCATCCGAAGTAACCGTCATATAGCTGGGGAACAGCCCCTCCTCCAGCCCTGAGAGGTACACATTTGGAAATTCCAGCCCCTTGGCGGAATGCAGCGTCATCAAGAGCACCCTGTCGTCATCTCCGTCCACACTGTCAATATCCGCCACCAACGCGACATCCGACAGAAATCCGGTCAGATCCGGCTCCTCATGGGTGTCCTGATAATTTACCGCCTTGGTGATCAGTTCATCCACATTTGCCATCCTGTCCTCGGCGCTCTCGTCGTCACTGTCCTGCAAATATTCCTTATATTCTATGGCGTCCACTACCTCCTGGATCAGCTCTGCCACGGACAGATTTTCAGCGCGCTTCCTCAAGTCCCGGATCAGATGCACAAAAGGGCGGATCTTCACAGATGCCTTGCCCAGCCCCATGACCTCCTCCGCCTGCTCCATGGCATCATAGAGCCCGTTGTCCCGAATCTGGGCATAATCCGCAAGTTTCTCTATTGTAGCATTGCCGATGCCCCTCTTTGGCACGTTGACGATCCTCCTGACCGCCACATCGTCACGTCCGTTGTCAATGGTCTTGAGATAGGCAAGGATATCCTTGATCTCCATGCGGGAATAGAAATTAACTCCCCCCACTACATTATATGGGATTCCCTCCATGATCATGCGCTCCTCCAGAAGGCGTGCCTGGGCATTGGTCCTGAACAGCACTGCACAATCCTTATACTGAGCACTCTTTTTCCTGACCTTCCGCGCCAGATCATCGGCGATATACTCCGCCTCCTCGTAAGCGTTATCAAACTGTTTAAAACGCAACCTGCTGCCCTCTCCCCTGTCTGTCCAGAGAGTCTTGGATTTCCTGTGTACATTATTCTTGATCACCGCGTTTGCCGCGTCCAGGATAGACTGGGTGGAACGATAGTTCTGCTCCAGCCTGATCACTGCCGCCTCCGGGAAATGATCCTCAAAACCAAGGATATTGCGGATGTTAGCCCCTCTGAACTTGTAGATTGATTGGTCATCGTCACCCACCACGCACAGATTCCGGTACTTGTCCGCCAGAAGCCTCACCAGCTCAAACTGGGCGGTGTTGGTATCCTGGTACTCGTCCACCATGATATAACGAAAACGCTCCTGATAATAATCCAGCACCTCCGGACAGCTTTTGAACAATTCCACGGTCTTCATGATGATATCATCAAAATCCAGAGCGTTATTTTTGTGCAGGGTTTCCTGGTATTCCCGATAGGCTTTCGCATAAACTGCCCTGCCAAAATCAAGAGCTGCGTCTTTCTCATATTCTGCCACTGATTTCAGTTCATCCTTCGCCCCGGAAATGGCAGCTAAAAGCGCCCGTTCCTTATACACTTTCGTGTCGATGTTCAGACGTTTACAGACCTCCTTCATCACCGTCTTCTGGTCGTCCGTATCATAGATGGTAAAGCTGTTGTCATAGCCGATCCTGTCAATGTGGCGCCGCAGGATACGCATACAGGCGGAGTGGAAAGTGGACACCCACACCTGGTCTGAGCCAAAGCCCACCAGGGCATCCACCCTCTCCCGCATCTCTCCTGCCGCCTTATTTGTAAAAGTGATAGCAAGGATATTCCAGGGCTTCACCTCCATCTCGCTGATCAGGTAGGCAATGCGGTGTGTGAGCGCCCTGGTCTTGCCGCTGCCTGCCCCTGCCAGCACCAAAAGCGGCCCGTCAGTCTGCATCACGGCTTTCTTTTGTTCTCTGTTTAAGGTATCGTATATACTCATCCAATAGCTACCCCTTGTCAAATCCTGTCATTTTCGTCGAAGGCATCCCCGCATTCCGGGCAGAACCTGGGCGGATGTGCCGGATCCTCCGGCTCCCAGCCGCACTTGTCACACTTATATAAAGGGGCTCCCTCCGGTTTTCTGCTTCCGCAGTTAGTGCAGAATTTTCCCTGATTAACACTGCCACAACTGCAGGTCCATCCTGCCTCTGCAGGCTTTTTGCTTCCGCAGTTGGTGCAGAACCTCCCCCTGTTGTCCTCATAACCACACTGACATCTCCAGCCAGGCTCCGCCGCGCCCGCAGGCTGCATCCGGGGCGCCTGCTGTGCATACTGTCCCTGCACGTCATCCTGCCGCATGCCGTTCTGCTGTGCGTACTGTCCCTGCATGCCCTGCTGCCTGTCATTCTGCTGCCTGTACTGTCCCTGCATGCCCTGCCGTCCGCCGCCCTGCTGCGTATACTGTCCCTGCATGCCCTGCTGTCCGCCATTCTGCTGCCTGTACTGCCCCTGGGTGTTCTGCCGTCCGCCGTAGCCTCCCCCATTGGGATACCTGGAATTCCGGCTGTCACCGCCCAGCATATTTTCTACTTCTTCACCCATCATCATTGCCATTCTCATTCCCAGAATACCCCGGTCAGAACCTGCGGAATTTTTAGCGGCATCAACCACCGCCTGGGAAACTGCCTGGGAAGTCCGTACCATGCGCATATCTTCATTGGTATAAACCATATCCATCTGTGCCTTGTTGATCATGTCCTTCGCCTGCTGGGACATGATCGGCGCATTCATGTTCAGGCTGACCACCTCGATGCCCCTTGTCTCCGCCCACTTTTCGGAGAGCTGCCTGTTCAATTCCTCCGTCAGCGCCATAGTATACTTGGGGATATCCGACACCCGGATGCGCAGATCGCCCAGCTTCGCCAGCGCAGGCTGCATCGCCTGCATCAGCTCCGCCTTCATGGTAGACTGGAGCTGGGACCGCTGATAGCTGTCCTGCACATTTCCGCAGACATTTTTATAAAAGAGCAGCGGATCCGTGATCCTGAAAGAATAGGTCCCGTTAAATTTAATGTCCACTTCCAGCTCAATACCCACTCTGTCATCTACATAGAGAAAAGGCATGGGGGAAGCTGTCCCAAACAGATTGTCCATAATCTCCAGGGTATTAACATAATAGACCCTCTGATCCTTCGCCGTGTTCCCGCCAAATGCAAAGCGCTTGAAGGCTGTGTCCATGGTCTTTTTCACATTCTCACCCAGATCACCGTACAAAAGGCTTGGCTCCGTGGAAGAATCAAAGGTATACTCTCCCGCCTCCGCGCACAGGTCCACCACCCCTCCCTGGTCTACAATGATCATACACTGCCCCTCATTGACAGCGATAATGGAGCCATTACTGATAATATCCGCGGAGCCCTTGGTATTGCCATTCCGCCCGCCGGTATCCTTGCGCTGGCCTTTCTTTACCAGAATGTCACCAGGCAGCGCGCTGCAGTAAAAATACTCCCGCCACTGATCCGCCAGCATTGACTGCACAACATTTTTTGCTACTTTGATCAAACCCATCCGCTCATCCTCCTGTTTTAATTGCCGTCCATGACAATTGTTTCCTGTCTCTGATTAAGGTTCCGTCTCTTTTCTCCTATGCCCCCCTTGACCGGAAGGAACTTCCTGCTGCACAGGGAGCCGGCTGGAATTTTCCTCCGGGAGCGTCCTTTGTTCCGGGACTGTTTATACTTTACCAAATTTTATGGATTCTCTCAACTACTTTTCTAAAACTTTTCCACCTGTGGGGCGACAACTTTTCTAACCCCCTTGGATGCCCAATGCCCTGCGCGGCAATCCCTATGTGATACCTGCCCTGCGCGGCCCACATGCTGCATCAGCAGCAAACACCCCTATATGGACACACCCTACAGAAATAAGCGGGCAGAACACCCGCCCGCTCAGCTTCACTTCATTAGCTTCATTTCATTAGCTTCACTTCATTATTTTGCCGCTTCCTGCGCAAATTCCGTCGTCACCAGTTTCTCATAGGGCACCCTTTTCTCCAGCACCCCCGAGTCCTGCAGGATATTCTGCAGCAGGTCAAATGCAGACTTCTCGAAGACAAGGTTCTCCTTCCAGGTATCCTGGTCGTAATACCGCTGTACAATGGTCGTGAGCGTAGTCAGATCCGTCTCGGGGAACTGTGGGGAAATGACCTTTGCAATCTCCTCCGGCGTGTGTTTCTGCACAAAATCCATGCCCTTCTGCAGCGCGTCGGTAAAAGCCTGCACTGTGTCTTTATTTTTGTCCAGATAGCTCTTTTTCGCCGAGAAAGATGTGTACGGCACATAGCCCGAAGCCTCGCCCAGGGATGCTACGATATAGCCTTCCCCCTTCTGTTCCAGAGATGTGGCATGAGGCTCAAACTCTACGGTAAACTCGCCCTGCCCGCCGGAAAAAGCCGCCGCTGTAGAACCGAAATCAATGCTCTGGTCAATGTTTACCTCCGATGGCTTGATCCCGTTCTTTGTCAGGATATACTCAAAGACCATCTCCGGCATACCGCCCGCCCTGCCGCCAAGCACATCCTTTCCCTTGAGCATACTCCACTGGAAATTCTCTACGGGTTGTCTGGCGACCAGGAAGTTGCCCGCCCGCTGTGTCAGCTGGGCAAAATTAACCACATAGTCCTCCGTCCCCCCTGCATAAGTGTATATCGTACTCTCGCTTCCCATAAAGCCTATGTCCGCCTCGCCAGTCAGCACCGCTGTCATGGTCTTGTCGGCGCCAAAACCGGTGACAAGGTTCAGGTCGATGCCTGCTTCCTCAAAATACCCTTCCTCGATGGCAACATACATAGGCGCATAAAAAATACTATGTGCGACCTCGTTCAAGACGACTTTCGTCCCGCCGCCCTCAGGCTTGCTTTCCTTGCCGCAGCCAGATACGGCGACCATCAGGGCAACTGCCGCAAGATACACCGCACCTATTTTTTTGATAGACAACTTCTTCATAAGAACCTCCATTTTTTATGATGGTTTATCTTATGAAGCTTTCAGAAAATTGTGCCTACAGGTTCGCTTTGATCTTCTCGATCATTTCGGCATACTCCCCATCTGTCAGGTAAGTTTTGCCAGGATTCATGGCAAAGGTGCCTCCCCACTCGTCCCCGTCCTTATACTTGGGGCAGAGATGCATGTGCAGATGGCAGCCTGTGTCGCCGTATGCCCCATAGTTAAGCTTATCCGGGTGGAACGCCGCGTGGATAGCCCTCGCCGCATGTGCCACATCCGCCATGAAAGCATTCCTCTCCTCGTCGGAGATATCCACCATCTCACTGACATGATCCCTGTAGGCAACAATACACCTGCCCGGCTTGGACTGCTCCTTAAACAGGATCAGGCTGCTGACCTTAAGGTCGCATATAAAAATCCCGAATTTGTCCAACAGCTCGCCTCTCATACAATAACCGCAATTTACATCCTTCATCTTCTGTCCTCCTCATATTTTCAGTACCGCCCCCTGCTCTTTTTGCGGGAACCTATTCCGTCTTTTCTTCCGCCGAAGCCGTGGGCTTACCGGAAAGCTCGTCTATCATCTTCTCTATCATCAGCTTCTTCAAATACACATCATAGCTCAGGGTGCAGATAAACGCAAACTTCCGCAGAAAATCCGCATCAGCCTCCGGCGCCTCCTGAAAAGTCCCCTGTGCCAGCCTGAATTTCTTTACCACATCCTCCTTCAATGCCTGGATCTGCTTTTCTTCCATGTCGAAAACCTCCAGGTAAATATCCTCCAGCTTAAAGCCCTGACCGCCCTGAAAGTACTTATCCGTAATGGGTTTTAACAGGGTCTGAATGTCGTTGATGGACAAAATGCCTTTATAATAATAGATAAATATCAGGAGCAGGACATGTTCCTTGGAATACTTCTTTTTCACAGGCGGAGGCAGCAGGTCATTCTTTGCATAGTTGTTGATCATGGTCTTGGTCAGGATCTTGTCCTCCCCGGGATATCTGGCCGTAGAACGCAGCCTGCTGTCCATAAAGGTTGTCACCTGATCCATATACAGGTCAATGTTTGGTATATCGTCCGGGTTGATATGGCTGATCCTGTCAAGGCTTTTCAGTATACTGTTCAGCAAATCTCTATTGTCTATAGTCATATATGATTTCCTCATCTCTCCGGTGACGGTCCGCCCTTTTGCCGGACTGTCACTCTCTGCGCATCCAATACTGAAACTTTTTTCACCGCATTAACATCATTATATAGTATTCAATACTACATGACAACTATTTCTTTCACAAAATCAAAAAAAACAATAACAGTTCAGCCGTACCCTTTACTTTACAGCTTTAGTATGTTAAAATACACATAATCAATCTGTAAATTTTTGTCCGCCAAAACGGGCAGGGAGGTACTAAATGAATAAAAAAATCAAAAGTGAAGCGGTGGACTCTCTGTTTGATGCTGTTTTGTGTTTAAAGACCCGGGAAGAATGCTATATTTTTTTCGAGGACCTCTGTACAGTGAACGAACTTCTCTCGCTCTCACAGCGCTTTGAGGTCGCTGAAATGCTCAGGCAGCACAAAACCTACCTTGAGATCACGGAAAAGACCGGCGCGTCCACCGCCACCATCAGCCGCGTAAACCGGGCGCTCAACTACGGCAACGACGGTTATGAAATGGTTTTGGACCGAATGGAGTCCCAGTCCCCGGAAAAAGGATAGCGAGATCCCCGTACATGTCAAAAAGGGGCTGAAAGCGGCACTTCGTGCAAAGCAGTGCCTCTTTCAGCCTCCTTTTTTATGTAAGCCTGCATCCATCCTGTCTACGGCATCGTCTCACTTGTCCCAGTTTCCTCCGACTCCTGCTGGCCAGCAGCCTCCACTTCCCTCAAAACCTCCTCTATCGCGGCTTTTGCGGTCTTCTTGCCCGCCTTCAGCGCTCTTGAATCCGGCCTGGGCTTCTTTCCGGAGACATCCTGGTTCATATTACAGTTGCCCTGGAAGACAGCCCTTTCATCTATAACAATCGTGGTGGTCACAATATCTCCGATCATTCTTGCCGTGGATGTCAGTTCCATCTTGTCCGGCGCGTTTACATTTCCGTTGATCTCGCCTCCCACAATGACCACGCTGGCGTTGACGTCCCCGTTGATATAGCCCGAGACACCTACGATCAACGTGCCGGAAACGGTCACATTTCCCTGGATCGTCCCGTCAACGCGGATAGACCCTTCTGCGTTGAAGTCGCCGTTGCACTCCGCTCCGTTCCCAATGATTGTTGTAATCTGTACTTCCTGCTTTTTCATTTTCCCTACCTCACCTTTCTTAATGAAACTTAACCGCTGATTGCAAGCATTTCCATAGGATTGATATACACGCCATCCTTCATCATCTGATAGCCCAGCTTGTTATTACCCGCCTCAACCAGGAACAGCGTGGTTCCCGCTGAAACCGTCTCGCCCTGTTTCACCCTGACCTCGCCCTGGTTCTTGTACACAGTCACATAACCGTTGCCATGGTCCACCCATACATTATGGCCATACTCAGGATCATCGTTTACCACGATCACCGTACCCTTAGCCGTCGCCACCACCATAGACCCCACTGCCGCAGTGAAGACACAGATAGGCTCTCCCTCCGCAAACTCCTCCACGCTGGCAGCGCCCGTCAGCGGAAATTCCGTCGGCAGACTCTGCTTCTCGATTTCCTGACGCAGCTCATTTTCACTCTGGTTCTTCTGTGCCACCGTCTTGCTCAGGATCATAACCTGCTCATTCAGGCCGGCTATCTCATTGTTCAGCCCGGCAATCTCTTCATTCAATTCCGTTATCCTGCCTTCAAGCTCCGCCTTCTCCTGCTCTATGGCCTTGATAGCCTCCTTCTGAGAAGCCGTCTGCTCCATACTCTCCGTCCAGATATCTTTTTCAAAGATAAAATACCCTATCAGCGCCCCTACAAGCAGGCACACAAGGAGAGTTGCCACTTTCAACAGGTAAGGGCGGATTTTATACTGTTTGACTCTGGCATCTACGGCATCGGATGTAACGATCAATACTTTGCTGTTCTTACGCTTATGCTTGATACGTTTCATAAAAGCCACCTCCAATATACTCTCCTATTCTACCATATAAGTCCCCCTCACATCAACGACAACTTAACATTTTTGTAACATTTTCCAAATAAAAAAGGGTATCTCCCTGTATTTAGCCGGAAAAAAGAGTATTTTTTGTGCAAATTTCCAAAACTCTCCTCCACTCCAGCGTCCCTCCAAACATATCAAGGGCACTTCCGACCGTTACGTTCAGGCGGTCTTTCCCCAGCCTGCGCACCAGCTCCAGATCCTCATAGCTGTGAATGCCTCCCGCATAAGTCACAGGACGCTTCCCCCAGCTTCCCAGCATTGCCGCCAGCTGTTCTTCTATCCCGTCAGCCCTGCCCTCCACATCCACCCCGTGGACCAGGAACTCATCGCAGCAGCCCGCAAGCCTGTCCAGCAAAGCCGTATCCACTTTCTCCTGTGTCAGCTTCTGCCATCTGTCTGTCACCACAAGATAGCCTTTTTCCATCCTCCTGCAGCTTAAATCCAGCACCAGCCTGTCCTTTCCCACTGCGTCCACCATTTTTTCCAGATTGTCATAATCAATCCTGCCATCCTTAAACACATAGGAAGTGACAATGACATGGGAAGCGCCCGCCGCCAGATATTCGCCCGCATTCTCCGGCGTGATGCCTCCGCCGATCTGCAGCCCGCCCGGAAATTCCGCCAGCGCTGCAAGCGCCTGGGCCTTCGTCGCCTCATAATAGGTGCTGCCCGCAGGGTTCAGCATGATCACATGCCCGCCCCGGATCCCGTTTTCCCGGTACAGCCTGGCAAAAAAAGAAGCATCCTGTTTTGAGACAAAATTTTCCACCGCCTCGCTTCCGGAATCCTTCAGGCTTCCTCCTACTATTTGTTTCACACTTCCGTTATGTATATCTATACAAGGTCGAAATTCCATTTTTTCTCCTATTATTAGTTCCGTCTCTACACTTCTACGCCCTGTAGTCTGGAAGGAATTTCAGCCGCTTCCGCGTCTTAAATTCCTTCCCGGGCGTCTCCGTTCCGAGACTGTTTATACAAGTTCCGTCTCTACACTTCCACGCCCTGTAGTCTGGAAGGAATTTCAGCCGCTATCGCGTCTTAAATTCCTTCCCGGGCGTCTCCGTTCCGAGACTGTTTATACAAGTTGCCGTTTGCGGGAACTTGTTCCGCATATCTCTTAAGTGTCTGAACCAGGTTCCAGACATTGCCTCCCATATCTTCGCTGTCCTCAGAATAATCCGCCTGCCTTTTCCACACACTACTAACAAATCAGCCATTGCGTGCATACGTAATGGTTTTGATTTTAAGCTCATACAACAGAATGGAGGACGCTATGAACAATATGAAAAAGTCACATTTTATCGCAGGGACGCGAAAGCTTCTGACCTTAGGTCTGACGCTTGGTTTTATGTGTTTTGCCGTGGCGTGTACCAAGGACAGTACAACAGGCAGCAATGGCAGTACGGCTGGGAACGGCTCCCAGACAGGATCCGGCAGCAATAATAACAGCAGCGCAGCCGGCACTGCCGGGAACAATTCCAACGTCAACAGTGTTACAAACGGCAACGATTCCATCATGAACGATGCCGGGGACGCCATCACCAACGTAGTCGAAGATGTGGTTGACGGGGTGGACGATATGACAAACAACGGCACCCACAATAACACCACCGGAAGCGGGAGTTCTTCCAGCTCCAACAGCTCTACCGGAAGCGGAAATTCTTCCAGCTCCAACAGCACTGCCGGAAGCGGGAGTTCTTCCAGCTCCAACAGC
>CAOKQK010000018.1 GCA_948470905.1 uncultured Lachnospiraceae bacterium | reverse complement strand
GCATAGGACGCAGCTGTAATTTTCTTCCGGGTCGTTTCCGCTGCGAGGCTGTTTTTGAGTTCCGCCTCTGCACTGCAACGCCCCCCTTGTCTGGAAGAAAATTTCATCTGCATAGGACGCAGCTGTAATTTTCTTCCGGGTCGTTTCCGCTGCGAGGCTGTTTTACAGTTCCTTGGCAGGATTGTAAAATAATTGGTTAAATATGTTGCAATCCTACAATTACGTGTTATAATTATAGCATAGTAGTATGTGTTTTGGCAACATAAATTAAAAAAAGGAGGTCATGCATGAAACTTTATGAGATGGAACAGTCAATGATCGCCGAAGCCCGCGCTAACCGGGGCTGCGTAAAGCTTGATTTTGCAAATCCTGCGCATTATCAGTTTTTTGTGGAGAACCTGGGCGGAGAGGAGCGTGTGAGAGAGCAGGCGCCGGATCTGTATCATCAGCTGCAGGAGCAGCGGACAGCCGGATCCCCAATGCCCCGGCCGAGAGAAGAATTTTTGGAGCCCCCGGGCATTGCGTTGTCAGAAGATACGTTGCCTGTACTGCATCTGCGGGATTATCATCGGATAGAAGGCCCGGCCATTACTGCGTCCGGAAATGCAGCGTCTGATGGAAAGTCCTCTCTTATGGCCAATGTATCCTGCATGCTCCGTTCATCGAATACCCCGCAGAATACCTGTGCAGTGACTTCCCGTGTAAAGATTTATGATGTACAGATGGGAGGAAAGCCTGTCGCCGATAATTCCTATGAGCTCACTCCAAATGAATTTGGTGAGTACAGTGTAAAGCCCAATATGCACATGACTTTGTCCCAGATTGCATTAGGGCATACCTATCAGTTTACTTCCCTGTTCACGTCTGTTGCAAACTGTTCCGCCTTGGGAAGAAATACGGAAGCATATTACGTGGTGGCATCTCATGTGGTTGCCAATGTTGATGAGAAGGTAAAAAATATCACACTGTCGCATCCGTGCAACCGCAATTCTTCCAAACGTGACAGCCTGAAGGACAGCATCTGCATTTCCTACAGCCGTGACGGCAATCTGCAGACTCCGGATTATTCCTATGGGGTGTATGATCCGGGGCGAAAGAGCGCGATCCCGGTGCATCTCCCTATTCACCTGTGCGTTGAATTGAAAGGAGGCGCCAGCTTTGAATCCATTGACAACAGTTATTTTGACAGCGAAGAACAGCCCCAGATCTCGGTGATGAACCTTACCAGTCCCGACGGCGCTGCCGAAGCCACCGGGGAATCGGCGTTTATGATGGACGCGGAGGACTTCACCAAAAAATATGTGACCACAGAGGTCAATCCCCAGACCGGACTGCGGGATAAGCTCCACATTCATTTTTCCACAGCAAAAGAGCCCGGCGCCTCCAGCGGGAAGGATGACTTATGGCCCAAGGATCTGGATTACCCCATTCCCAAGGGGTACTGGGATGCCTGTGCCTATGCTGTCTTTTATGCCTATATCCGCTTCAATGTGGTTTATGACGGGATACATTGTGCCCTTCCCATCATCATCAACTATGAGAAGGATCATGCCGTCTCATATCAGTCGGGCGAAAATAACAAGAACCTGTATATCCACCGGCTGTATTATCAGTGGGGATGTCTTGCCGGGGATGTGCAGCTTTGGCAAAAGAAAGGGATCATCGCCGCCCGTGACGTGCGCCAGGGGGATTGCCTGCTGACCAGGGAAGGTGATTACCGTCCGGTCCGTGATGTGATCACAGGCCCGTCCGAGACCATTTACAGGCTGACCCTTGCCTGCGGCAGTGAGGTTCTCCTGACAGGGGATCACACTTTATGCCGGGCAGACGGGAATCCGGTTGCGGCTTCCAGCGTACATGTGGGTGACAGCCTGCAGATCTTCCAAACAGATGACAAGAGGATTGGCGCCAGCCAGGTCGTGTCTCTGGAGGTACTTCCCTATGACGATACGGTATACAATTTTGTGTTTGAGGAACCGACCTTTATTGTGGCTCAGGGCATTGTGGTGGGAGATCACGATTACCAACAGGCCGTACGTCCCTTCACACCGCCCAGATACGAGCTGCCCAAACCGGATGAAGGAGCACGGCTTCTGATCCGCCAGCTCAGGACCCTCGCCCACCGTCAGAGCACTCCGGATTTTGTGGAGTCTGATGCGCGGCAGAAGGCGATGTTCTACTATTGTGCCGTGAAGACCATCCTTGCCTTAAGCAGGCTTTTTACGGAGGATGAGGCACAGGAAATTGCAGAATTCTGTGCTTTTCTGGAGAGCAATGCGACTTATGGAGGTATTCCGGCGGGAAAAGAAGTCCCGGAAGAATTGACCGCCAGGAAGCTGGCTGTATGGGGCGATGACTGCGTCTATGTAAAGCTGATCCCTACTGCGATGGCGAAATGGTATGATCATGATGAAATATTAAAAACCCTGACCTGGAAGGCGCCTACCGCTCCTGCCGGAGAAGAACCGGCAGAATTTACCTTCCGTGTTCAGGAGGATATCCTGGTTCCTTTCCATTATCCTGTGAAGGAGGATTCTGCCAAAGTCGGGGATCCCGCAGTGGTAAGTTATAAACCGGAATTCATACAGAAGATGCTTGACGATATCATCCTAAAGTCGAAGGAGGCGGGGACTGGCACAGTGTCCCGGACAGCGCTTAACATGGGAATCGGTACAGCCCTTCATCTTCTGATAGACACCAAATTCCATGTGGATTATACGGGGCTTTCCAGCTGGCAGAATCTCAAGAAGACCAAGCATATATATGACCATGCCAGAAAGAGTATTGCAGACAAATATCCTCCCTACAGGGATTACAAGTATGAGGATTATGATCCGGCAAAAAATTATCCGGCAGGCTTAGAGCAGACCGGAGGATGTGTGGATATGCCGTTTACACAGTTTGACTATATCTACCCTTCGGGGACTTATGAGCTGATCGGGCCATATACCAATTATAAGACCTTTGTGAACAGCGTATACATTTGCCGGGCACTGCATGATGCCACAGGCTATTTGTACCGCTATAAAAATAAAAATCTGGACGAGCGGACCTGGACAGACCAATATGAGCAGCCTTTGACCAAGGCTCTGGAGGCTTCCTACGGGACGGCGGAAGAATGCCTGAGCTGCTGGAAGGGTTCC
The DNA here is from genome assembly GCA_948470905.1 of uncultured Lachnospiraceae bacterium. GTDB lineage: Bacteria > Bacillota > Clostridia > Lachnospirales > Lachnospiraceae > Acetatifactor. Next base: position 44,125 of record CAOKQK010000018.1, on the reverse strand, counting down.
TTTTCTTATATCCAGTATTCCTATGAGCCGGACAAGGTTTATAAACGCCTGACAGAAGGCAGGGAAGTGCCGGCAGACGGGGGAGAAGATAAAAGAAATTATGAGGAACTGTTTCAATATACGCTGATGCTGGATCAAATACAGAAAGGGGGAAATTTATATGACTGAAAATCCTGTTGTCTTAACCTTTTCCATACAGTCGGGAAATATTCTGACAGCCCATGCGGAGGTAAAACCGCAGGGCTTGGAGACGGTTTCTTCACCTCAGCTCAGGCTCCGTCTGTTTAATCAGATTTCCCAGAAAAATATTGTTGAGGAGCTCTACAGTGCTACAGAAGGTTCCATTAAATATGAAGGCTTTTCCTCCTGTGCCCGGGAAGGCTGCGATTTGGTTTTTAATGCCTGCTTTACCTATGAAGGCTGTCCTTCCCCTTTGGGAAATATGCTTCCTGTCAAGTACTATGGATATCAAAATCTCTTTCTGCCGGAGTACAGTTATCGTTATAGCCGTAGGGTATCTTCCAGGGAAAAACAGCCCGGCATATTTGACAAGCTGGAGTTTTCGCTGAATCCAAAGGCTGACTGTAAGCTCCTGGAAGTGCCGGAGTATGAGTTTGGCTATAGGGATTTCACGGGGAAACAGGTCCGATACCAGGGGGAAACATTCATCAGCAGGAGCGGCGCCGTATTTCGGCTGGGGGATCCCATCACCGATGCGCCCTGTGAAAACGGGGAGGGAGATTTCTGCTGGCAGTGCCATGTGGTCTATACCCGTAAAGGAGATGAGGAACATCGCGAAGAAGCCTACATTACTTTACAGTCACCGGGCGGCAGCATCTGATTATTTCCGCGGGCAATGAGTCAAGGTCCGAGAAGTTTGCTTCTCCGGGACCTTGACGAATGCCGCGAGGGTCAAAACCCCGTCAGCTTGCCGGGGAGTTTTTGATTTGTAGGAGGAGTTGACATCATGTTCCTGTACATACCAATGACTGTGAGGGCTCTCCCTGTGGGAAAGCCCTCGCCCAAAACACACTTTTCCGGTTTTTCATATGATATGCGCAGACTGGGGGACAGGACGGAACATACAGAGGCTCCCCCTTTTGAGGAGTCCGCAAGGGAACCGGGGGTCTATCTTCACTGGAGCCTGCCCGCCTGTTTCACATCGGGCAGCCAGGATGGGGAGAGCGGCGAGATCACCTACCGCCTTGCGCCCAACCGTTTCAGTGTCACCCGTCTCTGGACAGATGCGGACAACAGGCTGCAGAGCAGGACTTTTCTGCTGGAAAGCGATTCACTGTATAAGGACAGAACTCCTGAAAACCAGGACAGTCCCAGCATCCCCTGTCCCTGGCCTGACGAAGAACATCCCTGGCGCTTCCAGGGGCGTTCTTTTGATGCCGCTGATCCTCCGGCGGATTATCCGCACACAGGGGACTCTTATCTGCGATTGACAGCCCTTTCGGAGAACTGCCCTTTCTTTGCCGCCTATGCGCCCGCATGTCATAACGTATTCGGCTTTGTGGACCGGGTAGAGGAGCTTTCCCATGTGACACTGTCGTATGTGGTATGCGGCTGGTATGAGGAGCATGGGGAGCCGGAGCCCTGTTCCCTGATAAAAAGCCTTCGGGAGCTGGAAGATACGATGGGGCTCACTGTGCAGGGGGATCCCCTTCCTGACCGAGCTTTTTGTCATGGAATGGTGGAAAACATCCCATGGGAGACAAAAGATACGGTCTATCCCACCGGGACCCCTGACGATCCGGAACCGGGAGAGATTGTTGTATTGCCCAAAGTCGGCATAGGAAATACTTCCGCGGAAGCTCTGGCAGCGCTCCTTCAGCCGCCGGACGGAAATCTGGAGCATTTGCTGCATCATTATCTGGCAGGCACCGGGAAGGAGCTGGATCAAAGCTCCGGGGCGGTAAAGGCGGACAACCGTATGAAGCAGCTTGGTTTCTGCCATTCCGCTGCCCTGACAATGGACGGCTTACGGGATAGTAAACCAGACCAGGAGTCAGAGGGGGAGGAGGTATATGACAGGCAGTCTCTTGAGCGTCTGCGGGAGCTGCGCGCAAAGCAGAGAAAATGTCAGCTCCTTTATGGGGAGTATGTGCAGAAGCAGCGGCAGGTGTATGAAAAATGGTATCTGCATTATTATTCTGACACGGAATATTATCGTTCCATGTATCTTAAAGAAATGCAGGATGCCCTGACAGAAGTCCAAAATCTGTCACAGGCGCTGTACAGTACAGGGGCAGAGATTCAGAAACAGGAGAAACAGCTGGCCCTTCAGCTGCCTTTGCAGCAGGAAGCAGTGGACAGCTTTTACTCCCCGGCGGATCCGGTGGTATTGATCGCCCAGCTTGCCCCGCAGGATTTTCCGGGCGCTTTGGAAGGCGCGCTGCTGCCCTGCCGGACGGAGGGACAGCTGATCAGCTCACTGCGCCTGAGCGACATTCCTCTGTTTCATTCCCTTCCGGAGGGTATGGAGTTACTTCCGTCTGACATGGCGCTTTCCATCACTCTGCCCCCGCACTTGGACGCCGGGCTGCAGCAGGGGATCCGGGCATGTGTGGCGGAGGGGGTCTTTCTGGCAAATTCCTGTTCCTTTTATCTGGCAGGGCTTGCCTGCCGCAAGGCGGGGATCACGCCGGGAGAGGAGGAGCTGTCGCTGCTTGCTGCCCGCATTGCCGATCTGCAGAGCAAGAGAGATCAGCATTTCCAGGGCATCCAGCCGGACAGCTGCGGGCTGAATTCTTATCATGCCTCCTGGTCGCCCCTTATTGTAGAATGGGAAATCTGCTATTATCCGGACATGGACCTCCTGTGTCCTGGCCCGTCCCTGAAAAACTGGACCATGACCCAGGGGGATCATACCTTCTGCGGTGATCAAAAGAAAATTTGCAATCCTGATAATGGTTATTATATACAGGGGAGGTTTTTTATCTCTGATACGGCATCCAAGCGGCTGAAAGACACTGTACAAAAGCTTCCGGGATCGGATCTGCTGTATGAAGGCGCGCGGGAAATGCAGTATTTGTCCCAGGCTCTGAGCGGTTTCAACAGCCAGCTGCTGATGCGGGATGCTTCTGTTGCCATGGACTTTTTCAGCCGGGATCCCCAAGAGAAAAAACTCCTGGAGCAGATACAGCAGCTTCTTCCTTCCGAGCTGGCAGAGCAACCTGTTTTTGATGAGCTCTTTTCCCCTGTGAGGGCGGGGTTTTTGCGGCTGCATAAACTGCGCCTGATCGACAGGATGGGATATTATCAGGACATAGACCGTCCTTCTGTCTATGCGGGGGAGGGTATGCTGCCGCCGGGTGAGAACAATCCGGTTTCCTGTGTCATGCTGCCTCCCCGTCTGCCCCAGCCGCTTATGCTGTCGGCTTTCCTCGCTGACGCTTCCCGGAAGGAGCCCACGGAGAGCCTTGCCGTCCCGGAGGCGTCCCCCGTGTGCGGCTATCTTGCAGCCAATTACCTGAACCAGAGCATTATGGTATATACCGCTTCGGGGGTTCACAGCTGCAGCATTTGTCTGACGCAGACGGGCGCCAGCATCAGGATGGAAAACGCGCCTCTGCTTCCCCGTACCCCTGTTCCGCCTTCGGATCTGGACCCGCAGATGGCAGCTTTTCTGCAGGGGCTGTTGGCAAAGGGGCCGGATGCCCTGAGAGACCTGCTCAGGCTGATCGACCAAATGCAGATTCAGGTACGGCTGGGAGATCATGCTCATCATATCATGGATTATTTCGGGTGCCCTATTGCAGTGGTGCGCGCCTCCCTGCAATTTACATTTTATGGTACGCCGGAAGGCTATCGTCACAATCCCGACGGCGGGGAGATGGACAGGACCCACGGCACGGATATCAGCGGGCTTTCTCTCCCGGTCCAGGTGGGACAGCCGGATAATCCGCTGGACGGTGTGTATGGATTTTTTGAGGATGAGGATTATCAATGCTTTCACAGTTATCCGGAAGAACATTTTGACAGCGGCTATATTGTGTTCTCGGACCGGATATCCCTGTCCCTGAAGCCCCGGACGCCGCCTAAGAGTATCACGCTGCTGATGGATCCTTATTCGGAGGCAAACCTGGTAACAGGGGTACTGCCGGTAAAGACGCTGTGCATTCCGCAAAAGCTTGTGGCGCAGGGGCTTGAGGAATTATCTGTCAGTTATTCCAGCGCTCCCGTCCTCTGCGGCGATACCCTGAGAGAAATTCCTGTTCCTCACACCAATTCCATGGAATTTTTCTGGACGGCGGAGTCGCAGAACGGCAGTACCCGGCTGCTGCCTGTGGACAATACCGCCGTTTTCCCGGATGGAAGGCTTTCCCTGCGGGAGGGTTACATTGTCATAAAAGAAAAGGAAAAGGAGGAAACCCGCAAATGAATATGGCAGATGATGCAGGCGGCATTCTGTTCAGGCTGCACAGCAATAAAATTTATACCAATACAAAGGACAGCAGGGAAGACATGCGCCATGTGGACAGCCTGAAATTCTCGCTGATCAATGTGTCCGGGGCGGATATTGTCCTGGACGGCTCCCTGGGCGCCTGCTTCCTCCTTTCTTTTCTTGTGGGAGAGAGCAGTAAATGCCTGTTTTCCTCCAAAACCGCAGATGCCGACATGGGCGTTATCCGTGGCCCCGAGGGCTTTCAGCCGTCCCAGGTCATCCGCAATCCCATTAAGAAAAACCAGGTGCGAATGAGGATGGCTGTAAAGGATACGGCTTCCGTCTGCCTGCCCCCGGGAAAAGCCCTGTCTTTTTCGTGGGAAAATATATGCATCAATTCTCCCGAAGGCTTCGTCACGCTGGCTGTGACCTTTTCAGGGATAGCCGCTTTGGAGAGCCTGCGGCTTGCGCAGTTCCTGTACAAGGAGTGTATCTATGCCAATATTCCCTGCTTTTACGCTTCGCCCAGCGGGGGAGCCCCGGGCAGCCGGATCACCCTGCATTGGAAGGCGGAGAATGCGGATGCCGGATATATCCTGCCTCTTGGCAAAAATATCATGAACGCGGCAGGTTTCGCTGACGAAGCGTTTGATGTGGTGCTTACGGAGAATACACATTTTTATCTCAATATTGATAATCCCCATGGCAACTCCTATCGTGATACCTATGCACAGCTTATCCCGCCTGTGATCGCAGCGCTGTCCATTGATGCAGGGAGAAAGCTTTCCTGGGAGGTTCATTTTGCGGATAAGGTTCAATTAAACCTTGACGGGATCTATCAGGATGCGGAAAGCACTGGCAGCGCTGTTGTGCAGGCGGGTATCAATACGATATCGCTTAAGTGCGGGGGCTTGTACACGCTGACACGTCATCTGGCAGTCCCGCCATGTCCGGAGATCACGGCCTGCTATCTTGATGTGTGGACATTTCCCTCCCATCAATGTACGATTCTTACCTGGAGGACCAAGGGGCTCAGATCATTGGAGCTGGTAGTTCGGGACAATGCTTACCATAAGCATACGCTTTTGCCTGAGGGTACTTTTGAACAGGTCTACAGCCTCGAAAGTCCTGCAGCCTTTCAGCTCAACTACGAGAGTGCCGCCGGCAGGGGGACTCTGTATCTTGCCAATGTTCCAGATAAATAAAAAAGATAAAGGGGGGCAGTATCATGTATCCTGATATAGATTTCTATCCTGACAGCCTGATCAGCAGCCGGGACGAACCTTTTTATATAGAGCAAAATCTTGTCCTGAAAATAGAAAATTCAGGAGAGGAGCCTCTGATACTTCACAACGACCAGGGGGCATCTTCCTTTGACTTTAAGCCCATAGAGAGTGCGGAACCTATCCGGGGGCTTACCATGCTGTATCTGGTATTTCCGCTGGGGGAGGAGAAAGGTGACTTCTCTGCAAAATCGCTTTTTGACCAGATCCGGTTCAGCCTGCCGGAAAATCTGCTGAGCCAAAAGGTGGGGGATGATACGATCGTAATCTATCCGTCATCCACCATAACACTGGAGCAGATGGATATGCTGGAGGTTGTCATGAGTCATGTGGTTTCCACTGGAGACACGGAGGAGATGGTGCTGGTGAAAACTGCCTTTTTTGACGCCGATTCCGAAGTATTTGCCGGGCGCCGTGCGCTGTACCGCAAATCCCATCCTCTGGCAATCGCAGGCTTTTCCCTTGCGGATGCGTGCCGGGGCTTTGGCTTTCGCGATAAGCTCACCTTCTCCTATGCTGTCCTTGGCGCAGAGCAGAGCATTCTGACTCCCGGTGATGTGGCGCTGCCGTCCGCCTGTACCGCTGATCCGCTGCCGGAAAAAGCTGCCAGCCCAGGTATGGCGCTGCCGCAGGCGGGCGCCGCGGCAGCAGGCGCATATGAGACAGACACCGTAATCTATCGGAACACAGTCTATGGTATCAATGCATTTAGGGGAGGGGATATGGTAAGCGCCTCTCTGGAGTGTGTGCTCAAAAGGGCTTCTATTGTGTCATTTCGGGGAAGTTATACGGTCAATCAGGATAAGACGAGAAACGTGACACTTTATATAGAAGTGGAAAATACCCGTCATGCCTACTTGAACAATATAGGACGTATAGAGCTGGAGCCTGGGAAGACATTGACGCTTGGGCTGCAGAATCAGGAGGCTGACGCCACGTACAGGCTGACTGTGGAAAATGAGGACGGGCTGTCCTGGAAAAATGTGGAGTGGAAGTCAAAGTAAGCGGAAGCCTGATCTGCTGCGGGTTATCAGAGGCGGGGGGGCGGTACATATGGGAATCATGCATGTCTGAATAATTAATGATCATTTTTGTCTGTTCATCTTTTCCTTTTTGTAAAAGTGTGATAGAATATGCACAATATAAGCCTTGCGGCACGGCAGCATTGTTGGCTGATAACGGTGGGTTGCTGATGCAGATGGCAGATGCTGGATTTGCTGTTGTGTAGATGCATACAAAATGAGTTTTTAACTCATTTTGGCGCCTGCAAGTCTCGCAATAATCGCAGGGCGATTAAAATCGCCCTTGAGACGCAATTTTGACTTCGCGGTGCCGTATGGTTACTGTTACGTTATTTGCGCAACGCTTTATTGGATGGTGCCGTGGAAATGGCAGCGCTGACAGAGATATCCGTAAATTGCGGAAGAATGGCAGTGCTGCCGCGCACTGCCATGTTATGCGTGCAGCACAGCGGAGGACGGAAATGGGATGAAGACAGAAATAGTGAAGATATTGCAGCCGGAGCTTGGGCTGTCATGCGGGGAGGATGCGGCGCTGCGCAGGGCGGGGGCGGTCCTGATGGCGGGGGGCTTGGTGGCTTTCCCCACGGAGACGGTGTATGGCCTGGGTGGGGATGGGCTGAACAGGGAATCCGCCAGGAAGATTTATGAGGCGAAGGGGCGTCCCTCCGACAATCCGCTGATCATACATATCTGCAGGTTTGAGGATATTTATGAGATAGCGGGGGCAGTGCCAAAAGAGGCGGAGAAGCTTGCCGACGCCTTTTGGCCGGGACCGTTGACCATGATACTGCCCAAGTCGGCGCAGGTTCCCTATGAGACTACCGGAGGGCTTGACACGGTGGCGGTCAGGTTTCCGTCCCATCCTGTGGCAAGAAAGCTGATCGAGTACGGCGGCAGATATATCGCCGCGCCAAGCGCCAATCGTTCCGGGAAGCCCAGCCCCACCGAGGCGGGACATGTGGCGGAGGATATGGACGGGCGCGTGGACATGATTGTGGACGGCGGGGCGGTTGGGATCGGGCTGGAATCCACCATTGTGGATCTGACAGTGGACCTGACAAAAGACAGGCCGCAGATTCTGCGTCCCGGATATGTGACGGAGAGGATGCTCACGGAGGTGCTTGGAGCAGTTGACACAGATGTCACCATCATAAAACCGGACAGCGGGCAGGCTCCGAAGGCGCCGGGCATGAAATACCGGCACTATGCGCCGGAGGGAGAGCTGGTGCTTGTGGAAGGGGAGCCGGAGCGGGTGGCGGCATACGTGAATGAACAGGCGGCTGCGGACAGGGCCCGGGGCTGTAAGACAGGGGTCATTGCCGCCAGCGAGACGGCGGCGGCTTACCGGGCAGATGTGGTCAAATGCCTGGGGAGCCGCAGTGACGAGGAGAGTATTGCAAGGGGGCTTTTTGCCGCACTCCGGGAGTTTGATAACGAAAAAGTAACGAAAATATATTCGGAGAGCTTTCCCGACAGGGGGCTGGGACAGGCCATTATGAACCGGCTGCTGAAGGCAGCTGGGCACAGAGTGGTCAGGGTATGAAAAACTGGGGACACAGAAGTGCAGAGGCGGAACTCAAAATAGGAGGAATCTATTATGATAGCGATTGGCAGCGACCATGGCGGTTATGCATTGAAGCAGAGGATCATTCAGTATTTGGAGGAGAGGGGGCTCTCTTATCTGGACTGTGGCTGCAACGGACAGGAGAGCTGTGATTACCCTGTCTTTGGGCACGCGGCGGCTAAGGCGGTTGCGGAGGGAAGGTGCGATAAGGGCATTGTCGTCTGCACCACCGGCATCGGCATCAGTATTTCTGCCAATAAGATTCCGGGAATCCGCTGCGCCCTCTGTGGGGATGTGCTTTCCGCTAAGCTGACCCGGCTGCACAATGATGCCAATATGCTGGCTCTGGGAGCGGGCATAGTGGGAGAAAACCTTGCGCTGGAAATTGTGGAAACCTTTTTGGAGACGGAATTTTCCGGAGAGGAGCGTCATCAGCGTCGGATCGGCCTGATCGAGAAGCTTTGAGTGGGAGCAGCGGCAAAACGTGTTGCAAAAATATTTTTTATCTTTTAAAATAAACAAAGGAAAAATATAATGAGTGATATGAAGATGGCTGAGGGAAAAACGACTGGCAAAAGAAAGGACTATATCAGCTGGGATGAGTACTTTATGGGTGTGGCGCATCTTTCGGGAATGCGCTCCAAGGATCCCAATACCCAGGTGGGGGCATGCATTGTCAGCAGAGACAACAAAATATTGTCCATGGGCTACAACGGTTTTCCCAACGGATGCTCCGACGAGGAGTTTCCCTGGGAGAGGGAGGGCGGGGATCTGGATACGAAATATCCCTTTGTGACTCATGGAGAGTTGAATGCCATACTGAATTACAGGGGGGGATCCCTGGAAGGCACGAAGCTGTATGTGTCTTTATTCCCCTGCAACGAATGTGCCAAGGCGATCATACAGGCAGGTATCAAGACAGTGGTGTATGATGGGGATAAATATGACGGGACCTCGTCAAACCGCGCTGCAAAGAAAATGTTCCGGGCGGCAGGCGTGGAATATATTCCTTATTCCAGGACCGGCAGGCAGATCCATATGGAAGTGTGATATGCATACGTAAATACGGGCGGATAAGGGAGGCGATGCGGCGGCATCACTGACTGAAGACAATGCGGCAGATGGAAATTTGGACAAGTGAAATATAGGGATAATTTAGGATAAACATTCTGTTATGGAAAGGCGAAGGTAAGAGACTGTGAAAAAGCGCAGACTGTGGAAAAGGACAGCAGTTATTGTGGCGGCAGCGATTTTGACAGGGGCGGCGCATGCTTCCCTGGAGCCTGCCATTGCTTATGCTATTACCACACAGCAGCAGATTGACAATACTAAGGATGAGATGGATAAGCTGGAGGACCAGCTGGATAAGACTCATGACAATATAGACAGCCTTGAAAAAAAGACCAATAAGCTGAAGAAGGAATTGGACAGCCTCAACAGCCAGCTCATGGAAGTGACGGCGAATCTGGCGAACCTGGAGCAGCAGATCGGACAGAAGGAGCTGGAGATTGCCCAGGCCCAGGAGGCGCTGGACCAGGCGAAGGAGACGGAGGAGTGGCAGCGTGAGTCCATGATGGCGATGGTGCGGTGTATGTATGAGATGCCGCAGGATACATATCTGTCCGCACTGTTCGAGGCGGCAAGCCTTTCCGACCTTTTGAACAAGGCGGATAATATAGAAAAGACCGTTTCCTACAGCAGGCAGAAGATGCAGGAGTACCAGGAGACCAGGATGCTCATAGAGCAGGAGGAGGCGCGTCTTCAGTCTGAGCGGGAAGATCTGGAGGGGCTGTATGCCCGGGCGGAAGAGGACAAGAGCAGGGTGGACCAGCTGATCAGCGACACCTCCAAGATTGTCCGGCAGAATGAGGGCGACATAGAGGAAGCGGAGAGACAGGCCAGGGCATATGAGGCGGAACTTAAGAAGCAGGAGGAAAACCTGGAAGTCCTGAAGAAGAAGCTGGCGGAGGAGATTGCCCTGTCCAAGGCATCGGCAAACGCAGTGTGGCGGGATATTTCGGAGGTGGTCTTTGAGCCCAATGACAGATATCTGCTGGCGAATCTGATCTACTGCGAGGCGGGCGGCGAGCCCTACGAGGGACAGGTCGCGGTGGGGAGCGTTGTGATGAACCGTGTCTTAAGCCCCAAATTCCCCAACACCATATCGGGAGTCATTTATCAGAGCGGACAGTTTTCGCCGGTAAAGAGCGGGCGTCTGGCGCTGGCTCTCAGCGTGAATAAAGCCACTGACAAATGCTACAGGGCGGCGGACGAAGCGATGGCGGGAGTGACCAATGTGGGCAATTGTGTGTTCTTCCGGACACCTATTCCAGGGCTCACGGGCATCAGTATCGGGGGACACATTTTTTATTAATGTTTTTGGATGGTACTGCCTAGACATTTTCAAAAAAAATAGTTATAATATAACTGTTTGGCTTTTGCCGGGCTTGGAGCAGGTACATAAAAGCTTTGGCGTACAGCCACAGTGAATGCGAGGACAAAATGAAAGATGAGACGGCGCAATGACGACAGACGGATTGTGATGCAGTCCCTTGCCATGGTAATGCAGTTCGGATTGAATATGATAGTGCCTATCTGCATTATGACGGCTCTTGGCGTGTGGCTGGACAGGAAGTTTGGGACGTCCTGGGTTACGATCGTGCTGTTTATGATGGGCGCGGTGGCTGGCGGGCAGAACATTTACCGCATGGCGAAAAGCCTGTACAGCAGGGAAGAACAGGGCAGGGAGCGCGGGATTTCCGCTGAAAGTGAAGAAGATGATCATAAAAGCGTTAAAAAATAAAAACAGGACGCTTCTGGAAATGCACATTGGCATGCTCTTTTTTGGGCTTGTCTGCCAGGTGGCAGGGGTGTTTATCGTGGAGGATCAGATCCGCTATGCGGGCAGCCTCTGGTTTGGGATTGCTTTCGCGTTTGCCGCCAGCATACATATGTGCCGTACTCTGGAACGCGCCATGGCAGGCGGGGCGGATGCCTCCAAACTGATGCTGAGGGGCTATCTGTTCCGATATGGGATGATCACCTTTGTACTTATTTTGGTTTCCATTACGGGGGTTTTGAACCCGCTGGTGATTTTTTTGGGCTATATGAGCTTGAAAGTAACGGCATATATTCAGCCGCTTACCCATAAAATATGCAATATACTGTTCCATGAGACAGATCCGATCCCGGAGGCAATGCCGGAGGAGGATGTCTTGCAGGAAGGGGAGTCTCTCCCCAGGTAGATTGCGAAAAAAATACAAGAAAGAGGAGGTGAGAGTATGGAACATGGAATCTTGTTATCCGGAGGCTCCGAGGTGGATTTTATGATTCATGGAGTATTTAAATATTCCTTTTTCGGGCAGGATGTCTGGATAACAACAACACATGTGTGCGTCCTGATTGTCATGCTGATCCTGATAGGCTTCTGCATCGCTGCAAACAGATGTATGGCCAGGGCCGGGGAAGTTCCGGGAGGTTTTCAAAATGTCATAGAACTGATTGTGGAGAAGCTGGACGGGATGGTAAGCAGTTCCATGGGACCTGCGGCTCCGAGGTTTGCCAACTATATCGGAACGATTTTTATTTTCATTCTGATGAGCAATATCTCCGGTCTGCTGGGTTTAAGGCCCCCGACCGCGGACTACGGTGTGACGCTGCCGCTGGCATTGATCACTTTTTTCATGATCCGTTATAACAAGTGGAAATACCAGAAGCCGCTCACGATCTGGAAGGATTATTGTTCTCCGCTGCCGCCATGGCTGCCTATCTGGGTTCCTATCAATGTGATCAGTAATGTTGCTGTTCCGATATCATTGTCTTTGCGTCTGTTTGCAAATGTGCTGTCGGGCACGGCGATGATGGCGCTGATTTACGGGCTGCTGAGATGGTTTGCCACAATCTGGCCCGCGGCGCTTCATGTGTACTTTGATTTGTTCTCGGGAGCAATTCAAACATACGTATTCTGTATGCTGACCATGACCTATATTTCAAATGAGATTGGTGATGGGACACGGCGCTGAGGCGCGATACCAGACAGAATTTAAATTCCACAGGACAAAGTTATTTCGTGATCACGGATCACGGTAATTATTCACAGTAAACGGACAAAACAATTTACTGTAGGCCAAACAAAATTTTAGGAGGATAACAAAATGGATTTTAATCAGAATTTTATCTTAGGCTGTTCTGCAATTGGCGCAGGTCTGGCGGTTATCGCCGGTATCGGGCCTGGTATTGGACAGGGTATCGCAGCAGGTCATGCAGCTGCAGCAGTGGGACGTAATCCCGGCGCACAGGGCAAGGTCATGTCCACCATGCTTCTTGGCCAGGCAGTTGCGGAGACCACCGGTCTGTACGGCCTGCTGATCGCTATTCTGTTATTGTTCGTAAAGCCTCTGACCTGATAAAGTACAAAAATGCCCATTTTAATATGAAAGAAGGCAGAAAGGAGGCAGAGAATGATACTTTTAACAGAGGGCGAATCCATGTCGAGACTGTTTGACCTTGACATGCAGCTGGTGGCTGACAACTGTCTGATGATCATAGCAATCTTTATCCTCTTTCTCATTATGAGTAAGATGCTCTTTAATCCGGCACGCAAGATGCTGAACGGACGTAAGGAAAAGATTGAGAATGAGCTGCAGTCGGCTAAGAATGACATGGAAGAAGCTCAGCGCTTAAAAGAGGAATACGAGAGCAGGCTTCAGAGTATTGACAAAGAGGCGGAGAGCATCTTGAGCGAAGCGCGCAGAAAGGCGCTGGGGAATGAGAGCCAGATCATTGCAGGCGCGAAGGAAGAAGCGGAGCGGATCCTGGAGAGGGCGCGCGTGGAAGCGGAGCTTGAGAAGCAGAAGATGTCCGATGATATAAAGAAAGAGATAGTTTCCGTAGCATCACTTATGGCAGGCAAGGTGGTATCGGCATCCATCGATACTGCTGTGCAGGATCAGCTGATCAATGAAACCTTGAAGGAAATGGGTGATAAGACATGGCTAAATTAGTATCTAAAACATACGGTGAAGCCTTGTATGAAGTGTGTCTGGAATCAGGTGAAGACAAGGCTTTGGCGCTGATGGAGGAAATTCAGTGTATTCAGAAGCTGCTGGAGCAGAATCCCCAGTTTGACGAGCTGATGAAGCATCCCGGGATTTCCAAGCAGGAAAAGCTTCAGGCAGCGGACGAGGTCTTTAAGGGACGGATCAGTGATGAGCTGACAGGGTTGTTTGAGGTAATCATATCCAAGGAGCGCTATAAGGATCTGCAGGCCATCTTTGCATACTTTATCGACAGGGTAAAGGAACAGCAGAAGATTGGAGTGGCATATGTCACGACTGCCGTGGAGCTTACGCCCGCGCAGAAGGGCCAGGTGGAGGAGAGGCTGCTTGGGACCAGCGGATACAGGAAGATGGAAATGCATTACGGTGTGGATGCAGGGCTTATCGGAGGAATGGTCATCCGTATTAACGACAGGGTTGTGGATACCAGTATCCGTACAAAATTGAACGGCTTAACAAAACAATTATTACAGATCCAGTTAGGGTAAAACCTGCTGGAAGAAAGGTGCGACAGATCCATGAATTTAAGACCAGAAGAAATAAGTTCAGTTATCAAGGATCAGATCAAGAAATATGCCGCTACGCTTGACGTATCCGACGTGGGTACGGTCATCCAGGTTGCAGACGGCATTGCCCGCGTGCATGGACTGGAAAAGGCAATGCAGGGAGAACTGCTTGAGTTCCCCGGCGAAGTGTACGGAATGGTATTGAATCTGGAAGAAGATAACGTGGGTGTGGTATTGCTGGGCAGCGCCAAAAATATCAATGAAGGTGACACTGTCAAGACCACCGGACGAGTTGTGGAGGTTCCGGTGGGCGACGTTATGTTGGGCAGGGTTGTCAATTCGCTTGGGCAGCCTATTGACGGCAAAGGTCCTATTCAAGCCAGCAAATTCCGCAAGATTGAGCGAGTTGCAAGCGGTGTTATCACCAGAAAGAGTGTGGACACTCCCCTGCAGACCGGTATCAAGGCTATTGACGCCATGGTTCCTATCGGCAGAGGCCAGCGTGAGCTGATCATCGGAGACCGCCAGACTGGAAAGACGGCGATCGCCATCGATACAATCATCAATCAGAAGGGTCAGAATGTAAAATGTATTTATGTTGCAATCGGTCAGAAGGCTTCTACCATTGCAAATATCGTAAAGACGCTGGAGGAGCACGGGGCACTCAGCTACACCACGGTAGTGGTGTCAACAGCCAGCGACCTTGCGCCCCTGCAGTACATTGCTCCTTATTCCGGCTGTGCCATCGGTGAGGAGTGGATGGAGAACGGTGAGGACGTACTGGTAGTGTATGACGACCTGAGCAAGCATGCTACCGCTTACCGTACACTCTCCCTGCTGCTGCGTCGTCCGCCCGGCCGTGAGGCTTATCCCGGCGATGTATTCTATCTGCACTCCAGGCTGCTGGAGCGTGCGGCGAGGATGAGCGAGGAGTACGGCGGCGGATCCCTTACGGCGCTTCCTATTATTGAGACTCAGGCGGGCGATGTATCTGCGTACATTCCCACCAACGTAATCTCCATCACAGACGGGCAGATCTACCTGGAGACAGAGATGTTCAACTCCGGTTTCCGTCCTGCTATCAACGCCGGCCTTTCTGTGTCCCGTGTAGGCGGTGCGGCGCAGATCAAGGCGATGAAGAAGATTGCGGCGCCTATCCGTACAGAGCTGGCCCAGTACCGCGAGCTTGCTTCCTTTGCGCAGTTCGGCTCGGAGCTGGATGCGGATACCAAGGAGAAGCTGGCGCAGGGCGGGCGTATCAAGGAAGTGCTCAAGCAGCCTCAGTATAAGCCCATGCCGGTACAGTATCAGGTCATCATTATTTATGCCGTGACCAACAAGTATCTGCTGGATGTTCCCGTGGAGGACATTACCAGATTTGAGCAGGAATTCTTTGAGTTCCTGGATACCAAGTATCCTGAGGTTCCGAACAATATCGCGTCTGAGAAGGTGATCTCCGATCAGACGGACGGCATACTGAAGAAGGCCATCGACGAGTTCAAGAAACAGTTTAAGTAGAAAGCGGACCAAGAATATTGATTGATATGCGTGCTTAAAGCACGCAAAGGGGTGTAATTATGGCATCAATGCGTGATATAAAGCGCCGAAAGAGCAGTATTCAGGGTACACAGCAGATTACCAAGGCGATGAAGCTGGTATCCACTGTAAAGCTGCAGCGTGCCAGAACAAACGCGGAGCGTTCCAAGGGCTATTTCGACTGTATGTATGACACGGTAAACAGTATTCTCAGGCGTGTGGGGCATATTGAGCACAGGTATCTGACGCAGGGAGCCTCCCGGAAGAAGGCGGTCATTGTGATCACCTCCAACAGGGGGCTGGCAGGCGGCTACAATTCCAATGTGATCAAGCTGATCACCAGGAATCCTGAGTGGAAGAAAGAGGATCTGGAGATATATTGCCTGGGTAACAAGGGGCGTGAGGCTTTTCACCGCTATGGCTACAATATAAAGGTCAGTGACGGCGATATTGTGGAGAATCCGGTCTACGCGGACGCCATGCATCTTTCCGCAAAGCTGCTGCAGTCTTTTGCGGAAGGAGAGGTGGGTGAGATTTATCTTGCCTATACCGCGTTCAAGAATACGGTCAGCCATGTGCCCACATTGCTGCGCCTCCTTCCTGTGGAGGTTTCCGGTGAGGAGGAAGGACAGTCCAGTGAGGCTGCTGCGATCATGAATTTCGAGCCGGAGGATGTGGAGGCCCTGGACATGATCATCCCCAAGTACGTGACCAGCCTGATCTACGGCGCGCTGATGGAATCAGTTGCCAGCGAGAACGGTGCGCGTATGCAGGCCATGGACAATGCCACCAGCAATGCGGAAGAAATGATCAGCGATCTGGCGCTGAAGTATAACAGGGCACGTCAGGGCTCCATCACACAGGAGCTGACGGAAATCATAGCGGGCGCGGAAGCCCTGGGTTAAGTGTGGACGGAATGAAGATTTTCTAAGTCAGTAAAGTATACTGACTAAGAAAATCCAGGTCATTCCGAGAAGAATCCGCAGGCGGATTCTTCCAGACTTGCACCAGGTATTGGTGCATAGAGTTATCAATTATATGTCCGGAGTTTCCGGGCAGGAAAGAGGTAGAAATGGCAGGAGAAAACAGAGGCAAGGTTACTCAGGTCATCGGGGCGGTTCTTGACGTCCGCTTTGACGAGGGTAAGCTGCCCGAGATAAACGAAGCAATTCGTATTCCTACCAATGACGGCGGTGAGCTGACCGTGGAGGTCTCCCAGCATCTGGGTGACGATACGGTCAGATGTATTGCAATGGGCAGTACCGACGGCCTGGTCAGAGGTATGGATGCGGTTGCAACCGGTGCTCCCATTTCCGTCCCGGTAGGCGAGAAGACGTTGGGACGAATTTTCAATGTGTTAGGACAGGCGATAGATAATAAGCCGGCTCCCGAAGGCGTCAGCTATGAGCCGATCCACAGGCCTGCACCTAAATTTGAGGAGCAGTCTACGGAGACGGAGCTGCTGGAAACCGGTATCAAGGTCGTGGATCTGCTCTGCCCTTATCAGAAGGGCGGCAAGATCGGCCTGTTCGGCGGTGCCGGCGTTGGCAAGACCGTCCTGATCCAGGAGCTGATACGTAATATTGCCACGGAGCACGGCGGTTATTCCGTATTTACCGGTGTTGGCGAGCGTACCCGTGAGGGAAACGATCTTTATCACGAAATGACGGAGTCGGGCGTTATCGACAAGACTACCATGGTATTTGGACAGATGAACGAGCCCCCCGGAGCGAGAATGCGCGTGGGTCTGGCAGGTCTGACCATGGCGGAGTATTTCCGTGACAAGGGCGGCAAGGATGTGCTGCTGTTTATAGACAATATTTTCAGATTTACACAGGCGGGCAGTGAGGTTTCCGCGCTGCTGGGCCGCATGCCTTCCGCAGTGGGCTACCAGCCTACACTGCAGACGGAGATGGGTGCCCTCCAGGAGCGCATCACCTCCACAAAGAACGGTTCCATCACCTCTGTCCAGGCCGTGTATGTGCCGGCGGATGACCTTACGGACCCTGCGCCTGCGACTACATTTGCCCACCTGGATGCGACCACCGTGCTGTCACGTTCCATTGTTGAGCTGGGCATTTACCCTGCGGTAGATCCTCTGGAGTCCACTTCCCGTATCCTGGATCCCAGGATCGTGGGCGAGGAGCATTACAAGACTGCCCGCGGCGTCCAGGAGATTCTGCAGCGTTACAAAGAGCTGCAGGACATTATTGCCATCCTTGGTATGGATGAGCTGTCAGAGGAGGATAAGCTGGTGGTGTCCCGTGCCCGTAAGGTACAGAGGTTCCTGTCACAGCCCTTCTTCGTGGCAGGACAGTTTACCGGCCTGGAGGGCAAGTATGTGCCTATCAATGAAACCATCCGCAGCTTCAAGGAGATATTGGAAGGAAAGCATGACGATATTCCTGAGAGCTATTTCCTGAACGCGGGAAGCATTGACGACGTTCTGGCGAAGGTGAAATAGGAGGAAGGCTTATGGCAGATAAAAACGGCTTCCTTCTGCGCATTATAACTCCTGAAAGAGTATTTTATGAAAGTCAGATCGACATGGTGGAGTTTAATACCACAGAGGGTGAGGTAGGCGTGCTGCCGGGCCACATACCGCTGACGGTGATCATAAAGCCGGGAATCCTGCATATCAGTGAGCAGGACGGGGAAAAAGACGCGGCCCTGCACGCTGGGTTTGCGGAGATCCTGCCGGATTGTGTAACGATCCTGGCAGAAACCATCGAGTGGCCTGACGAGATTGACGTGAAACGTGCTACGGCGGCGAAGGAGCGTGCGGAGGAGCGTCTGCGCAGCAGGACTCCGGAAACCGACATCGCGAGGGCGGAGACCGCATTGCAGCGGGCGCTTGCGCGTATTCAGGTTTTGAAGTAAACCAATTTATAAGGAATTGTCCTCCGGGGCAAGTAACAATTAGAGGAAACAACGCATATTCTGATAAAAAAGGTTTCAGGAAAATGTGTATGGAATTTCATTCTAAACTGTTACAGCCGCTGCCGGACAGCAAGGTAAGGGGCTGGAATGGGCCCCTTCCTTTTTATCTTGCCTACCCGGATTTCTATGAGCCGAAACGGGAGGCGATGCTCCTGCAGGATCTGGACTACCTGCAGCAGATGTATCCGGATGTGGTGAAACGCTACCAGCGCAGGATTGCGGAGATGCTTGATAAAACAGATTATGAAGGCAGCATGATTTATGACGAATACCCTGACAGGTACAGCCTGCAGGCATTGGCAGGATCCATGATGAAGGTGTTGGATAAAGAAGAGGAGGACCCGCCTGCACAGGAAATGATACAGGTGCTCCTGTGCGACGAAATCTATAAACGGCGCCATGGCGGAAGACGTGGGAATATATTTTGAGGACAATACGGATATAGAAGATGAGTGAATTACTGGAACTTTTTGAACAGGTCCTGGATCAGGAGCTGATCCAGGTGATCCTTAGCAACACAAGAGACGCAGCACAGGGGGAGAAGTTAAAAGTCCGTCCTGTGCTGATAAAAGGAAAGCTTTGCTTTCAGGAGACGCTCTATCGGGACAAGAAGGTATTCCATACTAATTATCAGAAAGAGCAGATGGCGCGGAGGCTGGAGGCCTGTCTGGACAGGGACGGGCTTTTCAGGCAGGCGCAGATCACATGTGAATCCATGGATGCGGTAGTGCTTGTCAGCAGGAAAGGGGCTGTATCCGTCAAAAGGAAAAACAAGGTCCCGGGTAAAAATATGCCGCAGCAGGCGGTGGGGGATCAACAGATGCGCCGGGGACAGCAGGAGGCCGGGGACCAACAGATGCGCCGGGGACAGCAGGCGGTTGGAGGTCAGCAGGCAGCCCGGACAGGCCGGGACGAGGCTCTGCAGAGGCTGTCCCATGACCGGGTAAAGCAGTACATCCTGCCGGAGGGACAGCCTGTGGATTTTCTGGTCGACCTGGGGGTACAGTCCCCCGACGGGAGGATCACCAGGGCGCGCTATGACAAATTCCGCCAGATTAACCGTTATCTGGAATTTATAGAGGATATTCTGGATAAGCTTCCCACAGACAGATGTATCCGCATTATTGACTTCGGCTGCGGGAAGTCTTATCTGACCTTTGCCATGTACTATTATCTGCGCAGGCTTCAGGGAAGGGATATACAGGTGACAGGGCTGGACCTGAAGGAGGATGTTATCCGGCATTGTGAGGAGCTTGCCCGGAAGCTGCACTATGACGGGCTGAATTTTTGTCAGGGGGACATCAGCAGTTATGAGGGCGCTGGCCAGGTGGACATGGTGGTTTCCCTGCACGCCTGCGACAAGGCTACGGATTACGCGCTGGAAAAGGCAGTCAAGTGGGGGGCTTCTGTGATCATGGCGGTGCCATGCTGCCAGCATGAGCTGAACGGCCAGATCCGCTGTGATATGCTGCGCCCTGTGCTGAAATATGGGGTGATCAGAGAGCGCATGGCGGCGCTGATCACGGATGCCCTTCGTGCGGATCTCCTGGAACAGAACGGCTACGACACGCAGATCCTGGAGTTCATCGATATGGAGCACACGCCCAAAAACCTGATGATACGGGCGGTGAAGGCTTCGGGAATGCGTCCTGGACAGACAGCCGCTTCTGTTGAGAAGGTTATGGAATTTCTGCATGTGAATCCTGTATTGAAGGAGCTGTTATGAAAAAAGGTATCTTAAAGCTGGTCGTTTTTCTGACTGTATTTGTGTTGGCTCTGGTTACGGTAAGTATGTTTATGAACAGAGGGCATGATAATCTCACAATGGACATGCTTCCTGCCGCGCTGCCATTAGTGACCATGGAGTGGGAGGGCGTCCTGTATAACGAGCTCCATGGCTACACCTCAGACATGGAGGTGGCATTTCAGCGGGACACAGTGACGATATTGGATGAGAGCAGGGAGACCGGCTTTGTGATAGAGCCCTATGGGGAGAATGTGACAGGTATCTCCATGGAGGTGAGGAACGTGGACGGCTCACGCCTGATTGAGAACAGGGAACTGACGGATTACCAGGTCAGTAAGTCAGGGCTTATAGAAGGCCGTATCGCCCTGAAAGATCTGATTGAAAGGGAAGAAGAATATTCTCTGGCAATCTTTTTGGAATTGGACGGAAGCAGGACAGCTGCTTATTATACAAGGATAATCTGGAGCGAGAAGCTTGCCCTGAGCGAGAAGCTGGATTATGTAAGGGATTTTCATGAGCGTCTGTACGATAAGGAGGCAGCAAGGGAGCTGGTCCAATATATGGAGACAGACGCCAGGCTGGAGGATAACTCGTCCTTTCATAATGTGAATATCCACAGCAGCTTCCGGCAGCTCACATGGGATGAACTGCAGGTGACGGAGGTGAGCGAGCCCACGATCTGCCTGACGGATATTGCCACCCAGACAGCTTCTTTCCTGATGGGCTATATTGTCTCTACCACGGAGGGGAAGACGGTAACATACTACATGGTGGAAGAACATTACCGCATCAGGCGTACATCGGACACAATTTACCTTCTGGATTATCAGAGGAATATGGTCCAGATTCCCGACGAAAATGAAATGTATGGAAATGACAAGCTACTGCTGGGGATTACAGACCCGGACGTACCCATGATGGAAAGTGAGGACGGCAATGTCGTTGCCTTCCAGGTGGCAAAGCGCCTGTTTGGCTATAATGTTGCCACCAACGAGCTCACACGCATTTTCAGCTTTTATGACAGGGAAAATGCAGATGCCAGGACTATGTATGGCAAGCATGGGATAAAGATACTGGACGTGGATGAAAACGGCAACGTATGGTTTGCTGTTTATGGCTACATGAACCGCGGCAGACATGAAGGGGAGGTGGGTATACAGATTTATGCTTTTGACAATGCCCTTAACACTGTGGAGGAGCTGGTATACATTCCCTACACCAAGACTTACGCGGTACTGGAGGCAGAGCTTGGAGAGCTTCTGTACCTTAACCGTGACGGACAGCTGTATTTCAAGATAGACAGTGCGGTCTACAGGGTGGATCAGGATAAAAAGACCCTGTCCAGGCTGCTGGATATCACGCAGGACAGTAACCTGCAGGTTTCGGCGAACCACAGGATAGCGGTGTGGGTTGAGAGCCGGGATACCGCTTACAGCACGGTGCTGAACATCCGGAACCTGAGCAATGACAAACAGTATATTGTCACGGTGGGCAGAAATGAGGTCATCAGGCCTTTGGGCTTTATGGACGAAGACATCATTTACGGAGTGGCTTACACGGACAGCATCGTCAGGGAGGAATCCGGCAGATTCTTTTTCCCCATGTATAAGGTGTGCATATGCAATGCTTATGGGGAGCTGCTGAAGGAATACGAACAGCCGGGGATATATGTGACGGAATGCACCGTGGCGGATAACCAGATAACGCTGGAACGCATAGAGCGTCTGGAATCGGGGGATTATCGGCAGATAGAGCAGGATCATATTATGAACAACATGGAAGCGGCGGTGGGGAAAAATGTGGTGGTAACGGCAGATATTGACCGTTATAAGCGCTATGTACAGATACAGGCATATAAGACCATAGACACTGAAACCATCAAGCTCTTGAACCCCAAGGAAGTAGTGTATGAAGGGGGACGAAAGCTGGCGCTGCCCGATGCAGGTCATCAGCCACAGTATTACGTGTACGGGGCATATGGGGTGGATATCATCTGTTTCTCCCCGGCGGAGGCCGTGAACCAGGCATATGACATTGCCGGCATTGTTTTGAACGAAAGTGGGGAATGCATCTGGAGAAGGGGCAACCGAGTCACCAGGAATCAGATCCTGGCAATCACGGAGCCGGAAAAAACCGAAGCAGGAGGCAGCAGGGCCGCCTGCCTGGATATGATCTTAAAATTCGAGGGCATATCCCGGAATTCCGAGTATCTTCTGGGGCAGGGAAAGGGCGTTATGGATGTTTTGCAGGAGAACCTGGAAGGCTATCAGGTGCTTGACCTGACAGGCTGCAGCCTGGATGCCATGCTCTATTTTGTCAACAGAGACATCCCTGTGCTGGCACTGCTTGAGGATGGTGAAGCAGTGCTTCTGACAGGCTTTAACGAATCCCAGGTGATGGTATTTGAACCATCCACGGGAAGGCTGTACAGGAGAGGAATGAGTGATGCGGGGGAATGGCTGGAGGCAAACGGGAACTGCTTTATCGCATATGTGAGATAAAAATATATTTCCTGTATTTCTGCAGGACACCCATCAGAAGCAGTCCCAAAATGCCGCAGGAGATCACCTCGCCGGCGCCTACTGTCAGCATGAAATAAGGGATGGAACCCTCAAACTGGTAAACATAGGCAAGTATGAAAGGTACGATCAGGGTATTTGCCACAATGGGGGGAACGGGGGCAAGCCATTTCCGGATACCGGGGTTTGCGGCGGCAGCGTCCTTTTTCAGAGGGCGGCTGAGAAAATAAGTGCCCAATGCGCCCAGAAGCGTGGCGAGGCTTCCGAAGATGACATCCAAAGGAAGGTTGCCCAGCAGAAGGTTGCTCAGCAGGCATCCTGCAAAGAGCCCCGGTATTGCCGCAGGGGTGAAAAAGGGTAAAATGGTGAGCGCTTCTGAGAAGCGTACCTGGATGACACCGCTGTCAAGTCCCAGCATTCTGGCAAGCATGGTGAACACCACATAGAGGGCAGCGATGACCGCTGCCTGGACAAGATACAATACTTTGTGATTCATTTGTTTATTCTCCTTTAGTTTTGTTTTTGCGCGGGCAGCGTAAAGGCGGCCGCTATATCTGTATAGGCGGAAAACCTGCGCTCACCGCGACAGCCTGCAAATTTGCAGACTGACGTCAGGAAGGTCTCGAACTGACGGTAAAAATTTGAAAAGAACTGGAAAATCCCAAGGACCTGCTGCAGTCAGGCTGTTTGGATTTTTCAGTTCTTTAGTATAAGGGGAAAAGTGGGAAATGTCAAGCCTTTGCGGGATTTACTTTATCCCTGGCGGTTCTGTCCGTCTGTGATCTCGATGGTCCAGCTGCTCCAGTTCACCAGCCTTTGTCTCGAACATTTATCCCTGGCCAGCATGCCCAGCTGGTAGGTGCCGGGGGCAAGCTCCGTACACTTGAGCTTGGCGGCGAAGCCGGTAAGCTCTACGTTTATCTGATCCTTGAGGTGCTCCTGGATGTCCGGCCTGCGCTGGTTTTCCACAGGGAGTGCCCAGACCTTTTTGTTTTCGCGGCTTTTTAACAGCAGCATTCTCTCATAGCAGGCGTTATCGGAACCGATCACGAAAGCATACCCCTGGAAATAATAGTTATAGTATTCAGATCTTCTTTCGGCATCTTTTTCTTCTATGTCTCTTCTTTCGGGCATGGTGTTATATTGCCATTTATATACATCCGTGGCAATTTCCACACCTAAGCGCAGACATTCATCCTTTCTGGCCAGCTTCACCCGGGCGGTGACGTTCTTTGCGGGGGAGCAGCCCATATCCAGGACTGTATCCAGCGAAGAATAATAGTGGAACACGGGGAAATATTCCGATTCCAGCACATCCGTAGCCAGGTACGGATGATAGAATGGATCGCGCCCGTAAATATCAGGATGTCTTTGGTACAGGGTTTCCTTTTCATGGAGGTGCCGGCGCTGCTTTTCCTCCGTGGCATTGTCCGACCCGCGGCTCAGGGATTCGTGGTGATAGAAGACCGCGTCATTCCGCTCTATGTTGTAGTAGCCTTTTTCGTAGATAGTGTAGCACAGGTCTATGTCGTTGAAGGCTACTGCCAGAGCCTCGCTGAAGCCGCCGCACTGATCATATACTTCCCGCCGTGTCATCAGACATGCACCTGTGACGGCCAGCATGTCATGGACGCCCCTGTTCATGCCGAAATAATGGACGTCTTTGTCGCTGAGGAACTGCAGCTTGTGTGCCGGACCCAGGCGGATGTTGGTGACGCCCGCATGCTGTATGGTGTCCGAGTTGGGGTACAGCAGCTTCGCACCCACGGCGCCCGCGTAGGGGAGCAGCGCCTTTGCCGCCATCAGCTGCATCCAGTCTTCCTGGATGATCTCCACATCATCGTTGAGGAATAGGAGCAGCTGCCCCTTTACGCCTGCTGCTCCAATGTTGCACATACGGGAAAAGTTAAAGGGCATGGGTTCATAATGATACTGGCAGCCCCGGAAAAAGCTTTGCTGCCTGCTGTGGGATGCGCTGTCGGGATTCCCAAGCATGCCGTCAGGGTTAATACTCTGGTTGAGTTCCTCCACTTTCTTTGAGATACGGGCACGGTTCTCGTCGCTGCTTCCGTTGTCGACAATGATAATGTCAAAGGCGCAGGCGGGGACTGTCTTCTCAAGCAGGGAACCCAGGCAGCGGAACAACACGTCAGGATTGTCTTTGGACGGAATAACGACAGACAAAAGGGAGCATTCCAGCATATCCGCTATCCCCAGCTGGTCTTCCCATTTCCGGACTGCTGTCTCGGGCAGGCGAAGCTCCTTTGTCTGGTCATAGCCGTTTTGATGGCTGTGATAGAGTACCTGCGGGATGTGGCGCACAGGGGAGCCCTGATCCCCGTGGTGCTTTGCAAAGGCATTTTGATTTATGAGCATCTGGAACAGGAGAAGGTAGAGCTTTTCCAGGTTCGGCAGCTTATCCAGCATATCTTTCTGTGCCTGGTCCCTTTGGCAGGACAGGTAAGCCCTCGTCAGGGCATCGGCTCTCACTGCCACAAAGGATCCAAAATAAAAACCGGACAGAAACCTGTCTGGAGACCAGTCCGGTTTGAACCAGGGATTGGTCCTGACGGTGCCGGACAGAGTATCCTCATCCCCGTAGACCAAAACAGTGCTTTTGTCTGTGTCAAATTCCTTAAGTATCAGAGGCACGGCGATTTTGTTCAGGGTTCCCTCGCACAGAGCCAGCAGAAGGATATCATGTGCAGGGTGCCTGAAAAGAGAGGAAAGATCCTGGCAAAGGGCATCGCCAGTGAGCTGCCTGACACTGCCCTTCATGCTGGAGGGGGCGAGCTTGAGCTTCTTTTCCTGATTTTTGATCCAGTTGTCATAGGTTTCATTTTGTGACGCCAGATCTTCCTCGTATTGTCTGTGTTGTTTGTCAATTAATTTCTGCTTTAACTGTTGTTTGATAGAAGCCATGTCTCTGTTCTCCCTTATCGGACCAGTGATTTGTGTTTTCCGGTGAGTGTTTTCATTTCATTCTACAAAATTCATCATAACCGTTCTGGATTTTTATATAGTATACAATATTTAACAACATTTTTCAAGGCGTGGGGAGTGGAAGGGGCTGTCAGGACAGCTGCAGCGGGGGCTTTGATTCCTTACTGGACGAACAGGGAAAAATGTGTTAATATATAAAAAAGTTTTTACAAACGATGTTTCGGAGGTAAAGCACGTGAAAAAAGAAAAAATGTCCATGATAAAAATATCTATGGTAACAGGTATTTTGGTGATTATTTTGCTGGCTGTTTTGATCATTATGAATTTGGGGATTGTAGGAGTTTCCCAAAACAGGCTTGAACAGGCCGCAAGGAAGGAACAGAATATCAGCAGTGACTGGCAGATGGTGCAGGACGTCAACGAGGATATGTGCATCATGCTTTTCTATAACGAGGCCAAAAGTGATTGCAGATACTCGGTCTATGAGACTCATGATGGGATATCTTACGGTTATTTTTTTATTGACGGCGGTGTAGATGGTTTTATGATAGACAGTGCCAGAAGCATGGTATATGAAGACAGAGGGATCGTTCTGCTGTCCATGAACAGGGATAAAGTGTGCAGGATTGAGGTGGAAAGCGCTGCAACGGGAACTATCCAGGTGGATCCGTCAAAGCCTTTTGCGGTCCTGCTTCCCGTAAATTGCGGCGAGATCACTATGTATGACGCTCAGGGAGAGATTGTGATGCTGTATGATTCTTTTGCAGGTTAGCGGCGTCTGCATATTGCCTTTTTTGCCAAAAGGATGTAAAATAAAAAGGCATATGCCGCAGCTTTGCGGAAGTGGAGTATCGGCGGCGCAGCAGGCGGAATATTTTTCCGGCCTGATTAACACATATGAAGGAGGTAGTCATGGGAAAATTTGTAATCAGGGAAGTCAAAACCGGTATCAAGTTTGATCTGAAGGCGGGAAATGGGGAGGTTATCGCCACGTCTGAGGTTTACAATTCTATGGAGTCATGCAAGAACGGCGTTGCAAGCGTACAGAAAAATGCGCCTGTTGCGGCAGTGGAGAATCAGACGGTGGAAGGCTATGCTGTGGAGAAGCATCCCAAGTTTGAGGTATATAAGGATAAGGCAGGGGAGTTCCGATTCCGCTTGAAGGCGACAAATGGGCAGATCATTGCGGTGGGCG
The DNA here is from genome assembly GCA_948470905.1 of uncultured Lachnospiraceae bacterium. Lineage (GTDB taxonomy): Bacteria > Bacillota > Clostridia > Lachnospirales > Lachnospiraceae > Acetatifactor. The sequence continues at coordinate 17,420 of CAOKQK010000018.1, read as the reverse complement.
AGGGTTACAAGGCACTGGCAGGCTGCATGAACGGAATTGAGTCCGTAAAGAAGAACGCGGCAGATTCGACTGTGGTGGTGGAAGAAAGCAAGTAAGCCGGAAGCGCAGGCAGGAATTCCGGGAATCAGGGAAACGATCAAGAGTAAAAATGCTTCGGGGAAAACAGCTGGAGCGGCAGGGCAACCGGAATAAATTCACTGGAATAATGACACAGGATATTGGATATGAAAAAGACCGGGCTAGATCAGCCCGGCTTTTTTTAAACGTTTGCGCACCTGGCTGCCCAGGATGAGGGCGAGAAGCAGCTTGACCAGGTCAAAGGGAATATAGGGGAGCACGCCCTCAGCCAGTGCCTGGGGGAAAGTCAGGGACATTTGCAGGGCAAGCCATATGGTGCCAAACAGGTAACATATGGCAGTACCCAGCACCATGCCCAGAAAGTTGACTATAAATCTGCCGTCCCATTTGTCTATAAAGAACCCGCAGATCAGTGCCATAAGGATATAGCCGATTATGTAGCCGCCGGTAGGGCCGAAAAGCTTGCCTGCACCGGAGGTAAAATTCACAAATACCGGCACACCGGCAAAGCCCAGAAGGATGTAAATGGCAACGCTCAGAGTACCTGACCTCATGCCCAGTATGGAAACGGCAAGGTAGATTCCAAGCGTGCCAAGAGAGATGGGAACAGGGCTGATGGGGATATTCAGCGCAAAGGGACCAAGCACGCAGATGACGGCTGTAAGCATGCCGACTGTAGTAAGCTGGCGTACAGAAAATAATGTTTTCTTTGTGTCAGACAGGCTTTGTGTTGTTTTCATGGTTTATCCTCTCAATGTTTTGATTCCCGCGGGCAATGAGCCAAAGCCCATAAGACATTGGCTCATTGCCGCGAGGACAACATATCCGCTGCAAGCCTGATGTACTATTGCCTGCCGCGGGATTGTTGATTGTCAACCCAAATTATAAAATAGGTTACAATCAAAAGTATACACTGTCCGAGGAATAATGTCAACCATATTGGTGAAAGAGTTTACAATTCTCCACCCTTATATTTTGCCACAATGCTCTGGATCCTCTCGTTGGGGTTCAGCAGGTCGCTGATGGAGGAGTCGTGGTTCAGAGTATCAATGATATAGGCGATATACTTGCTCATATCGCAGTTAATATACCATTTCCGCTCCAGAAGGTCGGGAGTCTGGTAGATCAGGTTGGTGGTAAGCACCTTGTCGATGATGCCCTTTTCCCACGCCTGGTCGAACTTGTCCAGCCCGTTGGTAAAAAGTCCGAAGGTGGCAAATACAAAAATCTTGTCTGCCTTGCGATCCTTCAGGGCGGCGGCAACCTCCAGGACGCTGTCGCCGGAGGAGATCATGTCATCAATAATGATCATGTCCTTGCCCTCCACGCTTGTACCCAGGAACTCATGTGCCACGATAGGATTCCTGCCGTTGACAAGCTGAGTGTAGTCTCGGCGTTTGTAAAACATGCCCATGTCAAGCCCCAGTACGTTGGCAACATAGATTGCACGGCTCATACCGCCCTCGTCGGGGCTGATCACCATCATATGATCGGAGTCCAGCTTTAAGTCATTCACATTGCGCAGCAGTCCCTTGATGAACTGGTAGGCGGGCTGTATCGTCTCGAAGCCGTGCAGGGGGATGGCGTTCTGAACCCTGGGATCATGGGCGTCAAAGGTGATGATGTTGTCCACGCCCATGGCGGTGAGCTCCTGCAGGGCAAGGGCACAGTCCAGCGATTCCCTGGCGGTTCTCTTGTGCTGGCGGCTTTCATACAGGAAGGGCATGATTACGGTGATGCGTCTTGCCTTGCCGCCTACGGCGGCAATGATCCTTTTCAGGTCCTGATAATGGTCATCGGGGGACATATGGTTCTTGTGGCCGCACAGGGAATAGGTAAGGGAATAGTTGCACACGTCCACCAAAAGGTAGAGATCGGTGCCGCGGACGGACTCCAGGATCATTCCCTTGGCTTCTCCGGACCCGAAGCGGGGAACTTTGGCGTTCAACAGGTAGCTGTCTCTCTGGTAGCCGGAGAAGGCAAGGGATTCCTTGTGTTCGCTTTCTCTTTCCGCTCTCCATTTGACCAGATACTGGTCTACCTTTTCGCCCAGCGGCCTGCATCCCTCCAGGGCGATCATGCCCAGTGAACCTACAGGGATGGTTTCCAGATTTCTTTTTTCTTCGCGGTTTGCCATGAAAGTGTCCTTTCTGCTCATTGCGTGAGGGTGATTTATTTCTGGTTAGGAAGCTTTTTGTAAATGCGTATGTCGGGACCTGTGAGCTTGCGCAGGGTAAAGCTGCTGGTGATCCGGGAAAAAATCCGGTCCGAATAGCGGTCCCGGAACTCCTCCAGCGATAAGTTGGTAGAGATGATGACCGGCTTCCTTCGCAGGTGCCGTTCATTCAGGCAGACAAAGAGCTGGGAGCTCACGAAATTATTGGTCATTTCCGTTCCAAGATCGTCGATGATCAGCAGGTCGCAGCTGTAGATGTCCTCACAGAAATCATGCTGTTCTTCTTTTGACCGCACGTCAAAGGTATAACGGGCGAGGGTGTCAAACAGGCCCGAAGCGCTGAAATAAATGACAGAGCATCCCTTTTTCAGCAGTTCGTTGGCAATGCATCCGGATAAAAAACTTTTTCCCGTACCTACTGTACCATAAAAAAACAGGTTGTGATAGTCCTGCTTAAAATTTTGTACAAATTTACGGGAAAAGCTCACAGCAGCATGAAAATGTTGTAAATCTTCACCCTGGTAATACCTGTCGGAGAGGGTGGAAAAGTTTTCTTTTTTGATCAGGTCCCGGATATTGGACTGTTCGTACAGGATTTCTATTTCCTGCTGGCGGAAGCAGCGGCATTTCTCCTTGAGGCCGTTTGTCCCGGGGGAGACAATATAGCCGGTATCCTGACAGAAGGGACAGGTGTAGGCCGGCTCCAGATAATCGGCGGGATAGCCTGCGGCGGCAAGCAGCTCTTTTCGGCGCGCCGTGATTTCGGCAAGCTGCCCGCGGAGCTCCCCCAGGGCGCTCTCATCCCCTTCCAGCATACGGCGGGCGCTGGCTACAGACAGCGTGCTGACAGAGTCCGCAAGCTCCCTGTAGCCGGGTATGGAGGAGTAGACCTCGTTCTTTCTTGCCTCCAGTATGTAGCGGTGGTGATCCCTGGTGTCCTCGTATCTTTTTATGATAGCTTCGTATTGGGAATTGCTGAGTGCCACGGCTGTCCTCCTTAAGGGTTGTGAAAGGGGTGCAAAGGTATCAGTTGCTCAACAATGCTTCCTCCAGGGCGTCAAAATCATAGTCGTTCTGGGGGAACTGGTTGAAACGGTTTGAGGGCTGCTTCGGGGGAGCGGATGCGGATTTCCGGCGCTGGCGGTAGTTATTGTCCAGCTGTATGATGTCGGACTTCTCGCGTACATTCTGTGTCTTCCAGCTGTTTAGGATACTCTCGGCGTATTCAAAACGCCGTTTGTCGGTGGAGAGCACGGTGCGCCTGCACGCTTCCAGGATAATATCCGTGGAGAAGCCATAGTCGTTGACCCAGCGGGTGATATATTCCACTTCCGTGTTGGTTGGGGTGCCGTTCCTGCCCAGCTCTTTCATCACGGTATAAACGGTCTTGTTGTAGTGGGCTGACGACTCCCTCGCCTGTTCCGGGGTGGTTATCCCGGAGCCCGCCCATTCCAGGGCGACCTTCTCTATGTAGTGGAAGCTTTTGTGGCCGTTGTCCACACAATACTGTATCAGGTAATCTATCAGGTCGTCGGAAAAGTGCAGCTTGTCGGAAAAGTAAAGGATAGATTTGATTTCCGACGGATTCAGGGGCTTTCCGATATATGCCTCCGCAATGCTCAGAAGCTGTATGGTGTTCTGCCTGCTTTTGAATTCCCGCAGCTGGTTGGCGGAATAGGAGGGTTTGGCATAAGGGGACACGGTATCTTCTTCCGGTGCTGCCACCTGGGCAGGGGCGGGCACAAAGGAAGGGGATGCCTGCTTGTCAGCATTCGTCCCGGGCAGGGCAGCAGCGTCCAGGTCGCGGATGTGGATGCCTGTCAGTTCCTTGCCGGAGCTGTCAAAGTCCAGGTCTATGAGCTGATTCTGCTCCCAGTATTTCAGGGCGCGGATCACATCCTTCTCCGTATGGTTGAACATATCGGCGATATCGGATACACTGGTAGCCTGATGGGCATTCATTTTGCGGAGCAGATAAAGGTAAATCTTCAGCTGTGCGTCATTGGCATTTTTCATGTAATTGTCAATGAAAAGGTTGGGAACAATAGTGGAATCCATCGGATTGTCATTATAAATTTTCAAACGTGCCATATGTAACACTTCCCTCTTTGAAATATGGAATGCGGTGCAGGCGACAGTTCAGCCTTCTGCCAAACGGTTATCGGTGTGGAATCCGGCAGCAGACCAAGTATAGCATAAGGATTTCAAAAAAGAAATAGTGAAATTTCCGAAAACTTAAAGCCGTCCAAAAGCGTGGAAAAATGTGGATAATGTGGAAAATGTGGATAGGTTCGGGCACATTTGCAAAAGGTGTGTAGAAAGGCTCTGTTTTCCGGCAGAAGCCGGAAAACACTTATCCACATTAGATATAATAATTTCCACAAGACGGGCGCGTGATGTTTATCGCCCTGCCCTGTGGAAAATGTGGATAACTAGATGCCAAGCAGGTTTTCGCCGATTTTATGCACGTCGCCGGCACCCATAGTTATCAACAGATCACCGTTTATGCATTTTTCCAATAAAAAATTTTCTATCTCATCAAATGAGGGGAAGTAGTAGCATTCCTGTCCTAAGGCATCCAGCTCAGCTTTCAGGTCCTCGGAGCTGATGCCCAGGGTGTCTGTCTCCCTGGCGGCGTAAATATCGGCCAGGACCACTTTGTCGGCAAGGCTCAGCGACTGGGCGAACTCATGCAGGAACGCCTTGGTGCGGCTGTAGGTATGGGGCTGGAATACGCACCAGAGGGTCTTGTGGGGACAGTTGGCCGCTGCGGTCAGGGCTGCGTTTATCTCCGCGGGATGGTGGGCATAGTCGTCGATGACGGTGACTCCGCCCACGGTGCCCTTGTATTCAAAGCGGCGGTCCACCCCGGCAAAGTTTCTGAGCGCTTCTGCGGAGACGGTGCTGTCAATGGAGAGCACATCCGCCAGCGCCATGGCTGCCGCAGCGTGCAAGACGTTGTATTTTCCGGGCAGTTTAAGAGAAATCCGCCTGGAGCCGCCTCCCGGGCCATGCAGGGTAAAACTGGCATGACCCAGATCGTCATAGCTGATATCTGTGGGATAGTAGTCACACTTTTCATCGGGGCCGAAGGTGAGGACACGGCAGGTAAGCCCGTCCGTTAGCTCCGGGAGGTTTTCGATGCAGCCGTTGATGATAAGGCAGCCGTCCTCCGGCAGAAGCTCGGCGAATCTGCGGAAGGAATGACGGATATCTTCCAGATCCTTAAAGAAATCCAGATGGTCCTCTTCTATATTTAATATAATTCCAATCTTTGGGAAAAGGCTTAAAAAGCTGTTGGTATATTCGCAGGCTTCCGTTACAAAGCAGCCAGATCCGCCCAGCCGCAGGTTGCCGCCTATGGACTTTAAGATGCCGCCTACGGAAATGGTGGGGTCAAGCTCTGCGTGGACCAGGATCTCGCTGATCATGGAGGTAGTAGTGGTCTTGCCGTGGGTGCCGCTGACGGCGATGGATATGGGGTAATTTTTCATAATCTGCCCCAGGAGTTCGCCCCTGGTGAGACAGGGGATACCTTTTTGATGTACGGCGATATATTCCGGGTTGTCGGGATGGATTGCGCTGGTAAAAACAGCACAATCTATGGAGTCTGTAATATTTTCGGCTCTTTGTCCATAAAATACGTTAATCCCCTTTGAGGTAAGCCTGTCGGTCAGGGCGCTGCGGTCCCTTTCGGAGCCGGACACCCTAAAGCCCGCGTTTGCGAGGATTTGCGCCAGCGCGCTCATGCTGATGCCGCCGATGCCTACAAAGTAGATGGATGAGGGGTGGGTAAAGTCAATCTTGTACATGAATGCCACTTCCTTTATAATTTTTGAAATATTATCATCTATATCATTATAAGCATTATTTGCAAAAAAAACAAACATAAATTGAGATTTGTTGCGACAGGGGATGACAGGGAAAGGCGGATGTTGTCGGGACCTGGAGAAAACCATACAAAAATAACAATGAAAGTCTGGACTGTATAGAAGATACCTGCTTAAATAGACAAAAAAATTAAAAATTAAGTGAAAAAAATGTGGATTTTTAACATAAAATCTGTAATAATTCAAACTTTTTTGGCAATTAATATTCACATTTGGACAACGGTGTGATATAATTCTAATATCAGAATATAGCCAAAGGCTAATATAGAGGTGATGACATGATTAAGAAGGAAATGATTGCCATGTTGTTGGCAGGAGGGCAGGGAAGCCGCCTGGGAGTTCTGACGTCCAAGGTGGCAAAGCCGGCCGTAGCATTCGGAGGGAAATACCGGATTATCGATTTTCCGCTTTCGAACTGTATCAATTCAGGGGTGGATACGGTGGGCGTTTTGACACAGTATCAGCCTTTGCGTCTGAATACACATATCGGGATCGGCATTCCCTGGGATCTGGACAGGAATATCGGCGGAGTGTCAGTGCTGCCGCCCTATGAAAAGAGCGGAGAGAGTGAGTGGTACACAGGTACTGCCAATGCGATCTACCAGAATCTGGATTATATGGAAGGGTTTAATCCGGATTATGTACTTATACTTTCCGGTGATCATATTTATAAGATGGATTATGAGGTCATGCTCGATTTCCATAAATCCAGCGGTGCGGAGGTGACGATTGCCGTTATGCCCGTGCCCATTGAGGAGGCAAGCCGTTTCGGCATCATGATCACCGATGAGAATAAGCGCATTACCGAGTTTGAGGAGAAGCCGGAGCATCCCAGGAGCAATCTGGCAAGCATGGGTATCTATATCTTCAACTGGAAGACTTTGAAGGAAGCGCTGATCACCATGGCGAACCAGCCGGCGCTGGACTTTGGCAAGCATGTCATCCCTTACTGCCATCAGAAGGGAGCGCCGCTGTATGCCTATGAGTTCACCGGCTACTGGAAGGATGTGGGTACTTTAAGCTCCTATTGGGAAGCCAACATGGAGCTGATAGATATTGTCCCGGAATTCAACCTGTACGAGGAATACTGGAAGATATACACCAGGAGTGAGATACAGCCTCCGCAGTACTTCTCTGACGACAGTGTCGTGGAGCGCAGCATCATCGGCGAGGGCACGGACGTCTATGGCAAGGTTTATAATTCTGTCATCGGCTGTGGCGTCACCATCGGAAAGGGCACGGTAGTCCGCGACTCCATTATTATGAACCAGACGCAGATCGGTGAGAACTGCGAACTTTACAAAGCCATTGTGGCAGAGAATGTGCTCATCGGCAACAAGGTGCGGCTCGGCATCGGCGAGGAGGCGCCCAATGATGTGGCACCTCATATCTACAATCACGGGATTGTGACCATAGGCGAGAAAAGCGTTATCCCGGGCGGCGTTACAGTAGGCAAGAACACAGTTATCTTTGGCGAGACCACGGACAAAGACTATGATAATTTCCATATTGCAAGTGGCAAATCTTTGATTAAGGCAGGTGAACAGTAGTGAGAGCAATCGGAATCGTTTTAGCAGGCGGCAACAATCGCAGGATGCAGGAGCTGTCACAAAAGAGAGCCATTTGTGCCATGCCTATTGCAGGCAGCTACCGCAGCATTGATTTTACTTTGAGTAATATGTCCAATTCCCATATCCAAAAGGTTGCAGTATTTACACAGTATAATGCCAGGAGCCTCAATGAGCATCTGAGCTCCTCCAAGTGGTGGGATTTCGGACGTAAGCAGGGCGGGCTGTATGTGTTTACTCCCGTCGTCACCGCTGACAACAGCAACTGGTACAGGGGAACGGCGGATGCCATTTATCAGAACCTGAACTTCCTGAAAAACAGCCATGAACCCTATGTGGTCATCGCTTCCGGCGATGGCGTATACAAGCTGGATTTCAACAAGGTGCTGGAGTACCATATCGAAAAGAAGGCGGATATCACAGTAGTCTGCCGGGACATGCCGGAGACGGAGGATGTGAGCCGTTTCGGAACTGTCCGCATGAATGAGGAGAGCCGTATCGAGGAGATTGAGGAGAAGCCCCTGCAGGCGAAATCCAACACAGTATCCTGCGGCATTTATGTACTCCGCCGCCGTCAGCTCATCGAGATGATCGAGAAGTGTGCGGAGGAGGACAGATACGACTTTGTGAGGGATATCCTTGTGCGCTACAAGGACCTCAAGAGGATCTACGGCTACAAGATCAGGGATTACTGGAGGAATATCGCATCTGTAGAGGATTATTACAATACCAATATGGATTTCCTGAAGCCGGAGGTAAGAAATTACTTCTTCAAGCAGTATCCTGATATCTATTCCAAGGTGGACGACCTGCCGCCTGCGAAGTACAATCCGGGCGCCAGTGTACACAACAGCCTGATCTCCAGCGGCTGCATTGTAAACGGTGTGGTGGAGAATTCGGTTATATTTAAGAAAAGCTACATCGGGAATAACTGCGTGATCAAGAATTCCATTATTTTAAATGATGTCTACATCGGCGACAACACATATATTGAGAACTGCATTGTTGAGAGCCGTGACACGATACGGGCAAATTCACGATATGTGGGTGAGGAGGGCAAAATCCGTATTGTGGTAGAACGTAACGAAAGATATACTATTTAGGGTAACAACTAAATAATACCGTTCAGTATCCGACATCACTGTAACGCATACTTGGCTGGACTGGTACAACGCTTGGCTAGGGGGTGTACAAATGCAGATTACGGATATCCGTGTTCGCAGGATTGTGAAGGAAGGCAAAATGAAAGCTGTTGTCTCCGTTACGCTGGACGACGAATTCGTGGTACATGACATCAAGGTGATTGAAGGCGAAAATGGACTGTTCATTGCAATGCCCAGCAAAAAGGCATCTGATGGAGAGTACAGAGACATTGCGCATCCTATTAATTCTACTACAAGAGATGCGATGCAGAAGCAGATTATGGAGGCTTATGAAAATGCATTGACGGAAGAAGAGTAGGACCGGGACAGACTTGGAACAGAAGATTTATGGGATGAAGGAGTTATGCCTGAAACCGCCGCAGCAGATTTGCTGCGGCGGTTTTTTATGCACAGACCCGTGCAAAGGAATATGCCGCAGAGCGGCGCACGGGTAGCGCGGCGAGCAGGGGAAAGACTTTTCTCCTACTCGATGTCCTGGATGGAGCGTGCTGCTGCGCGCCATTCAGGGCAGCGAAGGGCGTTTTGGGTTCTGCCTGAAAGGTAATGTGATGCAATACTTAACAATATCTGCCTTTTGGTTAAAAAATGTGTGTAATATAGGTTGTTGGCGCGCCGTTTTTTTTTTTTTTGGTTTTTTGTATAAAATACTTGCAAAATTTACCAGCCGGTGGTATTATAACGGTATGTGAAGCGTATCTGGCAGGGGTGCCTCACAATTATAACAGTTTGTTGTTGTCTCATTATAAGGAGGAGAAAGGGCAAAAATGAAAAAGAAAGTGTTGACAATTGCACTTGCGGCAACATTGCTGGCGGGCAGCGCTCTCAGCGTGTCTGCTGCAGGTGTGAAGGATGTAATCAGCGTTGACTATTATGCAGGTAAGTACAGCGATCTGAAAACAGCCTTCGGCAAGAATCAGGATGCATATGTAGCGCATTTTTTGAACAGCGGTGCTAAGGAAGGGCGCAACATGAACCCTATCCTTGATGTGGTGGAGTACCGCAAGGCAAACAAGGATTTGGACAAGGCCTTTGGTGATGATTGGGATGCATATATTAACCATTATTTCACAGTTGGTATCACTGAGGGACGGACGGGCGGTGTTCTGTTTGACCTGGTTGACTATCTTGCCAAGAATCCTGATCTGAAGGAGAGATATGGAACTGATTATGTGGCAGTTGCTCGTCAGTATGTGACTACGGGTATTAATGAGAAGAGACCCGGCGGTCAGGTTGTAGTGGAAGAGGCAGAGGATGACAATGACTCCGCACCGGTAGTAAAACCCACGACACAGCCGACAACAGAACCCACAGCGGAGCCTACGGCAGAACCCACAACGGAGCCTACGGCAGAACCTGATGACAAGACACCGGAAGAAGAGCATAAGCATGTTCATTCACCGAATGCAATACCGCTGAGCCATCAGGATCCCACATGTACCGAGGATGGTTATGACGAGTATCGTTGTGAGGCAACATTTGTGAAGGATGGCGTAACGATACAGTGTAGCCAGACATATAAGGAGCCCATTAAGGCATTAGGGCATAAGATTTCCGGCAACGATAACAATGTATATTCTGTACATCCTACATGTACCACTTCCGGCAAGGTGTCTTACACCTGTGAAAGATGCGGTAAGCATGTAGATGATATCATTGCTGCATTGGGTCATGACTGGAAGACAACGACAAATAAAAAGACAGATGTAAAGACAGTAGTGTCTACTACCTGTGATGAGAATTCTACTTACGAGACCGGCCGCGGTTATGAGGATACCACAACTACGACTACTACTTCTAAGGTATGCGCAAGATGCGGAGCAACGGAAGCAGACGTTGTCGATACAAAGGTAGAGCGTAAGGATCTTCCGCTCCTGGTGCATAGCGTAAGGACATTCCCTAACGTTACCAAGAAACCCAGCTGTACAGAGACAGGAGTTGCTTTTGGTTACTGCGACAGGTGCGGTACCGGTACACTGGATATTATCCTTCCTATGACAGAGCATGTTCTGGATACTGTAAATCCCTGTTACGGAGATGCCTGCCATGTTGACAAGGACACCCAGAAGATTGTTGCTCATCATGACGTATGGTCTGTTACTTACTGCAAGACTTGTAAGATAATCACTGCTGCAGATGTGCTGGTTAATGATGAAGACTGTGTGGATGCCGATAACGATGGTAGCTGTGATGTATGTACGCTTTCCATGAACAGACCTCCTGTCAACGCTGATATGGAATATCAGGTAGGTACTAAGTATCAGGACGTTAACGTACAATAAAATGAATTTTTACTTCCCTGCTAATATTTGATGATAAAGTCCCCTTGCGTGATAGTTTGTTTCATGCAAGGGGATTTTGCAATCATTCTTTTTCGCGGAAGGCAGGCAGAGAACAGATAAGGAACGGCAAAAAACAGCAGATCTTTGAGGCACCATACGCCGATGACGGGACAGAAGGAGGCTGAGAATGAAATCTAACGGTGGATTTGACAAAACTACATATCAAAACAACTACATCAGAGAAAATTACGACAGGGTCGGTTTGACAGTGCCGAAGGGCAGGAAGGAGGAGATCAGGAAAAAGGCGTCAGCAGAGGGAAAGAGCATAAACAAATATATCAACAGTTTGATTGAAAAAGATATGCAGCGGACTTGACCTGTCCGACCTCCTTCTGCATTCCGAAAATCTCTTGTTGAAAGTATGGTGAAAATCATTTATTATATATGGTGTCGTGACAAAGGTGTGAGACAGGAATGAGAATGGAGAATCATAATGTATATCATAGCAGGGCTTGGCAATCCGGGCAGGGAGTATCAGAATACAAGGCATAATATCGGCTTTGACGTGATAGATATGCTTGCGGGGCAGGAGCATATTGATGTCCTTGAAAAGAAACACAAGGCAGTCATCGGCAAGGGCGTGGTTGCCGGTCAGAAATGTATTCTGGCGAAGCCGCAGACCTTTATGAATTCCAGCGGGGAGAGCATCCGTGCGCTGCTGGACTATTATAAGTCTGACGGGACGGAGGAACTGATTGTGATATCAGACGATATCAGCCTGGATGTGGGACAGATAAGGGTGCGCAAAAAGGGAAGTGCCGGTGGGCATAACGGTTTGAAAAATATCATTGCCAATCTGGGGCATGACAGCTTCATCCGTGTGAAGATGGGAGTTGGGGAGAAGCCCAAGGGCTGGGATCTGGTGGATTATGTGCTGGGGCGCTTTTCGGCGCCGGAGAGGGAAGTCATGGACCAGGCGGCGGAACGCGCGGCGGAGGCAATCCGCACGATCATCACCCAGGGTGCGGACGCGGCGATGAACGAGTTTAACCGCAGGGTTCCGTAAAATATAGAACCCCAGGCGGGAACCATATTCAGGAGGCATAAGATGCAGGCATTGCTTTCGCCGTTAAATGAGCTGGCGGAATTCGACCATTCAAAAGAGATAATCCATAAAGAAAATGCCACAGTGGCGCTGACAGGCTGCGTGGATTCCCAGAAACTGCATATGATCTATGGTCTGAGCGATGGCTGCCGCATCAGGGTCATTGTCACTTATAATGACCTGAAGGCAAGGGAGATCTTTGAGGAGTATAAGTTTTATGACAGAAATGTCATGCTGTATCCGGCGAAGGATCTCATCTTTTTCCAGGCAGATATCCATGGAAACCAGCTGGTCGCGGAGCGGATCAAAACCTTGCGCCGGCTCATGGAGAACAAGCCCGTTACCATTGTCACAACTTTTGCGGCGCTGATGGCGCCCCAGGTCGTCTGGGACAGGGAGAAGGCTGTCATTGATATTAACCGCGGCGGCAGCCTGCAGGAGGACAAGCTGGCAAGGCAGCTGGTGGCAATGGGATATGAGAAGAATTACCAGGTGGACAGTCCGGGGCAGTTTTCCGTGAGGGGCGGCATTGTGGATATTTTTGACCTGACAGAGGAGAATCCTTTCCGAATCGAGCTTTGGGGGGATGAAGTGGAGTCCATAAGGAGCTTTGATATCTTAAGCCAGCGTTCCATAGAGAATCTGGAGAGCATTTCTGTCTATCCGGCTACGGAGTTTGTGCTGGAGGAGGAACGGATCCGGGCGGGGCTGAAGAAAATAGAGGAGGAGGCGGCAGCGCAGGAGAAAATGTTCCGGGAATCCTTCCGCACGGAGGAGGCACACAGGATTGCCGTGCAGGTGAAGGAATTAAAGGAGCAGATGCTGGAATTTAAGAGCAAGGTCAATCTGGAGAGCTATATCCGTTATTTTTATGAGGATACGGTGAGTTTGCCGGAGCTTTTGATAAGGATGGCGGGCACGGCGGGAAGCCGGAAGCCGGTCTTCTTTTTGGAGGAGCCGGCGAGGCTTAAGGAGGAGGCGGATGCCGTTGAGCTGGAATTTCGGGAGAGTATGGCCCAGCGGGCGGAGAAGGGATACCTCCTGCCGGGACAGATGAACCTGCTCTACGGCGGGGAGCAGGCTGCGGCGAAGCTGCAGCAGTGCAGCGTGGTGACGCTCTCGGCGCTGGACAACAAGGGAGGATATTTCAAGCCGAATTATAAATTTGACATTGCGGCCCGGAGCGTGGCGCCTTATAACAACAGCTTTGAGGCACTGGTAAAGGATCTGAAGCTTTTCAAGAAAAAGGGCTACAGGGTCCTCTTGCTGTCCGGCTCCAGGACCAGGGCAAAAAGGCTGGCGGAGGACCTGCGGGATCAGGAATTGACGGCGGTCTATGTGGAGGACCCTTACAGGGAGGTTCTGGCTGGGGAGATCGTCACCTATTATGGGCATGTGGACAGGGGCTTTGAATATCCCATGCTCAAGTTCGTAGTGCTGTCCGAGACGGATATTTTCGGCGCGGAGAAAAAAAAGAAAAAGAGAAAAAAGCTCTATGAAGGCATAAGCATCAAGGATTTCAACGAGCTTAAGGTCGGGGATTATGTGGTGCATGAGAGCCACGGGCTGGGTATCTACAGGGGTATCGAGAAGGTGGAAGTAGAGAACGTGGTCAAGGATTATATCAAGCTGGAGTACCGGGACGGCGGCGTCCTGTACGTGCTCGCCACAGGGCTGGACGTGATCCAGAAATACGCTTCCGCCGACGCGAAGCAGCCCAGGCTGAATAAGCTGGGAGGCAGGGAGTGGGTCAAGACCAAGACGAAGGTGCGCGCCGCGGTGAGCGCTGTTGCGAAGGACCTGGTGGAGCTGTACGCTGTGCGCCAGCAGAGCCAGGGCTATCAGTATGGTCAGGATACCGTGTGGCAGCGGGAGTTTGAGGAGATGTTTCCCTTTGAGGAGACGGAGGACCAGCTGGCAGCGATCGCGGACACCAAGGCGGATATGGAGAGCAGCAAGATCATGGACCGCCTGATCTGCGGGGATGTGGGCTACGGCAAGACGGAGATCGCTATCCGCGCGGCGTTCAAGGCGGTGCAGGAGGGCAAGCAGGTGGTGTACCTGGTGCCTACAACCATCCTGGCGCAGCAGCATTACACCACCTTTGTGCAGCGCATGAAGGATTATCCTGTCAGGGTGGATCTGGTGAGCCGTTTCCGGACCGCGGGAGAGGTCAGGAAGACCCTGGCGGACCTGCAGAAAGGCATGGTGGATATTGTCATCGGGACCCATCGGGTGCTTTCGGATGATGTGAAATTCAAGGATCTGGGGCTGCTGATCATCGACGAGGAGCAGCGTTTCGGAGTGACACACAAGGAAAAGATTAAGAAGCTGAAGGAAAATGTGGATGTGCTCACCCTGACGGCGACTCCCATCCCCAGGACCCTGCATATGAGCCTGATCGGCATCAGGGACATGAGCGTGCTGGAGGAGGCGCCCGGCGAGAGGCAGCCCGTCCAGACTTTTGTGTGCGAATACAATGAGGAGCTGGTGCGGGAAGCGATTTCCAGGGAGCTGGCCCGGGGCGGGCAGGTCTACTATGTCCATAACCGTGTGAATACCATTGCAGACGTGGCGGCGCAGCTGTCCGCCCTGCTGCCGGAGGCGGCAGTGGCTTACGCACATGGACAGATGCGGGAGCAGGAGCTGGAAAAGATCATGTATGATTTTATCAACAGGGAGATCGATGTGCTGGTCTCCACCACGATCATAGAGACGGGGCTGGATATTTCCAATGTGAACACCATGATCATAAACGATTCCGACCGCCTGGGGCTTTCGCAGCTTTACCAGCTCCGGGGGCGGGTGGGACGCTCCAACCGCACGGCATATGCCTTCCTGATGTACAAGCGGGACAAAATGCTCAAGGAGGTGGCGGAGAAAAGGCTCGCAGCCATCCGGGAATTCACCGATCTGGGCAGCGGCTTTAAGATTGCCATGCGGGATCTGGAGATCCGCGGCGCGGGAAACCTCCTGGGCGTCACCCAGCACGGGCACATGGAGTCAGTGGGCTATGACCTGTACTGCAAGATGCTGAACGAGGCGGTCCAGAATCTGAAGGGTGTCACGGTGGCGGAGGATTTTGCCACGGTGATAGACCTGGATGTGGATGCCTTTATCCCGCCCAGCTATATTGTCAACGAGGTGCAGAAGCTGGATATTTATAAGCGGATAGCGGGGATTGAGAGTGTGAAGGAGAGGGACGATATGCGGGACGAGCTGTTGGATCGCTTCGGGGAAATCCCAAAGTCCGTGGATAACCTGCTGCGCATCGCCCTGATCCGGGTGGCGGCGCACCGGCTTTATTTGACAGAGGTAAAGGGGAAAAACGAAAGGATAGCCTTCACTTTCCGGCAGGATGCCAGGATCAATCCTGCCGAGATACCGGCGCTTTTGAAAAGAGTGGGGAAAAACTTTGTCTTTACCGCCTACGGGACTCCTTTTTTGACTTATAGATACAAGAAAACAGGGCTTGTGGAGACGGATGCGGAATTCCTGCTGGATAAGACGGAGGAGCTTCTGGGAGAGATGGAGACGCTGCTTCTGTTCACAGGGGAAAGCTCTGCGGGCGAAAGCTGAAGCCGGATGAGGACAGGTAACGCATTATGCCATTTCAGATCATAAGAAACGATATCACTAAGATGAAAACGGATGCCATCGTCAGCCCTGCCGGGTGTGAAGCCCTGGTGGGAGGCGGCGTGGAAGGCGCGGTCTACCGGGCGGCTGGCAGGGAGGAGCTGTTGGCAGAGCGCCGCAGGCTCGGCAGGCTGGAATATGGCGAAGCTGCGGCGACTTCTGCGGGAAGGCTGCCCTGCAGATATGTTTTCCATGCCTGCAGCCCGGTCTTTCGGGACGGCAGCCACGGCGAGGAACAGCTGTTAAAGAGCTGCTATGAGCAGTGTCTCGGCCTGGCGGTGAAAAAAAGGTGCGGCTCCATAGCCTTTCCTCTCCTGTCGGCAGGCTCCAACGGGTATCCGGGGGATCTGGCTCTGACCGCTGCGGTGAGCGTGTTCCGGGATTTCCTGCAGACCCGGGAGATGGAAATATACCTTGTGGTGTTCGACGGGGAAGCTGCCGCACTGTCAGGGAAGCTGTTTTCCGAGGTAAGGGCTTATGTGGATGAGCATTATGTGGAAGAGGCGCTCAGAAAAGAGTATGAGGGAGAAGCCGGAAGCACAGGGCGCATAAGAGCCATGCCTTCGGGAGAGCCGGAAGACGATTATGAAAGCGATTATGAAAGGCCACCTGCCAGGAGCCTCTGGGTAGACAAGAAAGCAAACCGTGGAGGAACCGCCGCCGGGGAGAGCCGGGAGGCAAACCGTGCAGGAACCGCCGCCAGGGGGCCCGGAGAGAGCCGGGAGGTCAATCGTGCAGGAACCGCCGCCAGGGGGCCCGGAGAGGGTCGGGCAGACTATGGTGGAACTGCGTTAAGAAGCCGCAGAATGGACGTACCGGCAAGCGGTCAAGAGGTGCCCTGTCCAAACGCGTCTGCCCCGTTTGCCGCAGCGGCGCCCGCCGCCGGTGCAGCGCCGCATGACTTACACGATTTTCTCCACCAAAATAATGGTTCCTTTGAGGAATACCTGCAGCAGCTGATCAACCGGAAGGGTATGACTAACGCCGATGTCTACAAGAGAGCCAACCTTTCCAAGCAATATTTCTCGAAGCTTATGCACGGACAGGTGAAGCCCGCAAAGGAAAAACTCCTGTGCATTGCGGTGGCGCTGAAGCTCAATCTGGACGAGACGGCGGATTTCCTGAGGATTGCCGGGTTTGCCCTGAGTCCCTGCAGCAAGACGGACCTGGTGTTTGAGTATTTTATCACCCGCTGTGATTTTGACATTTTTAACATTGACATTGCCCTGTTTGACTGCGGGCTGCCAAGCCTGATGGATTAGGAGTCTGTCTGAAATCCTGTATCGCCAGGGGCATGTGGGCAGCGAAGGTTCCTAGTACTGCGTTGCGCAATTAACAGTGAATTCAGCACCGCCTATTTGCACCAATGCTGCGTTGTCATCAGTCAGCGATGGAGCCACATCGCTTCCTTCTTCCGCCTTGCCTTGGCACAAATATCCAGCGCTGACATTCACTGTTATATGCGCAATGCAGTACTAGAGCGTGTTTGAAAATTAAAAGATGCACAAAACGTTTGTTCAATCCC
>CAOKQK010000017.1 GCA_948470905.1 uncultured Lachnospiraceae bacterium | reverse complement strand
AGCGGTTTTCAGCTTTTGGGTGGCAGCCTACGGTCCTTAACTAACTGACATTGGTCACTGAACTGTTACCCGCCGTCCGCTGATTCCATGAACATAGTACTGCGTTGCGCAATTAACAGTGAATTCAGCACCGTCTATTTGCACCAATGCTGCGTTGTCATCAGTCAGCGATGGAGCCACATCGCTTCCTTCTTCCGCCTTGCCTTGGCACTAATATCCAGCGCTGATATTCACTGTTATATGCGCAACGCAGTACTAGCGCCCGGAAATAGTAGTTTTCCTTCCTGCTTTGTGTTATACTATGTTATATATTTTTGGAACTGACAGAACCCTCCGGCGGGAGTTGGGGGGCAGATGCCGCCTGGAGGCGGGTACAGGTTTGGGGGTAAGATTCCATATACCAGTGCGCGCAAACGGCGCTTGGCTGGACACAAAACGGCAACGGAGGGAAATTTTATGGAGAGATGGGCGAGGGCAAAATATCAGCCGGTGCTTCCCATGGGGGAAGACGGTCGGAGGATTACGGCGAGTGAGAAGCATGTCAGGCTTTCCAGGGAGGCGGCAAAGGAAGGCATGGTGCTTCTGAAAAATGACGACCAGGTGCTTCCGCTGAAGAAGGGCAGCAGGGTCGCGCTGTTTGGAAAAGGGACCTTTGACTATGTAAAGGGAGGAGGCGGCAGCGGCGATGTAACGGTATCTTATGTATGCAATCTGTATGAGGGTTTTAAGCAGAAGCAGGATAAGGCGGAGGTTTATGAGGAGCTGGCGCAGTTCTACAGAAAGAATGTGGAGGAGCAGTATGCGGCGGGCAGGCTTCCCGGTATGACGGTGGAGCCCGAGGTGCCGGAGGAGCTTTTAAAGGGAGCGGCGGCTTTTACGGATACCGCCATCGTCAGTATCTGCCGTTTTTCGGGGGAAGGCTGGGACAGGATGGCAGCGCCGGGCGATTCCGGGAAAGGCGGGGAGACGATTTTTGAGGAAGGCGATTTCTACCTGTCCCATGGGGAAAATGCCATGGTGCAGGCGGTGAAACAGTCTTTTGCCAAGGTGATCGTGGTGCTGAACGTAGGCGGCATGGTGGCGTCAGGATGGTTTAAAGATGCCCCGGAGATCCAGTCCGTGCTGCTTGCATGGCAGGGGGGTATGGAGGGAGGTCTTGCGGCGGCGGAGCTTCTTCTGGGGGAGGGCAATCCTTCCGGGAAACTGTCTGACACCTTTGCGGGGCGTCTGGAGGACTATCCGTCCACGAAAGGGTTTCATGAATCAGATGCCTTTGTGGACTACACGGAGGACATTTATGTAGGGTATCGGTATTTTGAGACTGTTCCCGGAGCGGCAGGGAAGGTGAACTATCCGTTTGGGTATGGGCTTTCCTATACGGAGTTCCGGCTCTCGCGGCTGCTTATGGAATATCAGGAGGCTGTCTCGCACACACAGAATGATCCGGCTGCAGCCGGTGGGCAGCAGCCCTCGGGGGAAATGACGCATGGCAGGGAAGCGGCGGACGGGGAAATCCGTGTCTCGGTGGATGTGTGCAATGTGGGGGCTTATCCTGGAAAAGAAGTAGTGCAGGTATACTACAGTGCGCCCCAGGGAAAACTGGGAAAGCCGGCCAGGGAGCTGGCGGCGTTTTGTAAGACCAGGCTGCTGGCGCCGGGGGAGACGCAGACGGTGACGCTGCGATTCCGGGTGAGGGACATGGCGTCTTATGACGACCTGGGCAAGGTGGCAAAATCCGCCTATATTCTGGAAAAGGGGGAATATCATTTTCATGTGGGTACTTCCGTGAGAAATACGATGGAGAGCGGGTTCGTCTACCTGCAGGAGAAGGATGAAATTGTAGAGCAGCTTTCCAGTAAGCTGGCGCCGGTGCAGTTGAAAAACAGGATGCTCTCCGACGGCAGCCTGGAGGCCTTGCCTCTGGGAGAGCCTGTGGATACAGATGCCACTGTGCTTGGGCGCATAGACTGGTGGGAGAAAGACGGAATGACTCCTGCGGCCCGGAGACGGGAGGGGCATGTTGCCTGGAGGCCGGAAAAGGTGCCCTGTCCCTTTGAGGAGGTGGCGGAAGGCAGGGCGTCCCTGGATGATTTCCTGGCACAGCTCTCGGACGGGCAGCTCGCGGAGCTGCTGGGAGGACAGCCCAATACGGGCGTGGCGAATACCTTTGGCTACGGTAATCTGCCTGAGTACGGGGTTCCCAATATTATGACGGCGGACGGCCCTGCGGGTCTGAGGATTGAGCGTAAGTGCGGGGTCTGTACCACGGCTTTCCCCTGTGCCACGCAGCTTGCGTGTACATGGAATCCGGAGCTTGTGGAACAGGTGGGCGCGGCCGGCGGCGCGGAGGTGAAAGAAAATAATATCGGCGCATGGCTGACTCCCGCGATCAATATCCACAGAAGTCCCCTCTGCGGCAGGAATTTTGAATATTATTCGGAGGATCCCCTGCTGACAGGCAGGCTTGCCGCGGCGATGGTGACAGGAATACAGAGCAATCATGTGGCGGCGACGGTGAAGCATTTCGCCCTGAACAACAAGGAGACGAACCGTAAGGAAAGCGATTCCAGGGCTTCCGAGCGCGCCATTCGGGAGATTTATTTGAAAGCCTTTGAGATTGTGGTCAGGGAGGCAAAACCCTGGAGCATCATGTCTTCTTACAATATCATTAACGGCTGCAGGGCTTCCGAAAACAGAGAGCTTTTGGAAGATATCCTGCGCGGGGAATGGGGCTTTGACGGCATGGTGACTACGGATTGGTGGACTCTGGGCGAGCCCTATAAAGAGGTTAAGGCCGGGAATGACATGAAGATGGGGTGCGGTTTCCCGGAGAGGCTGCTGGCGGCTCTGGAGCAGGGAGCGCTCACCCGGGGAGAGATGGAAATCTGCGCAAGGCGGGTTTTGGAATTGATTTTAAAGATAGATTAAGGAGTAAATGATTTATATGGCAGGAAGCAGGCAGCAGGGTGACAGGAAGCAGACCGACGAAAGACAAAGCAGCAGGAGAACCACAGATAAAAGCAATAAGGAATCTTCCGGCAGAAAAAGGCACTGGTTCCGCAATTTTGTGATCGCGGTAATTTTGTTCATAGCATTGTTGGGTGTTGGGATGTACATGATGGTGGGTGCGGCTTACGCCAAAATGAATTTTAAGGAGATTGATGCCCTGTCAGACCTGCCCATGCAGGAAGAAGGGGTCATCAATATACTGCTGATAGGCAATGATTCCCGGAAAAACGGGGAAGATGGACGTTCCGATGCCATGATCCTGCTGTCTGTCAGCAGTAAGACCAAGGGGATTTATATGACGTCCCTTTTGCGGGATATGTATGTGGATATTCCGGGATATGGCGGCAATCGTCTGAACGCGGCGTATTCCTATGGTGGGGCGGAGCTTTTGATGGAGACGATCCGGCAGAATTTCGGCATTGCTGTCAACCGGTATGTATTGGTGAATTTCGAGGCATTTGCGAATCTGGTGGACTCTGTGGGGGGCATTGAGCTGGAGCTGACAAGCGAGGAGATCAGCTATGTGAACGGCTATCTGGTGGAATACAATATGCTTCTGGGCAGACCTCAGGGCACCGATAATATGGACACCTCGGTCAGCGGGCTGGTGCATTTGAACGGGGCGCAGGCGCTTGCCTACAGCAGGAACCGGTATATCGGCACGGACTTTGGAAGGACGGAACGTCAGAGGAAGGTGCTGACGGCGGTGTTTGGAAAGCTGCCGGGGGCAGTGTTTACCAACCTTGGCGGCCTGATGGACGGGCTGCTGCCCAATCTGACGACAAATCTGACAAAGGAGGAATGCTTCCGGCTGAGCCTTATGGCGGGGAAGCTGCTGTCTTATGATATTGTGTCGGACAACATTCCCCAGCCAGGCACTTACAAAAATGCCACGATCCGGGGAATGAGCGTACTGGAGGTGGACTTTGAGACAAACGGTGCTTATCTGAGGAAAAAGCTGTACGGGGAGTGAAATGCTGAAAAAACAGCCCTGACCAAAACAGATTGACCAGGGCTGAAAATTTTGTTGCGGTCAAACGCTCTCGGGCTTGACAGCCGCCTCCGCCTCCTTCTGCTTAAGGACTCTAAGAAAACGGATCACAAAGGGCAGCGCCACCACAGAGGTCAGCACGTCCGCGATCGCTTGGGCATACTGCACGCCGGCGAGCTGGAACAGGGCGGACAGCAGGAGCAGCACCGGGACAAAGAACAATCCGCTGCGCAGCATGGAGAGCAGGGTGGCGATACCGGTCTTTCCCACGCTCTGGAACATCATGTTTGCACAGACCGCCAGAGGCTGGAAAATCTGTCCGGCAAACTGGGCTGCCAGCGCTACGACGCCGATTTCTATGACTTCCGGATCATCCTGGAATATGGCGACCAGGGGTTCTGTAAACTGCAGCCCGATCAGGGCAACCGTGCCCAGAAATACCTCTCCCACAGCCAGGGTGAAGAAGAACGCTTTCTTCACCCTGTCGTATTTTCCGGCGCCGTAATTAAATGCGCACACCGGCTGGAAGCCCTGCCCTATTCCCAACGCCGTGGCAAAGGTGAAGAAGCAGATACGGTTGACGATGGACATCGCTGCCACGGCCGGGTCGCCGTAGACACCGGCGCAGTCGTTTAAGAGCATGGTGGACACGCTGGTCAGCCCCTGCCGCACAAGGCTCGGGAAGCCGGTCTTGCAGATCAGGAGCAGGTCCTGGAAACTGCGGGTCACGTTATGTAAGGACAGCTTTGCCGAGGTTTTGCCCCGCAGGAACATGGTCAGGAGAATGAAAAAGCTGATGCTCTGTGACACCGCGGTTGAGATGCCCGCGCCCATGACGCCCATATGGAACCTGCTCATCAGAAGCCAGTCGCCGAAAATGTTCAGAAGTCCCCCGGACGCCAGTCCGATCATGGCAAACAGCGCCTGCCCCTCAAACCGCAGCACATTGTTCAGGACACAGCTGGCGCACATGAAGGGCGCCGCCAGCAGGATGAAAACGGCGTAGGTCCGGGCGTAGGGAAGGATGGTATCCGTGCTTCCCAGCAGCCGCATCAGGGGATTGATGAAGATCAGTCCCAGGATCAGGATTATTACGCCCGTGAACAGAGCGGCGAAAAAGCCTGTGGAGCTGTAGCAGGATGCCTTCTCCACGTCCTTGCTCCCCAGCGCCCGTGAGCTCACGCTTCCGGCGCCCTGCCCGTACATGAACCCGAACGCCTGGATGATTGCCATCAGCCCGAAGACCACGCCGATGGCGCCGGAGGCGCTGGTGCCGTATTTTCCCACGAAGAAAGTGTCCGCCATATTATAGACGCTTGTCACCAGCATGCTGATGGTGGTGGGGATCCCCAGCTGTATGACCAGTTTGGGAATGGGGGTCTGAGTCATTCGGATGAACTGTTTTGTCTCTTTTTGTTCGCTTCCCTTTTGCGGGGCTTCTTCTTGTATAGTTTGTTTTTGCATGTTCAATTGGATGTTCCTTTGCACTGAAAGATTGTTTTGATAAAATTGTGTGAGGTTTCCTGATAAATTTTATTATACCTTAAACCCTCATTTCTTCAAGGGAAATCTTATTTTTTCTATTTTTCTGCCTTTCTACTTTTCTATTTTGCAGGTTTGCAGGACGGAAACGGATCTGTCTGCCTGGCTTGACTGATTTTTTTATTTCCTGTAAAATAAGATAAGTGACAAAGATTGAACCGATAAATGTAACTTTTAAGCTTTAGTGGAGGGAGCACAAAATGGAAAAGAGAAAGATGGAGAAGCTTGGTATCGAGACATCCCTTTTGGGATTCGGCTGTATGCGGTTTCCGGTGACTGCGGAGGGCAAAATAGATGAACCTCTGGCGGAACAGATGATGGACAAGGCAATCAAAGCCGGCGTGAACTACATTGACACCGCATATCCCTACCATGGCGGGGAGAGTGAGACTTTTGTGGGCAAGGTATTGAAGAAATATGACAGGGGAAGCTTTTATCTGGCGACCAAGCTGCCCTGCTGGAAAGTGGAAAAGCTGGAGGACATCGACGCTATCTTTCAGGAACAGCTGGGGAAGCTGCAGACAGATTACATAGACTTTTACCTTGTACATGCCCTGAATAAAGACCGCTTTCAGAAGATGGTGGAGCTTGGGGGCATCAGGCGTCTGGAGCAGCTGAAGGAGGAAGGCAGGATCCGGTATCTGGGCTTTTCCTTCCATGACGATTACGAGACTTTTGAGAAAATCCTGTGCTACAGGGACTGGGATTTCTGCCAGATCCAGCTGAATTATATGGACGTCAACGAGCAGGCGGGTCTGAAGGGTTATCGGCTGGCAGAGGAGAAAAATATTCCCATGGTTGTCATGGAGCCCATCAAGGGAGGTTCTCTGGCAGCGTTTGCGGATGACATTACCGGTATGTTCCGCAGCCTGGACCCTTCGGCGTCGGTGGCTTCTTTCGCGCTGCGCTGGGTGGGCAGCCTGCCCAATGTGAAGGTCATTCTCAGCGGCATGTCAACCATGGAGCAGGTGGAGGATAACCTGAAGACCTTCGGGGACTTCAGACCCCTGTCTGGGAAGGAGAGCAGCACCATCGACAGCATTGTGGAGCTGATTAACAGCCGGGTACAGAACGGCTGCACTGGCTGCCGCTATTGCATGCCCTGCCCTGCGGGCGTGGATATCCCCGGCAACTTCCGTGTGTGGAACACCTACCATATGTATCAGAATTACAACATGGTAAAGGGTAACTGGGAGAGGGGCCTGGGGGAGGAGAAGCAGGCGAAAAACTGCGTCAAGTGCGGCAAATGTGAGCAGCAATGCCCGCAGAAGCTGCACATCCGTGAGGATCTGGAGAAGGTGCAGGCGGATTTGGACAAGAAGGAGTTTGTGGTCTAGGCGGCTGAGGTTCACGGCGTGATGGGCTGAAGCCTGCAGGCTTTGCCTGCTGCTGCACCAGACATAGAGGGAAACAGATTGATGACTTTAATTAACTTTCAGTTTGCCTAACTGATTGCTGATATTATTATAATGAAATAATAAAACGGCGTTAGAGCGTATGGAAAATCAGTCTATGCGCTCTGTTTTTATGCACAGACCCGTGCAAAGGAATATGCCGCAGAGCGGCGCACGGGATGCTTACTTTATATGACACCATTTTGGCAGAAATATTACAAGTCTTTTTTCCAAAGCCTCAAAGGTTGACTAACAGGTTTTGGCATGTTATTCTGATTTATGGAATTGCAAATTAATTTCCAAATATTCATTGGCAAGTGTGCTAAAGCATGCACAGGGTATAAAGATGAAAAAAAGAATACGAAATATGCTGATCCTTTTGCTGGGCAGTGCGGCGGCAGGCTCTCTTTTGCTGGTGCTGGCATATGCCCTTCCGGTGGAATCCGCCAGGGCGCATGTGGAAAGCTCTCTGTACGAAATGGTGGAGGCGGAGGATGACCCGGAGGGCGATATTTTAAGGAAAAAGATCATCGGCATCAAGGATAATTTTACAGACTGCCTCATGGTGCAGAACGCCCTGGAGCGTGTGGAAGGGAAAAATCTCTGGGAGCATGCCATGTACGCTTTTCACCATGATCTGGGGAATGAGGATACCTGGATGACGGAGAAGTCTCTGGGCGCATTTCTGCGGCAGGGTTCGGAGGGCATGTATCTGAGGGAATATTCCAGATACTGGCATGGGTATCTGGTGTATTTGAAGCCTCTGCTCATGTGTATGTCATGGAGGAGTGTGGAGACGTTTCTGCTGGTTTGCCAGGCCATATTGCTGTTTACGGTGCTGGGGCTGGCGTGCTACAGGAAAAAGCCGTATCTGGGGCTTGGAATCATTTGTGCTTTCCTGTTTATGAAGCCTCTGCGCATTTGGCTTTCATTGACCCTGTCGGACTGTTGGGCCATTGCCCTTGTGGCCGTGGCTGTCATGCTTTGTTTTTATGATAAGCTGGAAAAGAAAAGCTGGCATGAGGAGCTGTTTCTGCTGACAGGGATCTTTACTGCATATATTGATTTCCTGACTTATCCTGTGGTGACGCTGGGAGTTCCGCTGTGCGTGTGGCTGATATTGAGCGCGGAAAGCTTCCAGAGCTGGCGGAAGCAGGTGTGCAGGGTTTTCTGGAACTGTGCCTGCTGGACGGTGGGTTATATAGGAATGTGGGGGATGAAGTGGGTGATCGCGGACCTTACCTGTCGGACGGGAACCCTGAGGAGTGCCGTCTGGGCGGTTATCTTCAGGACGGAGCCTCTGGACGGCTATGGTTCCGCCTTTACGGGGATCAGCCGGGCTTTTCAGACTGTCCTTAAGCAATATGATTCGGCGGCTTATGGGATTGGCTTTGGGGTGATTGCGGCAGCGGCGCTTGTATCTGCCGTATTGTGCCTGATAAAGGCACGGAGCGCAAAATGGGCTGTTACCATGGGCTGTCTGGCATTTGCGGCGCTGCTTCCCGTGGGCTGGCTGGCTGTGACCCAGAACCATACGGCGATCCACTGTGAGTATACGTTCAGGATTGCGGGGGTGACGGTCATGGCGCTCTGCTGTATGACGATCTGCTCTGTTCAGGCGCTGACAGGGAAGGCGCGGACAGAACGCATTAAAGAATAGAGATTTTCAAATATTAAAATCAGTGCCTGTCATTGGCGGGCAAGGGAGGTGTAGGAGTGAAGGATACAGTATTAAGAAAGTTTCAGGAAGTATTTGGCGATGCAGATGGGGCAAAAGTATTTTTTGCGCCGGGGCGTGTGAACCTGATCGGGGAGCACACGGACTACAACGGGGGGCATGTCTTTCCCTGTGCCCTGACCATCGGTACCTACGGCGCAGCGCGCAGGAGGATGGACAATAAGCTAAGGTTTTATTCCATGAATTTTGACGGATTGGGGATCACAGAGTCCTCGCTGGAGGATCTGACGCCGTCAAAAGAAGCCGGATGGACGAATTATCCCAAGGGAGTCATGTGGGCGTTTGAACAGAAAGGGATGAAAATTCCCGCAGGCATGGATCTGCTCTTAAACGGAAATATTCCCAACGGCTCGGGGCTTTCCTCCTCCGCGTCCGTGGAGGTGCTGACGGGCTATATTTTGCGGGCGCTTTTTGGCTTTGAGGTGTCAAATCAGGATCTGGCGCTGATCGGGCAGTTTTCCGAGAACAATTTTAACAAGGTAAACTGCGGCATCATGGATCAGTTTGCCATTGCCATGGGAAAGAAGGACAATGCAATCTTTCTGGACACGGCGGATCTGTCCTATGAATATGCGCCTATTGCCTTAAAGGGTGCAAAGATTGTCATCGCGTGCAGCAACAAGAAGCGCGGTCTGGGGGATTCCAAGTACAACGAGCGGCGCAGCGAGTGTGAGACTGCCCTTGAGGAACTGCAGGGAAAAATAGACATCAGAACTTTGGGCGAGCTGGATGAGGAAGCTTTTGAGGAGTACAAGGCGGCTGTGGGGGACGAGGTGCGCAGGAAGCGGGCGAAGCACGCGGTCTATGAGAACCAGCGCACTATCCGCGCGGTGGAAGCCCTCAAGGCGGGTGACTTGGAGCAGTTTGGACAGCTGATGAACGCTTCCCATGTATCTTTGCGGGATGATTATGAGGTCACAGGGGTGGAGCTGGATACCCTGGTGGAGGAAGCGTGGAAGATTGAGGGTGTCATAGGCTCCCGCATGACAGGGGCAGGCTTTGGGGGCTGCACGGTCAGCATTGTGAAGGATGATGCCATCGACAGGTTTATCGAACAGGTTGGGAAGGCTTACAGGGCGAAGATCGGGTATGCGGCGGACTTCTATGTGGTGGAGATCGGGGATGGCCCCAGAGAGGTTTAAAACATGCTTTTCAGTTCTGTTTTGTTTATATGGGTCTTTCTGCCTGTTGTGCTGGCGGTCAATTTCATCTTGTCACGAGTCAGGTTTCAGAGAGAGGAAACGAGGCTGCGCGTTAAGAATCTGTTCCTGCTTTTTGCCAGCATGTTCTTTTACGCATGGGGCGGTATAAGCTACCTTTTCCTTATGCTGTTTTCCATCCTTTTGAATTTTATCGGAGGGTATGGGGTGGGGCGGCTGTCCCGCTCCCCGGTCCGGCAGAAGGCCTTTTTGTGCGCGGTCGTGGCAATGAACCTGGGCATGCTGTTTTATTTTAAGTATTTTAATATGCTGGGGCTATGGGAGGTGGCGCTGCCCATCGGGATTTCCTTCTTTACCTTCCAGGCCATGTCCTATGTCTTTGACGTTTACCGGGGGAAGGTGCCTGTCCAGGACAGCCTGTCCGATTTCGCATTATATGTCTCGCTTTTTCCCCAGCTGGTCGCCGGTCCCATTGTCCAGTACGGGGATGTGGCAGAGCAGCTGAAAAGCCGCAGGGAATCTCTGTCCCTTTTCGTGTCCGGGCAGAAAAGGTTCTGCTATGGCATGGCGAAAAAGGTAGTGATCGCAAACACCATGGCGGAGGTAGCTGACCGGATATGGGCGCTGGAGACGGCGGAGCTGGGCGCGCCTGTGGCATGGCTTGGCATGGCGGCTTACACGCTGCAGATATATTTTGATTTTTCGGGCTATTCGGATATGGCGATCGGTATCGGACGGATGCTGGGCTTTCAGTTCAGGGAAAACTTTCATTATCCCTATACCTCCCTGTCTGTCCGGGAATTCTGGCGCAGGTGGCATATTTCCCTGTCTTCGTGGTTTCGGGAATATGTCTACATCCCTTTGGGCGGAAGCCGGGGGACGCTTTTTGCCACCTGCAGGAATCTTTTTATCGTCTTTCTGCTGACAGGCATCTGGCATGGGGCAAATTTTACCTTTTGGGCATGGGGGCTTTATTATGCGGTGCTGATGCTGCTGGAGCGCCTGTTCCTGGGGAAGCTGCTGGACAGGAACCCTGTCAAGCCGCTGAACTGGATCTATACGATATTTGCCGTGATGGTGGGATGGGTTTTCTTCCGCTCGGACAGTATCGCGGTGGCAGTGGAATATATCAGGCAGCTGTTCAACTTTGACGCTGTGGAGTACAGCATTCTCTCCTTCCTGTCCATGAAGGTGCTGCTGGTCCTGGCGGCGGCAGTGCTCTGCTCCGGGTTCCTGCAGCGGATGTTTAAGGGAATCTGGGAGAAGATAAGCGGCAAGTTTGTGATACTGACGGCAGATTCCGTTTTGCAGCTGGTGCTGCTCATTTATTCCATCGTGCTCATTGTCAGCGGCACTTATAATCCGTTTATTTATTTTCAGTTTTAGACCAGTGGAATCGAGGAACCAAAATGAAGAAAAAGTTACAGCTTGCCGCCACGGCAGCGTTTATGGTCATTCTAATCCTTCCATCCCTTGCCTGGGGCGTTCTGCAGCTGATCGCCCGGAATGATCCTGGGGTAATGGAGATGCTGGATTATGATCTGGGAGAAAACAGGAATAAGGCACCCTTTCCGGAAAGCTTTGACCTGGATGAATACACAAAGCAGCTGGAGGCATACTACAACGACCGCGCGCCTTTTCGGAGCGTCCTGATACGGTGGAATCAGAAGTTTTCCGGGCGTCTGGAATCCGTCTATCAGGCAAATGTTGAGCCCACGCTGATCGAGTGGATGTATGGGAGCAGCAGCCAGGGGAATGCGCAGATTCCCGGTCTGCCTGCGGTACTCCCGGATGATTTGACCGGTTCAGGCGGGAACCCGGGGAGCATTACGCCCTCTGGCTCGCCCGCGCCGCCAGAGGGCAGCGGTGCAGCAGTGTCGCCCATGCCGCCAGACGGCAGCGGTGTTGCAGCCGCCTCGCCCGCGCCGTCCGACGGCAGCCCCACAGCCGCCCCTGCCGGGGAGGCACACAATTATCTTGTTGCACAGCAGCTTGCGCCCACCTGTGAGAAAGAGGGCAGTATTACCTATTACTGTGGGCATTGCGGGGATACCTATACGCAGACGCTGCCGGCAGCAGGCCATGTCCCGGAGACGAAGGTGGTGGAGCCATCTTATTTGAATTACGGCTATACTTCTTATTTCTGTACGGTCTGTGGGAAGACATGGCGGGGCAATTTTGTAGAGAAGCCCATAGACAATACCTATCTGCCGCCCAAGCAGGCGGGGGATTATGTGGTCTTTGGGCGATACAACTGGCTCTTTTACCGGGGGAATTCCACGATTGCTTATTACCGGGGAGCCAATGTCCTGACAGAACAGGAGATGGCAGAGTACCTGGCAACTCTGCAGCAGCTTCAGGACTTGTGTGACGAAAAGGGGATCCGGCTTTGCTTTATGATCATTCCCAACAAGGAAGAAGTGTATGACGAATACATGCCTACCTATCAGATGATCGATCCTCTGAAACGGGATGTGAGGCTGAAGGCATATATCACTGAAAATTCAGATATTGACTTCCTTTATCCGTTGGAGGAGCTGAAGACGGGCAAGGTCTGCTATGACACATACTATATGTATGACAGCCACTGGAACAATGCGGGCGGCTTTTTGGGCGCGCAGGCGCTTTACAGGGCGCTGGAAATGCCGGTAACGGATTTCCTGGACTGGAGTATAACGGAGACTTTGGGGGCGCCCACCGGACTGGTCGCGACAGGAGGGCTGGATCCGGCAAATTATCAGGGAGACCATGATTATACAATAGATTACAGACCGGAGGTGCAGCTCTTAAAAGTGGAAGGGGAGAAAAACATTTTCTGCTCTACAGGCATCTATCGCGCCTGGTCTGACTGCGGCAACGACCAGAAGCTGGTCCTTCTGGGAGATTCCTTCCGGGTGGCTATGCTGCCTTACCTGGAAAGGGATTTTGCGGAGATCTGCGTTGCCCACAGAGATGAGAAACAGAAGGTCATACAGGATGTGAGGGAGGCGGATGTGCTGGTGGTGTCTGCCGTGGAACGTTTTGACAGGGCGCTTTTTGAGACTGCGCAGGCATTGATCGGTTATCTGAGCGAATGAGAGTGTACAGGAACTGTATAAAGGAGCAATAAGGTAAAAAATCTATGCCAAGATGAAAAAAGAGATGAGTATTTAACGGACGGCGCAAACGGAAACGACTTCTGTCGTTCCCTATAAATATCAGGAGATCAGGAGGGGGAAGTGATTATGGAAACAGAAAAAAAAGCAGAGACAAAGACGATTCAGTCGGACATCAGGAAGCTGGTCCAGTATGGCGTCAGCACCGGGCTGGTGCCGGGGGAGGACGTGATCTTTACCACCAACAGGCTTCTGGAGCTTTTTGGGCTGGAGGATCTGGAGGAGACGGACGGACAGGCAGACATGCAGGAGAGTGAACTGGAGGCTGTCCTGAAAAGCATGTGCGATTATGCCTGTGAGACGGGGCTGATAGCGGAGGACAGCATTGTCTACAGGGATCTGTTTGACACAAAGGTCATGGGCATGCTGATGCCCAGGCCAAGCGAGGTGATCCAAAGATTTTGGGAGCTGTACGAGGAATCCCCGGAAGCGGCAACGGATTATTATTACAAGCTCAGCCAGGACTCTGATTACATAAGAAGATACCGCGTCTGCAAAGACATGAAGTGGATAGCGCCCACCAAATACGGCGATCTGGACATTACCATCAATCTCTCCAAGCCGGAGAAGGATCCCAAGGCGATCGCTGCGGCGAAGAATGCCAGACAGTCAGGATATCCCAAATGCCTGCTTTGCCGGGAGAACGAGGGCTACGCGGGACGCGTCAACCACCCGGCCAGACAGAACCACCGTATTATCCCGGTGACGATCAACGACAGCCAGTGGGGATTTCAGTATTCGCCCTATGTGTATTACAACGAGCATTGCATTGTGTTTAATTCCCGGCACATACCCATGAAGATCGATCATGCGGCGTTCTGCAAGCTTTTTGATTTTGTGAAGCAGTTTCCGCACTATTTTGTGGGCTCCAATGCGGATCTGCCCATTGTGGGCGGTTCCATCTTAAGCCATGACCATTTTCAGGGCGGACACTATGAATTTGCCATGGCGAAGGCTCCTGTGGAGAGAAGTTTCACGGTAAAAGGCTTTGAGGATGTGGCGGCGGGAGTGGTCAACTGGCCCATGTCGGTGATCCGGCTGAGCGGCGGGGACACGGACCGTATCATCGCCCTGGCGGATGTAATCCTCGGAAAGTGGCGGGAATATACCGATGAAGCTGCCTTTGTCTACGCTTACACTGACGGCGAGCCCCACAATACCATCACTCCCATAGCAAGAAAGCGCGGTGAGAACTTCGAGCTGGACCTGGTGCTGCGCAATAATATTACCACAGAAGAACATCCCCTGGGGGTATACCATCCGCATGCCAGGCTACACCATATCAAGAAAGAGAATATCGGTCTGATCGAGGTAATGGGGCTTGCGGTGCTGCCCGCCAGATTAAAAACGGAGATGGCACAGCTGAAACAGGCAGTCTTGGATGGCGCCGATCTGCGCGCCCACGAGACGACCGCCAAACATGCGGACTGGGTGGAGGAGTTTAAGACCAAATATCAGGAGATCAATGCCTCTAATATTGATTCCATCATTGAGACGGAGATCGGGCTGGTGTTCATGGAGGTGCTGGAGGATGCAGGAGTTTACAAGCGGACCCCGGAGGGGCAGAAGGCATTTGACAGATTTCTGCAGAGCCTGTAGGATAAAGGATTGACAAAAATTTATTCCTCCTGTGCGGTTGCAATCCGACAGCTCATTTGCGTGCGATTTATCACGATACGAACGAGTTGTCGGATCAGCAGCCGACAGGTGGAATTTATTCCCCCGGGCAATGAGTCATCAGTCCGAGAAGTTTACTTCTCCGGGACCTTGCCGAATGCCGCGAGGGTCAATTTCCCCGTTGCCTGCAGGGGGATATTTTATTTTCATAAACAGCAATATCTTCCCATAGCTGAGCTTCAATATAGGAATAATTTTCCGAGATATATTTCATAAAATCATCTATGCTGCCATTAAAATCGCTTAACTGTGATAATAGCTGTTCCTTCGTCAACTGCTGAATTGTTCCGTTTTTCTTGTATTGTGAACAGCTGTCCCCCAAGGAAAAGCTTATACTTTCGGAACGTATTTCACTCAATTTTATCTTATATATAGTTCCTTTACCAAACCAATTATCTAAATAATCACACCCTTGAAGCACAAAGGATAGTGGATGCTTTTCTTTTGGTTTTCCGCCAAGCCGGATAAAATTATCGTATAGGAATTTATCCGTTTTCAGCCGCCGCGAGTAATAGTTTTCAAAGTCAGCGAAACGATAAAATGCGGTCGTATTTGGATTTTCACTTGCCAGTTTTTCCGCCAGTAAAAAGGCTTCTTCCCTGGGCAAACGCATTATATTTTGAAATGGCTTGCAATTCCAATGACAATAATGTACCAGGAACAAATCATCCGTTAATAATCTGCCACAGCTTCTTATATTAGTACCGTCTGTCTTTTTCATATTGTTTTAGCCCCCTAAACCGGAAATCTTCAATCCAGCTCAGCTTTGCTGAACAGGTCTGAAATGAGTGGTTTCTCTTCACAGGTTTTCTTAAATCGAAGTATGAAATCAGCCAAAGCCTCCGTATCCCCAGAGTAGGCGCAGAACATATCAGCTTTGGGTTCAAAATCTATTTCCCCCTGCAAATATTCGCCGACATTTAGGCAAACGAATGCGCTTGCTCCCAAAAGCTTCCTGAATGATACAGACAACGTCAAAAAGCATTGCCAGTATGAAAATATGGAAATAAAACCTCCCAGGGAAGCCATGAAAGCAGCATCGCTTTCGGTTCCTGACAGAAGTCTGTTCAACAGCCAGACCCCTCCCAAAGATTCCAGAAGCATCAGCAGGGTGCAGCTGCAGAAGACAGCGGCGTTTTTTCGTTGACGTTCCTTTCGTAACTGTCGGTCTGCCGGAGTTTCTTCCGACAGGGTCAGGGCTTTTTTGACCAGCTCCTCTACTTTGCCGGCGTTCATTTCGGAGCCGGGGACCAGCCTTCGGCCTTCCAGCAGTTCCGTGACGGAGACGCCCAGTATCTCCGCCAGGGGAATGAGAAGGGATATATCGGGCATGCTCAAGGAACGCTCCCACTTACTGACGGCCTTGTCGGATACGTAGAGTTTTTCCGCCAGGACTTTTTGGGTATAACCTTTCGCCTTTCTCTGTTCCGTGAGAAATTTTGCAAAATTGTTTTTGTCAAGTTCAAACATAAGTATACCTGCCTTTTTACTGTTATCGGTGCTTCTTCAGCCGACGTGGAACATTAATCCCGCGAATGCTGAGCGGGGTGATTCCCGCATGTTGGCTTTATTCTAGCGAATGCATGTAAAAATGGCAACCGACTGGCAGTAGAATTGTTCTGCATTGGTGCAAGTGAACACCGGAAGCGGGACTATACAGCATCTGACAGGACTGTCATGACATTCAGGGATACTATGGCGGCGTTTGATGCTTATGGGATAACAATTTACAATCTGGCGAGAATAAACAATCTATGAAAAGGGAATAATACCTTGCCATTTTCGCTGGCTTTATAACCAATTGCGGTTTCCTTCTTTAGCATATCTAAAAATTCTTCGCCTTGTTGCATTGTCAGACGCTCAAGATACGGCCTTAAAGCTGTGCCTCTGATAAATTCCACAATTCCATCGCTGTCAGCCATTTGATGATAATAAAAAGTCTGCCACATTTCTATATCAGAATAATATCTGGAGAACATGTTGTAATATTCTTCTGCTGTATAATGAAAACGCTTCTCTGGTATATCTGAAAACAGGCTATATTTGTGCTCATACGTCTCAACTGCCTTTTCAAGAATTTTTGCAATTTTCATTTCGCTGAAAGTGGGAACTTGTATTGCAAGCACCCCTTTTTTATTTAGCAATGTTTTAGTGTTTTCAATAAATTTCTCTTGGTTGTCAAGCCATTGTAAAAACGCATTGGAAAATACGATATCAAACTTCCCTAAATCTTCAAGGCTATTCCCGCAGTCTCTTTGAATCCATCGGACCCCCTCCACAAGTCCTTTCGCCTTTTCTAACATGGATTCTGATAAGTCTATGCCCGTTATTTCTGCATTGGGAAACCTGTTCTTAATGCAATAAGTGCTCATTCCGGAGCCACAGCCTATGTCAACAATCCGCTTACAATCTTCGACCACAATCCGTTCTGCCAAGTCTTTGGACGGCTGCATCCGTTCTTTGCTGAATTTATTATATAAATCTGCATCCCACATAAATAATTTCTCCTTTGCATTTGCTGGTTTATGCCTGAATTACGTCCTCAAACACCGCGAGGGTGTTGATTTTTAGCCAACAGGTAACTCTTATCAATTTTACGGCAGATGTCCTCCAAACTAACTGAGCCATCCAAGATTATAGTGTACCAATGTTTCTTGTTCATATGCCAGCCGGAGAAATAGACCTTTCCATCGATCAATTCTGCCAAATCCTCCGGCGGGTAGCGTAAATCTATAATTTCTACTATCTCATCGGAGTTCAGCCCCAACTTGCGCCGGGAAACAGTGAGGATGGCCCCATACCATTTCTCGTTATCCCTGCGCCTCCAAACAGCGTTGTCCGGGAACTTTTGCCACAGAAATTCCAGCTCATCACCATAGGTGCTCCGTACATACTCAATAAGCTGTTTGGCCTGCTGGGACTTGAAAATTTCCGGCTCAAAACACTTTTCCATAAGGTTGGTCAGGATTTCTTCATATTCCGTGCGGACGCTGCTCACAAATCCTCCGGCTGCCCTGTCCGTCAGGTGGAGTGTGTAGGGTTCGCCTGTT
Source organism: uncultured Lachnospiraceae bacterium (assembly GCA_948470905.1). Classification (GTDB taxonomy): domain Bacteria; phylum Bacillota; class Clostridia; order Lachnospirales; family Lachnospiraceae; genus Acetatifactor. The sequence continues at coordinate 30,053 of CAOKQK010000017.1, read as the reverse complement.
GCCGGGTCAACGATCTGCGTGAGTATTTCTCCCTGCGGTGTAATCTGGATTTCCAATTCAAAGCCGCTTTCTTTTAGTGTGTGACGAAAAGAGAAGTTTTCTCCTTCTCTGCAAAAGCCATACGGCTCCAACTTGGAAGGGCACACCTTTTTCCGCTGAAAAATACTTTCTATTATGTCCGCCATAAAAAGACACCTCGCTTCCTTTTTAATTGAATATAGCCGTTCATATCAGGAAAAACCATTTCTTCATACAAAGGCTGTCCGCGGAACCCTCCGCAAGCTCTCTGATGAAATTCCCCGCTGCAAAGAATGTTCCGGCAGGGAAGTTATGCTGCGTCTTTTATTTACGCAAGATCTTCTCCATGGATTTCCCCCTTGCCAATTCGTCAACCAGCTTATCCAGATAACGGATTTCCTGCATCAAAGGTTCCTGGATTTCTTCCACCCTTACGCCGCAGACCACTCCCTTTATCAGCTTCCTGTTTTCATTCAGAGCCGGAGCATTGCGGAAGAAATCCCCGTAAGTGACCGGCCTTTCCTGTATCCCTTCCAGTTCTGCCTGACTGTATCCGGTAAGCCACCGGATCACTTCATCCACTTCCTGCTTCGTCCTGCCTTTTTTCTCTGCCTTGTTTACAAGGAGAGGATAGACCTTTAAAAAATCCATTTGGTATACTTTCTCGCTGTCCATATAAGCCAGACCTCCAATCATCACTTAAATTTTTCTTTTGCATATTTAACGCCTGCCGGCTGAAAAAACGACGCTTCCTTTACCCATCCCATCAGTTCTGTGCCCTGACTGTCACATGGATGCTGTCTCCCGGCTGCTTTCCTATCCGGGAACGGATATCTTTACGAACGCCTATAATATAACAGATGCTGCCGTCAGGATTTTTTACACCCATATTTACAATGCTGCCATCATAGGGTTCTCCATCAAACGTGGCGTGTACCTTCACCCTCCCCTGTCCAAACTCTTTCCTGATATCATAGGGAAAAATTGCATAAGCGCCGCCTGTTTTGCCTGCTTCATAAAGCAGGGAATCAAATTCATACACTTTATCTTCCATTGTCCGTCCCTCCGCTTAATAGCCGCACAACATTGTCCGGCTCGCCTTTTAGCATCAACAGATATGCTTACTTAGTAATGCTTTATTTTCCTTGCTATTGGATTCCTTTTAGAAGATTTTCCTGCCGGTTTCGCTGACTCATGCATTCAAATCCTCAGGATGGCTTTCGCCAGCTCTTTATCAGAAGCCGGAACCATATCAATTTTTAACTCTATCTGTTTATATCAGTATAACACGAAATAATATTGTTTAAAAGCTCAAAAGCCACTCTCATTATACAGATTCCTGCATTCCGCCATTTTTTTATATTTTGAACGGAGCTGAGAAACTTATTGCCTTTATTTAGAGAATATGTTACAATGTTAAAAAATCCGTTTTGGAGGAAGAAAAGTGGACGACGACTCAGACAGTGAGGCGGATTCAGTTTCAAATTTAATAATGGGGTTAGTCCGAAAGGGTGTTGGCGGCTATATTTCAATATCTGGATATCCAGTATGTACACAACCTGCAGATATGGGAGATATGGAATATGAAATGCTAACCTATTTATGGGCTGGTACCTTGAGGATTTGTGGTTTAAAAAAGAGGAGCATGGTTATGTGCAGGATAGCATATAGCTGTGCTTTTTGTTATTTTTTTTAGGGGGGAATGCAGATATGCGAAAAGATTGACCATTGGTTCCTTTTGCCAGAAAGGCAGATTATAACTATGAACTAAGAAGATAAGAGATTAGGTTCGGAAGTAAGCTTCCAAATTTTGAAATGAGTGTTAAAGAGGAGCGTATACACGCCCTCTTGCAGAGTGGACAGAAAGGTGTAAAAATGGAAAACGAAACAATTTCACTTATAATAATAATTGTCAGTATTGTTATGTCAGCATATTTTTCAGCAACAGAAACCGCATTCTCATCATTGAACAGGATACGGATCAAGAATATGGCAGAAAAGGGAAATAAAAAGGCACGTTTGGTTTTGAAACTATCCGAGAATTATGACAGTTTATTGTCTACTATCCTTATAGGGAATAATATTGTAAACATTGCAAGTGCGTCCCTGGCAACAGTGTTATTTGTCAGCTTGTTGGGGAATGAGGTCGGTCCAAGTGTGTCTACTGCCGTTACGACAATTGTTGTCCTGATTTTTGGAGAAGTGTCACCAAAAAGCATTGCAAAAGAATCACCGGAAAAGTTTGCCATGTTTTCAGCACCTTTCCTGAATATGCTTGTAATATTGCTCACTCCGTTTAATTTCCTGTTTGGCCAGTGGAAAAAGCTTTTATCCAGGATCATTAAATCATCTGATAAAAGCGGTATTACAGAGGAAGAATTATTGTCCATAGTAGAAGAAGCAAAGCAGGACGGGGGGATTGATGAGCAGGAGAATATGCTTATCAGGAGTGCGCTTGAATTTACCGAACAGGAGGCTGTTGACATATTAACCCCAAGGATAGATATTACTGCCGTTTCCACGGAGGCAACCAAGGAAGAAGTAGCCGCTGTTTTTGCGGATACAGCCTACTCAAGACTTCCCATATATGAAGATACAATTGACCATATAATCGGAATAATCTATCAGAAGGATTTTTACAATTATGTATATCACGCAGACAGGGAAATCTCCGAAGTTATCCGGCCGGCATTATTTATCCCGCCAAATAAGAAAATAGGAGTACTGTTAAAGGAATTACAGCAGAAAAAAATACATATTGCAGTTGTCCTGGATGAATATGGCGGAACGGTAGGAATAATCACGCTGGAAGACATTTTGGAAGAACTTGTAGGCGAAATCTGGGATGAATATGATGAAGTCAGTGCAGAGATTGAAAAGAAATCTGAAAATGAGTATATCGTTTTGGGAAACGCAGACGTTGATAATGTATTTGAAATATTAAATATTGAAGCTGCTGATGGAGAAGTACAGTCGGGAGTTGTAAATGGATGGATCATGAATGAGCTGGGAAAGGTGCCTGAAAAGGGAGATTCTTTTGAATACAAGGGTTATCGGATAACTGTGATCAAAATGGACGAAAAGAGGGTGGAGAAGGTTTTGTTTACTAAAATAATGAATGATAAGTAAAATGCCCTTTGTACATATGCATGATATAATGTGTGCGATAAAATGAAAAACAGAATGCCATGTGTCTGCAGCAGGGGCGCCTGCAGCGGCAGATGTTTCAGTCAACCAGGCCTGTTACAGCGGGGGTATCAAAATGATGCGGTCTTATGTGAGTATAGATTTGGAGACGACAGGGCTGAATCCCAAGACGGATAAGATTACGGAGATTGGGGCAGTCAGGGTCATTGAAGGGGAGCGCAGGGAAGTTTTTACAGCCCTTGTAAACCCTGGCAGGAAGCTGGAGCCGCGGATTGTGGAGCTGACAGGGCTTACGGACGGGGAGCTGGCGGCTGCGCCTTATATAGAGGAGGTGCTCCCTGCTGCGCTTGACTTTATAGGGGAGCTGCCGCTTTTGGGACACAGCGTTCTTTTCGATTTTTCTTTTTTGAAAAAGGCTGCGGTGGACAGTCGGCTTGTTTTTGAGAAAAAGGCGGTGGATACGCTGAAAATTGCCAGAAAGTACCTGGCGGACCTGGAGCACAGGAACCTGGACTATCTCTGTGCGTATTATCAGATCCCTCACCAGGCACACAGGGCGCTTGCCGACGCGGAGGCGACGGCTCTTTTGTATGAATGCCTGACGGAGCGGTTTTATTCGGAGGAGGATGGCTTATTTCAGCCCCAGGAGCTTAATTTTAAGGTGAAAAGGGACACACCTGCGGCAAAATCCCAGAAGGAGAGGTTATATCGTCTGACGCAGCAGCATAAAATTAGCTTAGAGCTGGATATTGAGAAATTAAGCAGAAGCGAGGCAAGCCGCTGTATTGACAAAATAATGGCGCAGTATGGCAGGGCGCCGAGCTGAGCCCCCGGCCGTGCCATGTGGAAGGGCGGAAAAGGATGTTTCCGGCCGTACCATGGGGAAGGACAGCAAAGAATGCTTCCTGCCCTGTCATGGGCAAGGCATCGAAATATCGAAATACGGTTTCAGCTGTCCATGTGGAGAAGGCTGCGGTCCCGCAGGTGCTTTATGATGGCATCTTTGTTGGAGGAGCGCAGATTCTCAGCACTGCTTATGAGGCGGTCTACCTGTGCCCATTCGCCCTGAGAGTTCCAGTAATCTGCGAGCTGATAGTAGGTACGTCCTACGTCGGTGCCGGTACTGACGGCAAATTCCATCAGCACGGAGGCTTCCTTCTGAAAGCCTGCATCCAGCAGGGCGTCGGCCCATTTCTGCAGGGTGCGTACCAGCACAGTATAGTTCTGGTCATAATCCGACAGCAGGGAAATGTTGCCGGTGCCGTATTCCAGTTTCAGATCCGTGTTGGACCAGCCGGTCAGGTTGACGATTTTTCGGGAGGTCAGATTCCCAAGAATATCAATACATTCCAAAACCGCCGGGTTGTCGTGTAAAAGATGTGTGGGGAAGTTTTCCAAGGGGATTTTAATGTAGTTCAGGTCGTCTAAGGGCTTGTTGCGGACAAAATTGGCGCGGTTTTCCCTTGCCCAGAACTCGGCGTTTGCCTGCTTGCTGTTCCGGCTCTGTCGTTTTATGGTGACGGAAATCACTATGATAAGCGTAATAAAACTTGCCAAAAAGATTATATTCATATATAATATCCTTTCAGAATTGTTTTTTATTCCCGCGGGCAATGAGTCAAAGTCCAAAGGACCTTGACGAATGCCGCGAGGGTCAAATACCCCGCAGCTTGCTGCGCATCAAGCTTGATACCCCGTCAGCTTGCTGCGGGGTTTTTGATTTGCAAACATTGCAGCCAGAAGTACGATGGAGGATCCTTATGTTCAATATGCACAACAAAAAGACAAAACAGCGTGTATCTGCGGTCATTGTTGCCGTCCTGGTACTTGCCATGGTTATATCTACTTTAGCATATTTATTATAAGAAATCAATTGAGACTTGCTTCCGGCAGGTTTTGCTGTAACAAAAGTGTTACCTTTTGGGATTTAAATTTGTCATAAACAGATGCCTGCCAAAGCGGATCAGAGGTGTCAGCATGAAAAGAATATTGTGGATGGGACGTATCTGCGCCCTGCTGCTGTGTGTGCTGTCTATGGGCATGGCAGTGCAGGCGAAGGGAGAAAAGACTATCAGATCGGGCATTTACGCAGGCAGCGTGAATCTGTCCGGCATGACAAAGGAGGAAGCGCTCAGGGCGGTTGAGGACTTTGTGGATGGTTTGAAGGATACGTCGGTGACACTTCTGGCAGGCGCGGGCAGCCGGGTGGATGTGACTGTGGGCGAACTGGGGATCGCGTGGGCGAATCCGGAACTTGTAACGGAGGCGCTGGAGGTGGGAACCAGGGGTAATGTCATTGAGCGCTACAAACAGCTCAAGGATCTGGAGCGAAGGAACCTGGTGCTGCCCATCAGGCTTTCTTTTGACAGGCAGGCTATCAGTGATTTTTTGACATCTGAGTGTGCCGGATATGACATGGAGCCGGTGAATATGTCCCTGGTGCGTGAGAACGGCGAGTTCCGGATTGTGGAGGGACACAGCGGCTATGCATTGGATGTGGAGATGTCCATCGACAGGATCAATGATTATCTGACAGGGGCTTGGGATTATCAGCCTTGTGTCATTGAACTGGCCGTGGAGGTGCAGGAGGCAAGGGGCAGCCGGGAGGAGCTGTCGCAGGTCAGGGATATCCTGGGCAGCTTCACCACATCGTTTGCGGGCTCTACTGCCGATAGAAAGGCAAATATAAGGAATGGCTGTCAGATGCTGGATGGTATCACCCTTTATCCGGGAGAGGAGATATCTGTTTATGGGAAGACGGCGCCCTTTACTCAGGAAAACGGATATTATAAGGCGGGTTCTTATCTGAACGGCAAGGTAGTAGACAGCCTGGGCGGAGGGATCTGCCAGGTTTCCACCACCCTTTATAATGCGGTGCTTTTGGCGGAATTAAATGTGACCATGCGCTGCAGCCATTCCATGACGGTGTCTTACGTGGATGTTTCCGCGGACGCGGCGATTGCGGAGGGCTCCGGCAAGGACTTCAGATTTATAAATGATCTGGAGTATCCGATATACATAGAAGGCTATACGGAGAATAACAAGGTAACTTTTAATATTTACGGCAGGGAAACAAGAGCCGAAGGTCGGGAGGTGCGCTATGAGAGCGAGGTTGTGGAGACCATCAAGCCGTCGGCCGATGACATTCATGCGGACAACACCAGGCCCATCGGGTACATTGCCACCGACAGCGGGGCTCATGTGGGTTACAGGGCAAGGCTGTGGAAGGTAGTGCTGGAGGATGGCAGGGAGGTCAGCCGTACGCAGGTCAACAGCAGTAATTACATAATGGTGCCAAGAAGCGTTACGGTGGGAACGGCTACAACGGACCTTGCTGCATACAATGAGATTATGGCAGCTATTGGTACGGGCAGCTTGAGCCATGTGAAGGAAGTGGTCGCCAGGCTGACGGCAGTGCAGGCGGCACCGTCTTCGGAAGTACCGCTTTCGCCGGAAACATTACAGGCACCGCTGGCTTCGCCGGGGTCGTCTCCGTCGTCCTCATCGGAGGCGGCATCAGTTCCGGACCCTGCCGATGAAGTAATTGTGGAGTGACCGCTGATGCCGGATTTGGAAAGCTGAAATGCAAAACAATAAAAGGTTAAACAACCTCCAAACGGAAACGCCCCGGGAGAATTTTCAGATGCGTTCCTTGCAGCTGAAAAAAGCTCCCGGTTAAGGGGCGTTGGAGTGCAGAGGCGGAAAAGTTCCCGCAAGCGGAAAAGTTCCCGCAAGCGGGAACGGGGAAAAGATATTTCACAATCCTGATATGGATGCCTGTCAGAGCAGGCAGATGGGAGCTGGGATGAAGCTTGGAAAAGTGTCAGAGGTTTGTTTAAAACGCTCTGTTTTGAGAGAAATAAAAACCAGGAGGGAAGAAGTGGTGCGTGGCGCAGGTATAGGGGAAGACTGCGCCATTTTCTCGTTTTCCAAGGGAGTGTTTTCCGCTGTCTGCGTTCAGGAGGCGGCGGTGAGAGTGCAGGCAGGCGACAGCAGGCAGCAGGCGGTGTGGCGGGATAGTGACGGGAGGCAGGGCATAGCGCAGGACGACAGCAGTACAACAGCAGCGCATCGGCAGGGTGCAGACAGGGCTGTGCCCTGTCCGGAACCGTTTATGACCATGGGACAGTTGGTGCAGAAATGCGCCAACAACCTGGCGGCAGGCGGGGCGGAGCCTGCGGCGGCACTCATCGCGCTGCTTCTGCCGGAAACTGTGGAGGAGGCGGAGCTCAGGGACCTGATGCGGGAGGCGGAGGAAAAGTGCGGCGAGCTTTCCCTGGAGATAGCAGGAGGGCAGACGAGGGTCAGCGCTGCGGTGACATGTCCGGTTGCGACGGTGACATGTCTCGGAAAGCTGTCTGGCACTGGCCATGTCGTGAGGACGGCGATGCCTGGGCAGGACGTGGTAGTCAGCAAGTGGATAGGGCTGCAGGGGACGGCGTATCTGGCGAAGCGCTACAGGGAAAAGCTGCTTGCCAGGTACCCGGCGTATTTCGTGGATGAGGCAGCAGCCTTTGACCGCTATCAGTCTATCCTTCCGGAGGCGGCGACCGCCATGAAGTCCGGCGTTTGTGCCATGCGGGATGTGTCCGAGGGCGGTATTTTCGGTGCGCTCTGGGAGCTTGCAGAGGGCGCGGGCGTTGGACTGACAATAGATATGAAGAAGCTGCCTCTGCGCCAGGAGACGGTGGAGGTGTGTGAGTGCTGCAACGTTAATCCCTATCTGCTTTTGTCAGGGGGGAGCCTGTTGATGACGACGGAGGATGGGGCGGCACTGGCGGCGGCACTGGCGGCGCAGCAGATACCTGCGGCTGTGGTGGGCAAGGTGACGGACGGCAATGACCGGATCCTGGTCAATGATGGCGAGATCCGTTATCTGGACAGACCCCAGAGCGACAGCATATGGGGCGGCAGTGGCTGATAAATGTATTTGCGAATAGTTTCTGGGCAACCCAATAAAAAAGTAAATTTGGATTTAAACTCCCCAAATTTTGAATTAATGTCACAGAGGAATTAAAAAACAGCCTCGAAATGTAAGACGCCCCCGGAAGGAATTTTCAGAGGTGGTGTGAACCGCTGAAAATCCCTTCCAGCCAAGGGGGCGTAGAAGCGGAGAGGCGATACTTTAATCAGGAGGTATTAAAATGAGAGAGGAATTACTGGCAATCATAGAAAAGAACAGCAGGATTGATTTAAAGGAGCTGGCGATCATCCTGGGAGTGCAGGAAATTGATGTGGTGAACGAGATGGCGGCACTAGAAGCAGAGGGCATTATCTGCGGCTATCATACCCTCATCAACTGGGAGAAGACGAACATTGACAAGGTGACGGCGCTGATCGAGGTGCGTGTCACGCCTCAGAGGGGGCATGGATTTGGCAATGTTGCGGAGCGCATTCAGAGATATCCCGAAGTGAATAGTGTGTATCTGATTTCCGGAGGCTATGATCTGATGGTCATCCTGGAAGGCAGGAGCCTGCGGGAGGTTTCCGCGTTCGTGTCCGACAAGCTCTCCACCCTGGAGCAGGTGCTCAGCACGGCAACCCACTTTATCCTCAGAAAGTATAAGGATCATGGCACTGTGCTGTCCCAGAAAAAAGAAGACGAAAGGGAGATGATCACGCCATGAGGAATCCTTTAGCAGATAAAGTTGTGGAACTGAAGCCTTCAGGCATCCGTAAGTTCTTTGACATTGTACATGAGATGAAGGACGCTATCTCCCTGGGGGTGGGTGAGCCTGATTTTGACACTCCCTGGCATATACGGGATGAGGGTATCTACTCCCTGGAGCAGGGACGGACGATTTACACCTCCAACGCCGGATTAAAGGAGCTGCGTCAGGAGATATGCAATACACTATACAGGAAGCAGGGGCTTACCTATGATCCTCTGACGGAGGTGCTGATCACTGTGGGCGGTTCCGAGGCGATTGACATGGGGCTGCGTGCCGTGATCAATCCCGGAGACGAGGTGCTGATCCCCCAGCCCAGCTATGTTTCCTACGAACCCTGTGCCATTCTTGCGGGAGCGACACCTGTAATCATTAACTTAAAGGCGGAAAACGAGTTCCGCCTGACGGCTGCAGAGCTGGAGGAAGCCATAACGGACAAGACCAAGATACTGATCCTGCCGTTTCCCAACAATCCTACCGGCGCAATTATGGAACGGAAGGATCTGGAGGAGATTGCGGAGGTTATCCTTGAACATGACATATTTGTCATGTCGGATGAAATTTATTCCGAGCTTACATACAAGGGAAAGCATGTGTCAATTGCGGAGCTTCCCGGTATGAAGGAGAGGACGATCCTGATCAACGGCTTTTCCAAGGCATATGCCATGACCGGCTGGCGTCTGGGCTATGCCTGCGGACCTGCGGAGATCATTAAGCAGATGACCAAGATCCATCAGTTTGCTATTATGTGTGCGCCTACCACCAGCCAGTATGCGGCTATAGAAGCCTTGAAAAACGGGGACGATGACATTGCCGAGATGCGTACCGCATATAACCAGAGAAGGCGTTTCCTGATGAATGCCTTTCAGGAGATGGGGCTGGAATGTTTTGAGCCTTACGGCGCTTTTTATGTGTTTCCGTGCATTAAGGAGTTCGGTATGACCAGCGACGAGTTTGCTGGCAGATTTCTGGAGGAGGAGAAGGTGGCAGTTGTGCCGGGCACTGCTTTCGGGGACTGTGGGGAAGGCTTTTTGAGGATTTCATATGCCTATTCCCTGGAACATTTAAAAGAGGCGGTCAGCAGACTGGAGCGCTTTGTCACGAAGCTGAGAAACGGCAGGTAATCGCCGCTCTCGGAGGGACGGAAAAGAGCAGGCAGCGCCGCGCTGGGAAGGACGGAAAAGAGCGGGCACCGCGCTCGGGGAGGACGGAAAAGAGCAGGCGGCGCCGCGCTCGGGAAAATACGGAAGGGGCATCAGAATGCATATCGTGTTACACCAGCCGGAGATTCCCGGCAATACCGGAAATATCGGGCGTACCTGTGTTGCGACAGGTACGTCCCTCCACTTGATCGAGCCCCTGGGCTTCCGGCTGGATGAAAAGGCAATCCGCCGGGCAGGGATGGATTACTGGAAAGACCTGGATGTACACAGGTACATAAATTTTGAAGATTTTCAGGAGAAAAATTCAGGCGCGAGGATATGGTTTGCCACCACGAAGGCAAAGAAACTATATACGGAAGCGGAATTTGGGACGGGGGATTACATCATGTTCGGAAAGGAGAGCGCCGGTATCCCGGAAGAAATCTTGACAGAGCATGAGGAGGGCTGCATCAGGATTCCCATGTCCCCGGATATCCGTTCCCTGAATCTGTCGAATTCCGTCGCCGTCGTCTTGTATGAAGCCCTGCGGCAGAACGGTTTCTGCGGGCTGCAGAGAGAGGGAGAGCTTCACAGGCTCCAGTGGAAAGGGCATTGACAAAGCCGGATCAGGAAATTAAAAGTATTGAAAAAGCAGGGCATTCCAGGTATAATGTCCTTACAGGCGGCAGGGATGTGCTGCTGTTTAAGGCAGCCAATGACTTGAATCATCTGATATTCCGCGAGGAGATACAGACTATCACAGCGCAGCAGCCATGATGGAATAGGGGCTGTGAACATGATGCAGATGAGGAGAAAAGTATGATTAAGGCGTATCATATGAGCGAAACGCTCCGGCTTGGAGATACTCTGGAGGTGGATCATCAGGAGCTTATTAATTTTGTTGAACCGTTTGTCCAGGCGTTGGAGCACAGCCTTGACTGTTTTTACGGAATGGTTCTCAACGGAAAGTATACCTATGCGGTGTTGAGGAAGTCGGGCTTGTGGGAATGGGCTGATTACGTCAAATGGTCCACAGAGGGTGTGTTTGAATTTATCAGGAGAACAGAATTCCCCGGGGCGATAAGCCGTTTGGGGTGCAATTTCTTTTATGATGATTTGGAAAACGTAAAACGTCTGTATGAGTATGACTGGGGGGAGGAGCCGCAGGAGATACAGAGCAGGATTCATTTGTTTGAGGTTATGCTGGAGGAGGATTCGCAAAGGTTTGATATGAGTATCTATGACCAGGCCTATGACGTAATGGAGAAAAAACAGGACGTACAGATGGCTATGGCCTGTGCAAGGAAGTATTTTGCGGGAGAGCATACCGAAAAGCCGGTGTGGGAGATACTCAGCGGCAGAAATGTGCATATTACAGAAGATATAACCTCTCTTTTGCGATAAACAAGGCGATTGGCAGCCCCCGGGAGAATTTTCGGATGTGTACCGTGCAGATGAAAATTGCTCCTCCGCAAGGGGGCTGGAGAGAAGAAACGGAACTGGAATAGGAGGTATATTATGACACTGAAGGAGTGCTATGAGACGCTGGGAGCCGATTACGCAGGGGCGAGCAAGCGTCTGGTCAACGAAAAGCTGATGGAGAGATTTGCGCTGAAGTTTCTGAATGATACAAGCTTTGAGACGCTGGAAAAGGAGCTTCAGGAAAAGAATTATGAGGAGGCTTTCCGGGCGGCGCACACCCTGAAGGGCGTTGCCGCCAACCTGGGCTTTACCAGGCTTCAGGAGGCAGGCTCGGAAATGACGGAGATGCTCCGGGACGGGACTGCGCCTGCGGATGAGGGCTATATAGAAGTTGTCAGGGCGGAATACGTGAGGACAGTGGAAGCGCTGAAACAGCTTCAGGGAGCATGAGAAGGAGCATGGCAGCTCGCAGGCGGAGCATATAGGCAGTGAGCGCGTGGACTCCGCAGGCGGAGCATGTAGACAGTGAGTGTGGCAGCTCGCAGGCGGAGCATATAGGCAGTGGGCATGGGAACTCCGCAGGCGGAGCATGTAGACAGTGAGCGCGTGGACTCCGCAGGCGGAATGTGTATGGACGGGATTTGAACCGGAAGGAGAACACAGGACAGTATCCCGGTTAGATTTCGGTATACGCCACAATATTCCCGTATTGCGGATATTTCTCCAGAAACTGCCTGATAATTTCCGGCTGTTCCCAGTAGTGCATGGGAAAGACCTGTCGTGCATCTATATTTTCTAAAAAATACAGAAAGCCGTCGGCATAGCATTCTTTCAGGCGCGGATCCAGGGGAAGGAAAGCGATGTCGATGGCTTTCCCTTTCAGTTTATTTACGGAAGCCCGGTAACTGCCGGTCATCTGCCGGCGCTCCTGTTCGGGAGTCTCCGGGCCGTTCCAGTCGTTCAGGTCTCCGGCGTGATAGATTGTTCCATCAGGGCAGGTGACAAGAAAAGCGACGCCGCTATCCGTGGAAAGCAGGGTTTCCACATGGGTGTGAAAGGGCAGCTCATATTTCTGGCTGTGATATGCCTTCACAGCAGGACACGCCTCTGTTTGTGAGTGAAGCATGTCCGGGAAGGCAGCCAATTCCGCCTCAGTCACAGGCTGCAGGCTGTCAGGCCAGTGTTTTTGGGGAATATCCCTGGAGAGGACGGCGATGATCCGGTGCATGCCCAGGGAGCGCAGCAGCCCAAATATTTCCGGATTATAATGGTCTGCATGGCTGTGGCTGGAGAAGACAAAAACAGGCTTTGACACGTCCAGGGCTGGAAGGTTGCCTTTCCAGTAATCAAAAATGTAATAGCATTCTTTTGTTTCCACCAGAAAACCGCTGTGGAAGATATAGGTGACATTCATATTTGTACTCCTTAAGAACGGTTATTCAATCTCGAAAAAAATATTGGATCAGTATTAAATTATACTTGATTCATTTCAAATAATCAAGTATAATAAATCATAAAAGACAAATCATATAATCACTATAATCAAAAAACAATCCCTGACAGGAATGAAAAGTGCATAAATGTGTGGTTTCAGGTTGAAGTTTGGATGTGGGCATTCAAATTTTGAAAACAGCGCCTGCCTTTGGCACGCGTGCCAAAGGATGCATAGGGGGTTAAAGATCAAAAAAACAGGTAATTTTAAAAAAACAGGTAAAATAATAAATTTCAGAAAGGACAGGTACAATACAAATGGGAAAGATCTTGGATGCGTTTGCGGATGGAAGTCTATGTGTGGAGGAGGAAGTGGAGGAACGCAGTCATGAGTATCAGTGGCTTTCCGAGAAAGCCTGCAGGCTTCAGGAGGAACTGGAGGAGAGGCTTTGCGATGAGGACAGGGAGCTTTTGGAAGACCTGGTAGATACTGTTTTTGAGGAAAGCTGCTCTTATGCGCAGAGGCGCTTCATCCGGGGCTATCGTCTGGGAGTGCTGATGACTGTGGAGGTCTTTGACCGGCAGGATACATATATCCTGAACTGACAGGACGTATTTGGCTCCTGTCGGCGCCGGGACAGGAGCAGGATGTTTATTCCCGCGGGGGTGTTGACTGTCATAAAAAATGCCTGTTCCGGTTTGCGGGAAAACCACATGAATAATATTCCCTGCAGCGTGCAATGCTAGCTTATAAGGTTTTATAAGTTGCGAAATATAAGTTTGTACGGCGGACGCCGGTGCGGGAAAGGCGTGGTTATCATATGGCAAAGCAAGTAGACGACAGGGGAAATATCAAGAGGGACAGGAGCGTTTCGGAACGTCCTTTTGGGCTGCCGGACAAGATTGGATATATGTTTGGCGATTTTGGGAACGATTTCAGTTTCCTGTTTGCCAGCAATTATCTCATGGTATTTTATACCAAGGTTTTGGGCATAAGCGGTTTTATAGTGGGGATTCTGTTCATGGGGGCCAGGATAGTGGACGCTTTCACTGATGTGACCATGGGGAGGATCGTAGACCATGTGCAGCCGGCGAAGGACGGCAGGTTCCGACCCTGGATACGGCGAATGTGTGTCCCGGTAGCCGTGGCAAGCTCCATTATGTATCTTTATTTCGTGCAGGGGTGGGCGTATTGGGCGAAGATTGTCTATATGACGGTGACATATCTTTTGTGGAGCAGTTTTTGCTACACGGCGATCAATATCCCATACGGCTCCATGGCGTCGGTGATCAGCACGGACGTGAAGCACCGGGCATCCCTGTCAACTTTCCGGAGCGTGGGTGCAAGCCTGGCGGGACTGATCGTGGGAGCGCTGGTTCCGCTGATCGTCTATGACACAGGGGAGGATGGCAGTCAGATTGTAAAGCCGGTGAGCTTTACGGTGACGGCAATCGTATTTGGCATTTTGTCCGTGGCCTGTTATATACTCTGTTATTCCCTGTGCAGGGAGCGAGTCTCTTTTGAAAAAAAGGAGTCCCAAAAGGAAGGAGTGGGCGCCATGCTGGCAGGACTGGGCAGAAACCGCCCGCTGCTGGCGATCGTCTGTGCGGCGCTGGTGCTGCTGCTGGCAAGCCTGCTGAGCCAGACCATGAACAATTATCTCTTTCTGGATTACTTTAAGAATGCCAAAGCCCTGGCCATTGTCAATGTGGTGAGCATCGCGGGGGTGTTCCTGCTTGCGCCCTTTATCTCCAGGATCGCTGCCGATGTGGGAAAGAAAGAGGCGGGAGCTTTCGGCATGCTTTTTGCAGGGATAATCTACCTGTTATTGTTTTTCCTGAGAGTGAGAAGCATTCCGGTTTTCATGGTGTTCCTTTTCTGCGGCACCGTGGGTGTGGGATTGTTCAACCTGATCGTCTGGGCATTCATCACGGATATCATTGACTATCAGGAGGTTGTCACCGGCAGGCGGGAGGACGGCACGGTCTATGCGGTGTATTCTTTTGCCAGAAAGGTGGGACAGGCACTTGCGGGGGGCCTTGGCGGCTTTGTGCTGACAGCAATCGGATATATTTCGGAGGCGCCGTCTCAGACGGAAGCCGTCTCGGAGAGGATATACACGGTGGCGACCCTGGTGCCGGGAGTGTGCTATCTGATCGTGTTCCTGATCATGCAGTTTGCCTATCCGCTTACCCGAAAAGAGGTGGAGAAAAATACCGCCATTCTTCAGGAGAAGAGGCAGAGACAGGAGGATGGCAGATGAGTCTGGCATTTGACAGGAAGGCGCCTGGGGAAGGCGCGGGGACACAGATAAGGCTGGAGACGGGGAGGGCTTACCTGGAATGGAAGCTCTGCTATACAGGGACGCCCCGGGGGGAGACCGTCCACCTGTGGCTGCGGGACGGGCAGCAGAAGACAGTGTTGGAATGTCTTGGAATGGCTGCGGAGGAAGAACCGCTGAGGGCGATGCTGCTGCAGCCCCATTTGTGGAGCGGAGTCAGAGATCCCTATCTGTATACTTTGGAAGTGACCTTATGGGATGAGAGAGGAGCCTGTATCGACCGGATCTGCCGTCCGCTTCCCCTGCGCAGCACAGGACGTCAGGACGGGAGGGGATTTGTCATGAATGGCTCTCCCTTTGAGCTGAGGACGGTCCGATACAGGATGCCTGCGCAGGCAAGGACGGCGGAGGGGCAGCGGCTTTTTATGGAAGACCTGCAGAAGCTTTTGAGCCTTGGGGCGAACAGTATTTATATAGAGCAGGGGAGAGGGCTGGTAAAGCCCTTTTTGCAGTTGTGTGACCGATTGGGGATTTTGATATTGACAAGTATGTCATGCCTGCAATACAATGAAGAAACGGGAAATTTGGGGGATATTCCCATGCTGCGGGGCGGAAAGGGAAGCCTGATCCAGGAAGGCAGCGGCAGGCTTACCTCCGAATTTTACAGATATAAGGCCAGGTGGAATCCGGAGCCTTTTGTGTATATTGTGCCGGAGAGCGTGAAAAGGCAGGACAATGGCAGCTTCTGTGCCACTGTTTACAGCAGCTGCCCTAGGATCGCGCTGTATTCGGACGGGCGTTTATTTGAATTCATGAACGGTCAGGAGAAGTTTGCCTTTCGCGATATCCCGGCAAAGGGGCCATGTGTGATGCTGGCAGCGGAGGGGGACGGGTGCAGCGGGGCGTTTTCGGTTCACAAAACGTTCACAAAATCATCACGAAATGGTGACAATTGATTTATACAATTAACAAATGAAAACGTGTTGGCATCGTGCAGTGGGGCCAGACGGGGAAATAATGTCCGTTGGAGCGGGCAGGGAGGTATAGGTTCAAAGATATGATTGAAGTGACAAATCTTACGAAACGGTACGGGGATCATGTTGCCATAGACAATCTTTCCTTTCGGGTAGAGAAGGGACAGATTTATGGTTTCCTGGGACCGAACGGAGCAGGGAAATCCACAACCATGAACATCCTTACGGGATACATTGCCGCGTCCGGCGGGACGGTGACGATAGACGGCAAGGATATCCAGAAACAGCCGGAGGAGGCAAAGAAAAAGATTGGCTATCTTCCCGAGATACCGCCTCTTTACACGGAGATGACGGTGGAAGAGTACCTCTCCTTTGTTGCCCAGCTGAAAAAGATAGCGTCAAAAGAGAGGAAAGCCCAGATCCAGAAGGTCATGGAGATGACACAGATCACGGATATGCGGGGGCGTTTGATCCGGAACCTGTCCAAGGGCTACAGACAGAGGGTGGGTCTGGCGCAGGCTGTGCTGGGCAATCCGGAGGTCATTGTGCTGGATGAGCCGTCGGTGGGGCTGGACCCCAAACAGATCATAGAAATCCGCGACCTGATCCGGGAGCTGGGCAAAAACCATACAATCATACTGAGCTCCCATATTTTGTCCGAGGTCAGCGCAGTATGCGACCACATTATGATTATTGCCCACGGGCAGCTTGTTGCCAGCGATTCCCCGGAGGGGCTGCAAAGGCTGATGACAGGCTCCATGGAGCTGCAGCTGACTGTGAAGGGTGATGCGCAGAAGCTGAAGGCGGCTCTGGAGGCAATTCCGGAGATTGCGTCTGTAAAAATGGAGGCGGCCCATGATCCGGGCCTGGCAAAGGCGATGATTCTCTTTCAGGAGGGCGCCGATGCAAGGGAGGCGGTATTCTATGGGCTTGCGGAGGCGAAGCTGCCTGTTATGGAAATGATTCCCACGCAGAAATCTCTGGAGGACATCTTCCTGGAACTGACCGGGGATGTAAAGCCCAGGGAGAAGGCGAAGAAAGGGCTGTTCGGAGGCAGGCATTCCAAGGGTGTACAGAAAGACGCGCAGGATGGCGAAGAAACGGCGGAAGAAGACGGGACAGCCGCCGGAGACAGCGCAGCTGCGGCGGAAGCAGGCGCAGCGGATGGCAGTGCTACAGCGGAGGCAGGCGCAGTGAAAGGCAGAGCGGCAGGCGAAGCTGCCGCAGAAAGCAAGGCGGCAGATACAAAGGAGGAGCAATAGTATGTTTGCGATATATAAGAGAGAGCTTAAATCCTATTTCCGTTCTTTTATCGGGCTGCTGTTCATCGCAGTGACATTGTTTTTTATCGGATTGTATTTCTTTGTATATAATATGTTGGACAGATATCCTGAATTTTCCTATTCTGTGTCCAGCGTGACCCTTTTGTTTTTTATTGCGGTCCCGGTCCTGACCATGAGGATCCTTGCCGAGGAAAAGAGGAGCAAGACTGACCAGCTCATACTGACGGCGCCGGTGTCTGTGGGCGGTATCGTCATGGGGAAATTTCTGGCGCTTATGACCATATATGCCATACCAACCGCGGTTGTGTGTACTTATCCCCTGATCATGAGCAGGTTTGGGACTGTGCCTTTGGCCAGTGCCTATGTGGCTATCCTGGGCTTTTTCCTCTATGGGATGATGGCGATTGCCATCGGGGTAATGGTGTCTTCCCTGACGGAGAGCCAGGTGATATCCTCGGTACTTACTTTTATAATATTGTTTTTGATGTACATGATGACCTCGATCTGCAGCCTGATCTCCGATACGGGGAATCTTTTGACGAAGCTTCTCAGCTGCCTGGATATGTCGACGCCCTATTCCAATATGCTGAACGGCATGCTGGACCTGCAGTCGGTGGTGTATTTTATTTCCATGACCGCGCTGGCGCTGTTTTTGACGGTGCAGTTCATCCAGAAAAGGCGGTACAGCGTTTCTGTCAAAAATATGAGCATAGGCGCCTACAGCACCGGAATGATAGCGGTGATGGTGGCGGTAGTAGTGGCGGTAAACTTCTTTGCGGGTGAGATACCGGCATCCTGGCTGTCCATTGACGTTACCACGGAGAAGCTGTACTCCATCACTGACCAGACGAAGGAATATATCAAGGGGATCCAGGAGGATGTGACGATCTATGTGATCGCGGCAGAGGATACCAGCGACAGCACTCTTGCCCAGACCCTGCAGCGCTATGAGGACGCCTCCAGGCACATTAAGGTTGAGTATGTGGATCCAAATGTAAATCCGCGGTTTTTCGCGCAATATACTGACAGCAGCATTTCCATGAACAGTCTGATCGTGGTGAGCGAAAAGCGCAGCAAAGTCATTGATTACAGCGATATCTATGCGACCAGCATTGACTATACCACATATTCCTATGTTCCCACCGGCTATGACGCGGAGGGGCAGATTACCAGCGCGCTGGACTTTGTGCTGTCTGATGACATGCCTAAGATATACCTTACCCAGGGGCATGGGGAATACACTTTGAGCGGCAGCTTTAACAGCGCCCTGGAAAAGGAGAATGTGGAATATGAGTCCATCAATCTTCTGAATTATGAGGCTGTTCCGGAGGATGCGGCATGTCTGCTTGTCAATGGGGCAGTGAAGGATTTTTCCGAAGTGGATGTGAGCAAGATCATGGAGTATCTTAACCGGGGCGGCAGCGTGATCATGGTTACGGGCTATGACGAGAACGAGGAGACGCCGAACCTGGATAAGCTGTTTGCGCATATGGGGATTGAAATGGTGGACGGAATGATAGTAGAGAAGGACACACAGAGATACGCAATGGTCCCTTACTATCTGCTGCCGGAGCTTTCGAGCAGTGCTTACACTGCAGGTATTTATGGTTCGGGACGGAATTATATTTTTGCACCTTTTTCCCAGGGCATCAAAATCTTGGACAAATCAGCGGAGGGAATGTCATACAATGAGTTTATGAGCACCTCGGACAAAGCCTTCGCCAAGGCAGATACCCAAAATGTGCAGAACTATGACAAGGGCAGCAATGATGTGGACGGCCCGTTTGCTGTGGGCCTGTCTGCAGTCCGGACCAATGAGGACGGCAGCCAGGGGACCATGGTGATCTTTGGCTGTGACCAGATCTTTACCGATGAGGCCAACAGCTGGGCGAGCGGCAGCAACCTGACCCTGTTCAGCAATACGGTGGGCAGTTTTGTGGATCATGAGGTAAGCGTTTCCATCCCGGTAAAAAGCTATGAGCTTTCTTACCTGATGGTGCCGCAGGGGACGGCTAAGCTGATCGGGGCGGTCACGGTGATCATTCTGCCTGCGGGCTGCCTGGTGGCAGGCTTTATCATTTGGTTCAGAAGGAGAAAGCGCTGATGAAGAAGCAAAAAATACAATTGATAGTATTGGTGTTGATACTGGCGGCGCTGGTGGGAGCTTTCTTTGGGCTCCGGAAATATAATGAGGCGCAGGCTCAGAAGCCCGCGGAGGAGGAAGGTATTGTTGTATTTGATGTAAAAAGCGATGATATCATTAACATAATCTATGACTTTGAGGGCGTCACTTACCAGTATGAAAAGGTAGACGGGACATGGTATCTGGCGGAGGATCATTCTCAGACAGTTAAGCCGTATTATTTAAACGCCATGGCTATGGGGACTGCTGACCTCAGGGCGACCCAGGCACTGGAGGACGTGACAGATTTGAGCCAGTATGGGCTTGACGTCCCGCAGAGGACCATTATTTTTGACACGGCGGTCCAGAGGTTCCGTATTAATGTGGGTGACAAGAATCTCACGACGGAAAGCTATTACATCCAGGTTCCGGACCAGCCAGGCATTGTGTATATCGTGCCGCAGACCTACATGGATCGTTTTGATCGCGGTCCGGAGGATATCATTGAGGTTCCGGAGGAAGGCTCAGGGGACACGGGCTCAGGAACGGATACGGGAGCTGAGGGAGATAAGGGAACCGGAGCGGATACGGAAGCTGAGGGAGACACGGGTTCAGGAGCCGATACGGAAGCTGAGGGAGACGCGGGTTCAGGAGCGGATACGGATACTGAGGGAAATACAGGAGCAGAATGAGTAAAAGGCGGTTGCCTGCTGAAGGGGAAAGCACATGTTGCTTTCCCTTTTTTGGGTGTGCCCGGCAGGCACACGCTTTAACGGCTTTTTCTTCCGCCTTGCTTTTGCATACTAAAAAAATCAAAAAAATTTGTAACAAAACCTTTTTAAACAGGATATATTCCATGAGAAAGCACAAAGCAAGGCAGATCCGGAACAAGACTATCCAGGATATTGGCCAAAACGCCCGTCAGATTACGCAAGGGGAATAAGGATGGAAGAACTATACAAAGAAAACGCGGAATTGGTATATCATTTTCTGCTCTCAAAGTGCAGGAATGCAGATCTGGCGGAGGATCTGACCCAGGAGACCTTCCTGCAGGCCATCAAGTCCATAGGACGTTACAACGGCGCCTGCAAGATATCGGTGTGGCTCTGCCAGATTGCCAAGCATCTGTTGTATCAGCATTGGGAGAAACACAAGATAAATATTCCGCTGGAAGAGGCGGACTGGGTGCCCTCAGAGGGAACGGAGGTGGAACGGCAGGTTCTGGCGCGGGAGGAGCTGCTGGATGTCCTGGACAGGCTTCACAAGCTTCCTGTCAATATGAGGGAAGTCGTATATCTCAGGGCTTCTGTGGGCTTGTCGTTCAAGGAGATCGGCAGGATCATGGGAGAGTCGGAAAACTGGGCAAGGGTAAATTTTTTCAGGGCAAAGGAGCTGTTGAAAAAGGAAAGGAAGGGTGATCAGGTATGAGTAAGATTAGCTGTGATGTGAACAAGGATCTCTTGGCATCTTATCTGGATGGAATCTGTTCGGAGGAGTCCAGGGGGCTGGTGGAGGGACATCTCAAGGAATGTGCCGCCTGCAGGCAGTTTGTGGAGCAGATCCAGGAGCAGGATCTGGGTAAAGAAGCAGTAAAGGTGGATTTTTTTAAAAAGGTAAAGTGGTCTGTGGATATTCGCTCATGGATGGTAGTTGCTCTTGCACTGCTTCTGGTGTTCATGGGGCATCCGAAGATACATTATCAGTCACTGGATATGCTGCTTTATTATATGGCCATGCCCATACTTATGCTCACAGGCGCTTTGGCGTTGAAGGGGAACGAGGAGAAAGCCCGGGCGGCTAAAAAGGAGCGGGTCATTCCTGTCCTTGGCACTGTGCTGATCTGTGTAATATTGATAGTCCAGGCACTGATCTGCAGCCTGACCAGCGGCATAGCAGCCGGGAAAATATCCCTGCCGTTTCCGCAGACGGATTTGGGACCATGCCTCGATTTGGTTAATACATGCATTGTGATGTTGTCGGCGACGCTGCTCATCGTATCTTTTTTCAGGCTAAAGGGCAGAAAAGGTCTTTGCGTTGTCAGCATGAATCTGGCATGGCTGGGAATGAATCTGGCGCTTGCCTGCGATACTATCTTATATCATATGGAGGATGGGGCGGCCATAGTGAGAACTTTTCGGAATGTGATTCTGATTCTGATCCTGGAATTTGCTGTAATGACAGCACTTACGCTTGTGTTTTTCCGCAGGAGTGATATCAGAAAAAGGGCATCATGAATGATTGAAATTAGTGCCGCACCCTGGCAGTCCTGGGAATGTAACTATTTATGAAAATATGTGGAGGATCATATGGGAAGCTATATAAAGAAATCAGAGAAACAAATTCCTGCTGGATGGAAATGCCTTATGCCATTGACGTTTTTCTTATTACTTTATATGGTCGGAACAATATTACCTCTGGAAATGACTCCACATTATCATAATTATATGTCCCGAGTCTGGAATTGGACAGAGATTGTGATAATGGTGCTGTCAATTTACTATATTTTCAAGGCAAAGATTTTTCACTGGCGGCAGGCAGCTGCCGCCGTGCTTATTGGCGGGGTATGCCTGGTATCATTATTTCGTGACCCCAGGACGGCAGACATTATTGTGACAAGCGTCTGTGTCATGGTTTCATTTTATGCCGGCTGTCGGCTGTACGAGCTGGCGGACAGGGACAATGCTTCCATACATACAGGTATTGCGGGGAGTATCGGATATTTTGGTTTGGGAGCGGTTATTTCAATTCCGCTGGCAGCTTTGAATTTATTGTATTATTCATTCTCACGGGAAATGAGGGGAATAGACATGCTTGCGCGGATATTTGATCAATGCCGCGAGAGCCAGATAAATTTTGAAGTGGTGCTGAGTTCCGCTGGTTTTGCTCTGAAGCCTGCAATAGCGGAGGAAGTGATATTCCGTTTCTTCCTGCTGGCATATGCATATTACATCCTTCGCGGCAAAGGGGAAAACCTCTTTCCAACATTTATATTTATATCTTATTGATTATCCCCCATGAGCTGCTTCATTATCCTGATGTGTTTGTGGAATCACCTGGATGGGCAATTGTAATGTGTCTGTTGGGCAGTGTCCCTTTTGGAATTCCCATGGCGATGCTAATGAAAAGGAAAAACCTTCAGATGGCAATGGGCATGCACTGGTTCATAGATTTTGCCAGGTTCGCTGCTGGGTTTTGAATGGAGTATTTATAAGTTTTGTGTGTAATGGTTCAAGTTTTTATTGACAATATGGAGGCGTGCGAGTACCATTTTATTAATATGTCACCGCTCTGACCATGAAAAGGTTGAGGTGTCGGGGGGTACGGAGGATAAAATGAATTTTAATACGTCAAAGATTAATATTGCCAATCTGTGGGATATCATAGAAATACATGAGGGCATGGAGTTTTCTACGAAAAAAGGTCTGCCCTTTACTTACACGATCAAGGGAGGTGAGCTCTTTACCGACAGGAGAGAACGCTCCATTACGAGGAGTACCTTTGAGAAAGCGTTTGAGAAGCTCTATAAGGATCAGGTGGGAGAAAAGGCTCCCCGCAAGATTGTGGGTCCCAAGACACTGAATGTATATGGTGCGCCCTATGTCTGGGCGGTCTTTACAGGCATTGGGCTGATCGAGGAGGAGTATTATATCCAGGAGGAGCTGGATCTATAGGGAAAATGAATGCTCTTGTGGAAAATGATATAAAATCGGCGTCCGTACCCTGCCAAAGTATGGATGTCGGTTTTTTATACGCAGATATTTAATTTTCAATAATAATTGTATTTTTGTAGTAAAATAAGCATTTATATGATATAATGCATTGGAGGGAAACCACACATATTGCAGGCGGGAAATAGACAGTGCGTGAGAGCATTAGAAAGCAGGGGAATTCATGACAGCTAAGATAAAGTATCGGACAGAGGACGAAATAAGAGACAGGGCAAAAGTTGTCCTTGGTTTTGATGAAGTGGAAGCCGGTATACAACAGGGGACAGGGCAGGTTACGACTTTTAATCAATTGGGATTTAAAGGGGTTTCTGATAAGCCGGATGGCTGGTATCTGCCGGATAACCATAATTTAACTGCCATTATCCTGGAAACAAAGTCTGAAACAGAAAATATCTTTCAACAGAAATGGGAAGACGAGCTTATAAAGAACTGCAACATTGTTCTGAAACAATACAAGCATGTTATAGGTATTCTTTATAATGGAAATGATATCCGGGTGTATAAGGACAACATGGAGGAAGCGTCTGCTGCGCCTGAATTGCAGGATAAGTCATATTATCTGGCGTTGTTTACCCGGGATATGATAGACAAACAGCATATTTATAATCTGACGAAACGTATTAATGACTGCCTGCATATAGAGTTTGGCATTAAAAATCTGTACCATAGAATGATTTTCACGGCGTGCGCACTGGTTGCCTGCCAATATGGGGCCACCTTGTCCAGGGGAATGGATTATCCTACATTTCATACATCAATTCATTCTACATTGTCGAAATCCTTAAAGGACAGCAAGAAGCTGAATCAGAAATTGGATCTGCTTCTTGAGGTTTACGCTGAGATTAAAATGAATGCGGTTGATAATCAGGAGGCCATTGACAATTTCATTGAATGGGTGACGGAAATATCTGACTGTGTGGGTTCAGATTACTGGAACGGCGAGGATGTCATGGGCATCTTTTTTAACGAGTTTAACCGTTATAAAAAGAAGTCTGAGAGCGGACAGGTTTTTACGCCCGATCATATCACATCCTTTATGTACAGGCTGATTGATGTACATCAGGACGACAAAATATTGGATGCTGCCTGTGGTTCTGGGGCGTTTCTTGTGAAAGCCATGTGTAATATGATCAGGGATGCGGGGGGCATTCATACAAGAAAAGCTGCGGAAATAAAGGATGTACAATTGTTTGGAATTGAATTTGACAGGGAAATCTTTGCCCTGGCATGTGCCAATATGCTGATCCATAAGGATGGAAAAACAAATCTGGAGCATTTGGACAGCAGGACAAAGGAGGCATGTGACTGGATTAAGTCAAAGGGGATTACAAAGGTGCTGATGAATCCTCCTTTTGAGTCGAAATACGGCTGTCTTACCATTGTGGATAATGTGCTCAAAAGCGTGCCCAAACGCACAAAATGTGCGTTCATCCTGCCTGATAAAAAGCTTGAAAAGGATAAAAAGGGAAGTAAGCTTTTAAAACACAGTACTCTGGAGAAAATTATCAAACTGCCGGAAAAGATATTTGCAGAGGGCGTAACTACGTCTATATTTATATTTGAAGCAGGAATTCCTCAAAATGATAAGGAAATATTTGCCTGCTACATAGAGGAGGATGGTCTGGAAACCGTAAAGAATCAGGGCAGGCAGGACATTAAGGACAGGTGGCAAAGCATAGAGGACAGATGGATTACCATCATCCGGAAACAGTCAGGGGATGATACCATTCAATGGATCAATCCTGCGGAGCATCTGAGTTATCAAATGCCGGAAAAGCCTTTTGAGATTTTTGAGGAAGACTTTACCAAGACAATGATGGATTACCTGATGTTTGAGCAGGGTATCGACAGTAAAGCGTTCAGTGAGACATTATTGAAAAAGGTAATGTACAGCAGCCATATTTCTGCAGATGACAATGTGATATCCATAACTTTAAATAGAGAGGAATCAGGAAATGGTCAAACTGGACACATCTGAATGGGGCGAGTTTGTGATAAAAGATTTATTTTCTGTCAAAAGGCCCGCTGCGAGAAGTCAGTCCGATTACATGGAGGGAAAGGTGCCCTTTGTGGCTTCCGGCAATTATAATAATGGGGTTTTGAAGTATCTGGAGCCGAAGGAAAAGGAAGAATTGGATAAAGGGAATTGCATTACTGTCAGCCCCATTGACGGAAGCGCGTTTTATCAAAAGGAAGATTTCCTTGGCAGAGGGGGTGCCGGGTCCTCCATTATAATGTTATACAATCCTGACCTGAACCTGTATAACGGCTGTTTTATAGCAGCTGTTATCAGGGCTGTATGCAGCAGGTATGCCTATAGCGATATGGGAAGCAAAGACAGTATTGGTGCAGAAAAGATCAAACTGCCCATGGACGGGAATGGCAATCCTGATTTCCTGTATATGGAAGCGTATATGAAGAAGCGGGAAAACGTGGTAATGTCATCACTTGCGGAACTCCGTTTTGTAGGAACTCTGAAAAAATATGGAAAGGTTGATACTGAAAGCTGGGGTAAATTTACTATTCAAAGCCTGTTTGAGGTGGTGAAGGGCAAGAGATTGACAAAGGCGGACATGCGCGAGGGCAATATCAGGTTTATCGGGGCAAGCTCAAACAATAATGGTATTACGGCATTCATATCAAATGAGGGACATATACATCCTGCCAATACCATTACACTCAGTTATAATGGTTCAGTGGGGGAAGCATTTTACCAGGAGGAGAAATTTTGGGCATCCGATGATGTCAATGTCCTGTATCCCAGATTTGCGCTTAATAAATACATAGCCCTGTTTATGATTCCATTGTTGAAAAGGGCAGGGCAGCAGTATGCATTTATTGATAAGTGGAAAAAGGAAGATATGGAAAAGGATTTTATCATGCTGCCCGTTGATGAGAATGGGAATCCTGATTTTGATTATATGGAGCAGCATATGAAACATGCCGAAGAAGTATCAAAAGACGCCATAAATAAACTGGGGATAGGGTTCCCGGCAAATATATAGCTTGGAAAGGGAGCATATCTCAGTGGGACAGCCCCCAATCACGTTTTGTCCAGGTGGCAGGTCTGTAACCTGATCCGCCTGGACAGGGGATATAAGGTGTGCGGATTTACTTCACGCTCATCAAGGTTCCCATAAATACAGGCACATTTTCTTCACAGTCAATGATCATGTAGACGAAAGGTCGGTTCAGGTAAATCTGGTGCTCGATCAAGGGAGCGCATTCATCTTTTATCTCCACAGATGTCACAGCACCTGCCTTGGTTCCCAGTTCGTCCACAGCGATGTAGGTCTTGTGCAAAATGCGGCTGATGTACAGGTTCCCGGCCGTGGAGGAGCCTATGCCGGACAGGTCGGCGACAGTGCTGTCAAAAGCATCGGTCATGCCCATTGCGTCGAAAAGTTCATTCATTTCTTTGCTGTACTCTGTCTCAAACTTTGGGATAGCCGCTGATATGGAGGTGTGGACAGGGTTGGAAAGCATTTCATGCAGGGCGCTTCCGTCCAGAGAGGCAGCATAGTCCGCAACGGATATTCCCTCATTGGGAAGCAGCGCGGCAAAGGCATATTTTTTGTCCTTGTAGTATTTCAGAAAGCCCTGAGCCTGTTCATCCTGCAGATAGAGGCTTTCTGAAGAATACATCATCTCTGTCTGGCAGGTGTCGCCGTCCTCATCGGTAAAATCACCCTTTCGGACGTCATACTTCTCATAGACAGTTTCCCACTTCGCGTCAAAGGCGAGCCCATTGATAAGGTACATGACGGCGTCCGGGGGAATTTCGTCCAGTATCTGGGGAATCATCTTATCAGTAGCATCGGACACCCAATTGTTCACAGCCTTTACGGTAGAGCTGTCAAAAGGCGCTTTGTAAATGTCTGCATTGTACCATGCCTCATTCTGCGCCAGAAAGTCTTCGTTTACTGTAAAACGTTCGTCATCCCTGAACCAGATGGAGTTGGCGAGACGGAGTCTGCAGTCGTCGTTCTCTGGAAGGGAGGTGCGGTACTCATGCAGATAAGCATTCAGTTCCGATACGGATGCGCCCAGGACCTCCTCCATCTGCGCAAGTGTCTGCCCATTGGCGCCGTTTGCGGTCATGGAGAGGGCGTAGAGCACAGATATGGGGGAAATCAGAACATTGTCCCGGGTGGTTTTTCTGTTGAGCAGATTCTGCTGGAACAGCCGCACTGCAAAGTCTGTGGCCGATGCGGCGTCAGCGGGGTGCAGGGCATCCTGCCCGGAGGAGGGGGCTGACAGAGAGCCATCCTGTCCGGGGTTGCTGCCGGACAGCGGGCCGCCCAGCCCGGAGCCGTTGCTGGACAGCGGGCCGCCCAGCCTTGAGCCGCTGTCGGACAGCGGGCCGCTCTGTCCTGAGTCGTTGCTGGACAGGATGTCGTCTGCCTGCCTTGAACTGCCGCCTGGCTGTGAGTCAGTGTCTTCTCCCGTGCCGGACAGTCTGGTGATTCCTGCCGCGCCGGGCTGGCTGGCGCAGCCGCAGAGAGTGGAAAGGAGCAGTGTGGTGCATAGTGCCAAAGATAAGGATTTCTTTTTCATAGTAACCTCCGTTCTGTGATCCGCTGATTATAGAAGTGCCTGCGGGTCATCTTCCTACCCTTATACACGATAAAGCCGGAGAAAAGTTCTCAGTGTAAGTCATGATTTAGAACCCTCAGACCATCCAAACACAAGATAAAAGACTATAAGTAATCAACACCCGCAGCCTTTATCATAAATACGCTGACTCTTGGTGGACTGTGGCGTCTGCAGCTTTATCTGGCTTGCTTTCATGCCCGTCTTTCAGTATCTTGAACAGTCGGCCATACCCCAGAATCTCCGAACATAAACAGTGCAAAGTCCTTGATAATTCAATTGATTTTACTCTTGGGATGTGATATGTTTTTTTAGACAGGAGGTACAGGTGTATGACAGATAATGAATTATTACTGGCGATATCTAACATGTAACCCTTTCTGCTATAATGTTCGAGTCGGACATTTCGACAAATCAAATTTGGAGAGATGAAAAAATGAAAATTAACTTCAGGAAAGCAGACCTCACAGATATTGATGAAATCATGATCTTGATAAATAATGCAATTCTAAATATGGAAAAGGGAAATATTTATCAATGGGATAATCTATATCCGACCAAAGAGGATTTTGAAAATGATATTCGTAAAAAATATTTAGAAGTTGGGGAAATCAATGGTATAATTGCTGTTATTTACTCTATAAACAAATGTAGTGATGAACAATATAAAAAGGGGAAATGGGAGTTTTCAGATGATAGTTTTTGTGTGATACATAGATTATGTGTAAACCCCGATTTTCAAAATACAGGTATTGCAAGAAAAACGCTGAAGCATATTGAAGCAACGCAAAAAGAAATAGGAATAAAATCCATACGATTGGATGTGTTCACCCAAAATCCATATGCCTTATCTTTGTATGAACATTATGGATATAAAAATGTTGGGTATGCAGATTGGAGAAAAGGGAAATTTCTACTAATGGAAAAGTGTTTATTTTAAATTTGGGTTTGGCGAAATAGTTCCTTTCGATAGCCTGATAACTCCCCCAACATTTACGTTACTCACAATTTATCCCCGGTAATTGTTTCGGACAAAGGGCTCATCAATTTTCGTGTCAACCAGAAGCCCGTATTTCTTTGGCCGTCGGTAGGCATTACCGTGTACCTCCTCCCGGCGGTAAGCACGCAGCTGATCCAGATTCAGTTCCGCTATGTAAATACCCTCTTTTTCGTCAGCCTGCAGGATACAGGTATCCCGAGAGCCGCTTTGCCCGGGAAGATAGACCACGCCGTCAAAGACACTGGAGCCGCCGTTGCAGTCGGGAACGGTTGCCGGATAATTGCAGGTGGCGATTGCCAGCATGTTCTCATATGCCCTGCCCCGCAGCTGTGAGAGGCGGTTGATCTCCATGGGGCAGGCATTGGGGACGAGGATGAGCTCCGCGCCTTGGAGCATGAGGATTCTTGCGCTTTCCGGAAATTCCCTGTCATAGCAGATCATTGCGCCCACCTTCACTTCCCCGCAGGCGGTGTCCAGGGCGGTGACATAGAAGTCCTCCCCGGGGGCCAGATTCCGCTCCATGTCGAAATCGCAGGTGTGTACTTTGGCGTAGGTAATCTTTCGCTCACCGAACCGGTCGAACAGGATAAGGGTATTGCGGGGGGCGTTTTCAGGGGTTGGATTTTTATTGTCATATTTTTCAAGCAGGGTGATGCCAATGGCAAGGTTCAGTTCCTTGGCCAGAGTGCCATAGGCGTTGACGAAATCGCTGTCCGCAGGGATTGCTTCCGCCTGCCATTCGTCTACAGGGCGGTCGTAGATGCGGTATCCGTTGCTCCACATTTCCGGAAAGAGCGCAATGTCGGCGCCCTTTTCTTTCGCCTGCCTGCAGGCGTCCAGCCCTTTTTCAAGATTTTGTGACAGAGTGCCGCAGGGAGCTATCTGCAGCAGGGCAATTTTTAATATGTTCATAACGTGATGGGTTCCTTTCCTTTTGTAATGAATTATGATATACTACTTTTCATGATAATGCAACCCAAATTCCCTTTTTTTGTTACTGACACTGATAAGGGCGTAACAGTTCAGACACCCCTTCCGCGAAGTCAAAATTGCGGAAATTATGACCGGGCAGACACGTTGTACCGCAGACTGCCAGGATTTACAGTGAAGCAACCTGTGAAGGCAGCTTGCCGGCGGTCTATGGTCGGGATGCACTCGGTGTGCAGTATTTACATGGTAACAATATAAATAGGCTCTCGGAATCTTGAGATTGCCAGCCAAGATTCACCGGTTGGATGAACA
>CAOKQK010000016.1 GCA_948470905.1 uncultured Lachnospiraceae bacterium | reverse complement strand
AGGGTAAATCTTCCCATGGAACAGATCGTAGAGATGAATGATATCCTGGAAGATGTCAATACTATATTGCATATCGGAGATCAGCTTCTGATTACCGTACCGGAGCCGGAGCTTTCCGTGACCAGGGTTGAGGACAAGTATTACGACGAAATATATGATGCCGAAATTGAATATATCGACAATCCCAACTGGTACACCAGCAAGGTGGTGGTGCGCAGGCAGCCTTCTGCAGGCGCACGCAAGGTGGTGGCGAGGGTATGGTATGTCAATGACAAAGAGGTGGCGCGGGAGATCATAAAGGAAGAAGTCGCCCAGGAGGCAGTTTCCAAGATCGTGGAGCGGGGAACCCAGGTTCCGCCTACCTATATCAAGCCTATCAACGGCGGCAGGGTGACGTCCACCTTTGGCAACCGCGCGCAGCCTGTTCCAGGTGCGTCCACCTATCATCAGGCTGTAGACTGGGCTACGCCTACGGGTACGCCCGTATATGCATCCTCAGGCGGGACTGTGGAGAGGGCAGGCTGGATAGGGAGCTACGGCTACGCAGTCTATATCAACCATCCGGACGGCAGGCAGACCAGGTATGCGCATCTGAGCAAGATACTTGTGAAGGCCGGCCAGAAGGTGAAGCAGGGAGACAGGATAGCGCTCAGCGGCAACACGGGAGTCACATCGGGTCCCCACCTTCATTTTGAAATGATCATAAACGGCAAAAAGGTTGATCCTCTGAAATATGTGCCGAGGTAATCAGGCGTAAGCGGATTGGAACACCCGTTCCGTTTACAAAAGGTGGAAACTATGTTAAGATTGCTTTACCAAAAACCTTAAGCAGGGGTATAAGAATGGAACAATACGCGATCAAAGGCGGAAATCCATTGGTGGGTGACGTGGAAATAGGGGGCGCAAAAAATGCAGCGCTGCCTATCCTCGCCGCTTCTGCCATGACGGACGAAACCGTATATATAGATAACGTTCCTGATGTGCGGGACATCAATGTGATGTTGAATGCAATGCAGGACATCGGCGTGGCAGTGCGTCACGCGGGCAGGCATAAGGTAATCTTAAATGCCGGCAACATTCACAGCCTGGTGGCTGAAAACGAGACGATCAAGAAGATTCGGGCTTCTTATTATCTCATGGGAGCTCTCCTGGGAAAGTATAATTGCGCCGAGGTGGCGCTTCCCGGCGGCTGTGATATCGGCTGTCGGGCGATCGACCAGCATATCAAGGGTTTCCGTGCCCTTGGCGCCGAGGTGGTCATCGAACACGGGCTGATCAAGGCAAAGGCGGCGCGGCTCACGGGCAGCCATATCTATATGGATGTGGTAAGCGTGGGAGCTACCATCAATGTAATGATGGCGGCGGCGCTTGCCGAGGGCCTTACTATTATCGAAAATTCGGCGAAAGAGCCCCATGTGGTCGATGTAGCTAATTTCCTGAACAGCATGGGGGCAAATATCAAGGGCGCCGGTACGGATGTGATCCGTATCAAGGGCGTGAGCAGGCTCCATGGCTCGGAATATACCATTATCCCCGACCAGATAGAGGCAGGGACGTTTATGTTCGCCGCTGCTGTTACCAGGGGGGATGTGACGGTCAAAAATATTATTCCAAAGCACCTGGAGTCTATCACGGCGAAGCTCCTGGAGATTGGCTGTGAGGTGGAGGAGGCGGAGGACTGTATCCGTGTGGTATCTTCCAAGCCTCTCCTGCACACTCATGTGAAGACCCTGCCATATCCCGGGTTCCCCACGGATATGCAGCCCCAGATCACGGCGGCATTGGCGCTTTCCAGGGGCACCAGCATCGTGACGGAGAGCATATTTGAAAATCGCTTTAAATATGTTGACGAGCTGACGCGTATGGGCGCAAATATCAAGGTGGAGGGCAACACGGCGATCATAGACGGGGTGGGCAGGTATACGGGCGCCAGCATCTCTGCCCCGGACCTTCGGGCAGGCGCGGCGCTTGTGATAGCGGCGCTGTCGGCCGAGGGCTTTACCCTGGTGGATGACATCAGGTATATTGAGCGCGGTTACGAGGATTTTCACCTGAAACTGCAGAATCTGGGCGCGCATATCGAGCTGGTGGAGACGGAGAAGGAGTTCCAGAAGTTTAAGCTGAGGGTGGGCTGAACTGTCGTGGGCTGACAGTTCTGGTGTTTATTGGCAACAGTTTGGTGAATCTGTCTGGACTGTTGCGTTTTTTTGTAAAATGATAGTTAAAATTTTTTAAAAACTTGTCGCAAAACTATTGACAAAATACAAAATGAAAGATAAATGAAAAATACTGTTGACAGAAGGGCACATTCATAGTATTGTGTATGTAGCAACTAAATATTTTCTCTTATTCAGAGTTGGTGGAGATACATAGGATCTGTGAAGCCACGGCAACCCCCCTGTTGGGAAGGTGCCCTCCTGAGCGAATAAAAGTCGAACAATAAGAGGATTGCATATCGAAAGATTTTGAGTCCGCTTATTTTGTAAGCGGTTTTTTTATGTGTAAAATCTTTCAACTAAGGAGGTATATATTTATGGAAAAACACTTATTTACATCGGAGTCGGTGACAGAGGGACATCCTGACAAACTGTGCGACGCAGTATCTGATGCGATCCTGGATGCCTGCATGGAGCAGGATCCCATGAGCCGTGTGGCATGTGAGACAGCAAGCTGTACAGGCTTTGTGCTTGTGACAGGCGAGATCACTACCAAGGCGAACCTGGATATTGCAGGCATTGTCCGCAGGACGGTCAACGAGATCGGCTACAATAGTTCGGCAGTGGGATTTGACGGCAATACCTGCGCGGTCATGGTGGCGCTGGATAAGCAGTCCCCCGACATTGCCATGGGCGTTGACAAGGCGCTGGAGGCAAAGGAAGCATCAGCTTCCTCGGAAGCTAAAATGAGCGATAAGCAGCTGGAGGCCATCGGCGCAGGGGATCAGGGCATGATGTTCGGCTATGCCACCAACGAGACGCCGGAGCTGATGCCTTATCCGATCTCACTTGCCCATAAGCTCTGCAGGCAGCTGGCTAAGGTGCGTAAGGACGGCACGCTTCCTTATCTGCGCCCCGACGGCAAGAGCCAGGTTTCTGTAGAGTATGACGGGAACGGAAGGCCCGTGCGCCTGGAGGCAGTGGTGCTTTCCACCCAGCATGATGAGGACGTCACCCAGGAGCAGATACATAAGGATATCAGGAAGTATGTGTTCGATCCGATTCTCCCTGCGGAAATGGTGGACGAGAACACTAAGTTCTTTATCAACCCTACCGGCAGGTTTGTCATCGGAGGGCCCCAGGGAGACGCGGGGCTGACCGGGCGCAAGATTATTGTGGACACCTACGGCGGTTATGCCCGTCACGGCGGCGGCGCCTTCTCCGGCAAGGACTGCACCAAGGTGGACAGGAGCGCGGCATATGCGGCACGCTATGTGGCGAAGAACATTGTGGCAGCAGGGCTTGCGGAGAAATGTGAGATCCAGCTCTCTTATGCCATCGGTGTGGCACAGCCCACATCGATCATGGTGGACACTTTCGGTACCGGAAAAGTGAGCAATGACAGGCTGGTGGAGATTATCCGCGAGAACTTTGACCTGCGTCCCGCAGGCATCATCAAAATGCTCGACCTGCGCAGGCCTATCTATAAGGCCACGGCGGCGTATGGACATTTCGGGCGCGACGACGTGTCCCTTCCCTGGGAGGCGACGGATCGCGTGGACACATTGAAGAAATACCTGTAAGCGACAGGGCAATTGCATAATAATGACAGAGCGGCAGCCTTCAAAAAAGGGCTGCCGTTTTAATTTAATCTCCTGCAAACTGTGACGCACATCCGGAAGGAAGCATTTTCAAACACGCTCTGGGAAATCTTTAATTTTCATAGTAAACCAGACCATAGTCTCGGCAGAAAGCGGCCGGATGGCCATCCTTACTATGAAAATCTTTAATTTTCATAGTAATTTGTGGAAGGTTATGGTAAGATGATTAATATGGATATTTTGGGAAAAGATAACGGCCGGATAAATTAGGACGGGTAAAGACGGATAGAAACGAGTGGAAAACCAAAGCAGCAGAGGAGTTTTGATATGGCATTCGCACATCTTCATGTCCACACGGAGTATTCGCTCCTGGACGGTTCCAATAAAATAAAAGAATATGTCGCCCGCGTAAAGGAGCTGGGCATGGACAGCGCCGCGATCACGGATCACGGTGTCATGTACGGTGTGATCGACTTCTACAGGGCTGCCAGGGAAGCGGGCATTAAACCTGTGCTGGGCTGTGAGGTCTATGTGGCGCCGAACTCCCGCTTTGACAAGGAGTTAAACGGGGGAGAGGACAGATATTACCATTTGGTGCTCCTGGCGGAGAATAACACCGGTTATGCGAACCTGGTGAAGCTTGTGAGCAAGGGATTTACGGAGGGGTTTTATTATAAGCCCAGGATAGATATGGAGATACTGGAACGCTATCATGAAGGCATCATTGCACTGTCTGCCTGTCTTGCGGGGGAGGTGCAGCGCTATATTGTCAAGGGGCTGTTGGACGAGGCGCGGAAGGCGGCGAGAAAGTATGAGGCCTGCTTTGGGAAGGGGAATTTCTTCCTGGAGCTTCAGGATCACGGTCTGCCGGAGCAGCGGCTGGTCAATACGGAGCTTTTGAAGATGAGCAGGGAGCTGGAGATCCCCCTGGTCGCCACCAATGATGTCCATTATACCTATGCGGAGGACATGGATTCCCATGATATCCTGCTCTGCCTGCAGACCAACAAGAAGCTTACAGACACGGACAGGATGCGCTATGAGGGCGGGCAGTATTATGTCAAGAGCGAGGAGGAGATGAAGGGGCTTTTCCCTTACGCCTGGGAGGCAGTGGAAAATACCCAGCGGATCGCGGACCGCTGCAATGTGGAGATTGAGTTCGGCGTCACGAAACTGCCTCACTATGAAGTGCCGGAAGGATATGACTCGTGGAGTTATCTCAATAAACTGTGTGATGACGGGCTGGCGGAACGCTATGAGGATGAAAACATGCCTGTGGGGGAGAGCGGCCAGACTCTGCGGGAACGTCTGGATTATGAGCTCGGTGTCATTAAGGACATGGGTTATGTGGATTATTTCCTGATCGTGTGGGATTTTATTAATTATGCCAGGATGAACGGCATACCGGTGGGGCCGGGGCGGGGCTCCGCAGCCGGGAGCATTGCGGCGTACTGCCTGAAGATCACCAAGATCGATCCGGTGAAATTCAGCCTGGTTTTTGAGCGGTTCCTGAATCCGGAGCGTGTGACCATGCCGGATATCGACATTGACTTCTGCTTTAACCGCAGGCAGGAGGTCATTGACTATGTGAGCAGGAAGTACGGCGCAGACAAGGTGGTGCAGATTGTCACGTTCGGAACCATGGCGGCAAAGGGCGTCATACGGGATGTGGGTAGGGTGATGGACCTGCCTTATGCCTATGTGGATTCTATTGCCAAGATGATACCGAATGAGCTGAACATTACCATAGACCGCGCTATGGAGCTGAATCCGGAGTTCAGGAAAATGTATCAGGAGGACGAGCAGATGCACCGCCTGATCGATATGAGCAGGCGTCTGGAGGGGCTTCCCAGGCATACGTCCATGCATGCGGCGGGGGTGGTCATCTGCCCGAAGGCGGCGGATGAGTTCGTGCCGCTTTCCAGGGGCAGCGACGGCTCCATAACCACGCAGTTTACCATGACAACGCTGGAGGAGCTGGGGCTGTTAAAGATGGATTTCCTGGGGCTGCGCACTCTGACCGTGATCCATGACGCGGTGGAGTTTGTGGAGCAGATCAGGGGAGTGCATATCGATATTGACAATATTGATTACAATGATCCCGCGGTGCTTGCCTCCATCGGGACAGGGCGTACGGACGGCATATTCCAGCTTGAAAGCGGGGGCATGAAGAGCTTTATGAAGGAGCTGCGTCCCCGGAACCTGGAGGATATCATAGCCGGCATCTCGCTGTATCGTCCGGGTCCCATGGATTTCATACCAAAGTATATAAAGGGGAAGAATAACCATGATGCCGTGGTATATTCCTGCCCCCAGCTGGAGCCAATCCTGGCGCCCACCTATGGCTGTATCGTCTATCAGGAGCAGGTCATGCAGATCGTCCGGGATCTGGGCGGCTATACCATGGGGCGCAGCGACCTTGTGCGCCGCGCCATGAGCAAGAAGAAACAGTCGGTGATGGAGAAAGAGCGCGCCAATTTCATCTACGGGAATCAGGAGGAGAATGTCCCGGGCTGTATTTCAAAGGGCATCAGCGAGCAGGTTGCCAGCGGTATTTATGATGATATGCTGGATTTTGCAAAGTACGCCTTTAACAAGGCGCATGCGGCGTGTTATGCGGTGGTCGCCGTGCAGACGGCATATTTGAAATATTATTATCCTGTGGAATTCATGGCGGCGTTGATGACTTCGGTGATTGACTTCCCCAAGAAGGTATGCGAATATATTATGACCTGCCGCAGCGTGGGGATCACCATACTGCCGCCGGATGTGAACGAGGGGCAGGCATATTTCTCCGTGTGCGGGGAAAAGAGTATCCGTTATGCGCTGACGGCGGTGAAAAGCATCGGCAAGCCGCTGGTGGATGAGATTGTGCAGGAACGGCAGGCGGGCGGCCTGTTTAAGAGCCTGAATGATTTTATCACCAGGCTGGCAGAACGGAATATGAACAAGCATGCCATTGAGAATCTGATTAAGTCGGGGGCGCTGGACAGCCTGGGCGGTACGAGGAAACAGTTCATGAGCGTGTATGCGCAGATGCTGGACCGTGTCACCAAGGATAAAAGGAACAACCTGGCAGGGCAGATGTCCCTGTTTGATATTGTGGATGATTCCCGCAAGGCGGAATTTGACTTTCGTATGCCGGAACTGGAGGAATATCCCAAGGAGATGCTGCTGGCGTTTGAAAAGGAAGTGCTGGGCTTTTATCTGAGCGGGCATCCGCTGGAGGAATATCAGGAGCTCTGGCAGAAATATGTCACCAACAACACAAACGATTTTGCCGTGGACGAGGAGACGGGATCTCCGCCGCTGATGGATGGGGCGAACGTGGTGACAGGGGGCATGATCGTGGACAAGAGGGTCAAGTACACCAAAAACGACAAAGTGATGGCATTCCTGAACCTGGAGGATCTGGTAGGCAATGTGGAGGTCATAGTGTTCCCCAGAGATTACGAAAAATACGGCAGTATCCTTATGGAGGACGCAAAGGTATTTATCAGGGGACACGCCGCTGTGGAGGAGGATAAGGACGGGAAGCTGATCTGCGATCAGATCGTCACCTTTGAAGAAGCGGCACAGTCAAATGGGGAGGAGCTTTTTAGAAGAAGATATGGGCGCGGCGGAAGCGGGATTGGAAGCATGGGGCGCAGCAAAAGTGCAGGTGGCGGAAGTGCGGGCGGCAGCGGCGGGAACGGAAATGCAGGCTGCGGTGGAAGCGGGAACGGAAGCGCAGGCTGCGGCGGCTCTGCGCCTCAGGCACGGAAGATTCCCTGCGGCATCTGGGTCCAGTTCCCTGACGAGGAAAGCTATCGTGCCAGGGAACAGGAGCTGCTGGCGGCGATCGCGGATTCCGACGGCAATGACGATGTGGTCATTTATCTGCGGAATACAAAGGCTTACAAGGTGCTGGCGCGAAACTTACGTGTCTGCGCTGACGAGGCGCTCCGGGAGAAACTGAGTGGTATGTTTGGCAGGGAAAATGTAAATATTAAGGTGTAGAACGCAAAAATATGTTAAAATACGTAATGATAACTATTGAAATGCCTGAAAAAATAGATTAAAATAAAAAACTGGCAGGTTTATCCTGACAATGTATGGCTGCAGGGAATAGTGCTGAATTCCATGTGCGGCGGGAATGGAGATAAATATGGCAGATGAGATAAAGACAATTGCCGTTTTGACAAGCGGCGGCGATGCACCGGGGATGAACGCGGCGATCCGTGCGGTTGTCCGCACTGCTATATCACGCGGTCTGAAGGTAAAGGGGATCAAGAAAGGGTACAATGGTCTGCTGAATGAGGATATTATTGACATGCAGGCGCGTCATGTGTCCGATATCATTCAGCGCGGCGGTACGGTGCTGGGCACGGCGCGCTGCCTGGAGTTCAAGAAGCCGGAATATCAGCAAAAAGGCGCTGAAATCTGTGCAAAGCATGGGATTGACGGAATTATCGTCATTGGCGGCGACGGCTCTTACCGTGGGGCGCAGGCGCTTTCCAGATTGGGGGTCAACACGGTGGGGCTTCCCGGCACCATTGACCTGGATATCGCGTGTACGGATTACACCATCGGCTTTGACACGGCAGTGAACACGGCGATGCAGGCGATAGACAAGGTAAAGGATACGTCTTCTTCTCATGAGAGATGCAGTATTATAGAAGTAATGGGCCGTCATGCGGGTTATATCGCCCTTTGGTGCGGTGTGGCAAACGGCGCGGAGGATATCCTGCTGCCTGAGAAATATCAGTACAATGAGCAGGAGATCATCAATCACATTATCGAAAGCCGTAAGAGGGGAAAGACCCATCACCTGATCATCAATGCGGAGGGAATCGGACATTCTACTTCCATGGCGAGGCGGATCGAGGCGGCTACCGGGGTTGAAACCAGGGCGACTATTCTGGGTTACATGCAGCGCGGCGGCAATCCTACTGCAATGGACCGCTATTATGCTTCCATCATGGGGGCGTATGCGGTGGATATCATGCTGCAGGGCAAGACCAACAGGATAGTAGGTTATAAGCACGGCAGGTTTGAGGATTTTGACATCGAGGAAGCATTGAACATGCAGAAGAGTATTGATGAATATCAGTTTGAAGTGGCGCATATGCTTGCAATTTAAAAAGACGCAGCAGTTCAGACAAGCTGTTTGAGCTGTTAAAAAAGACAGCTGTTCCTGATACGGGGGCAGCTGTTTTCGCAGAAAGGAATGGTTGGCGTGATGATCACCAGCAGGGCAAATCCAAAAGTAAAGCAGGTTATACAGTGGCAGGCAAAGGCGAAGGAGAGAAAGAGCGCCGGCATTTTCCTGGCGGAGGGCTTTAAAATGTATCAGGAGGCGCCGGAGGAAGATATCAGGGAGGTGTACGTCTCGGAAGGTGCAGCCGAGAAGGCGAAAAGGCAGCCGGCGATATGGGAGAAGCTCTCCCGGACAGGCTACGAGACTGTGGCAGAGGATTTGTTCTCCAGGATGTCTGACACGCAGGCACCCCAGGGAATCCTGTGCGTGGTGAGCCGTCCGGAGTACAGCCTGGATCAGCTGCTCCGGGCGGAGAAGCCGCTGTTGATGGTGCTGGAAAACCTCCAGGACCCCGGCAACCTGGGAACTATCATCAGGACCGGGGAGGGCGCTGGGATAACGGGCGTTATCATGAACCGGGACACTGTGGACGTCTACAATCCCAAGACCATACGCGCCACCATGGGTTCTGTCTACCGTGTGCCCTTCGTCTGTGAGGATGACCTGCAGGAGACGGTAAAGCGGCTGCGGGTCAGTGGGATCCGTACTTATGCGGCTCATCTTGGGGGAGACAAAAATTATGATGAGCTGTCTTATGGCGGGGGGACGGCTTTTATGATAGGCAATGAGGGAAACGGGTTGTCGGAGGGACTGTCCGCGCTTGCGGATGGCTATTTGAGGATTCCCATGGAGGGTCAGGTGGAGTCCCTGAACGCGTCTGTGGCAGCGGCTCTTTTGATGTACGAGGCGCGCAGACAGCGGAAGCAGGGGGTGTAGAAGCTAAGAGGGCGGAAAAGTTCCCGCAAGCGGGAACTGGAATAGGAGGAGCAGAATGAAGGTAGGATTTATTGGCCTGGGGAACATGGCGGCGGCGATGATCGGCGGCATGCTGGGCAAGGGGCTTGTGAAGCCGGAAGAGATTGCAGGGTCTTCAAAAACAGAATCAACTGCACAGAAAATGGAGGTAAAATTTGGCATAACGGCTGTGACCGATAACGTACAGGTGGCCAGGCAGGCGGACATTTTATTCCTTGCGGTGAAGCCGGCCTTTTTTCCGGAGGTTATAGAGGAAATCAGGGAGACGGTGAGGCCGGACGCCCTGGTGGTCAGCATCGCGGCGGGCAGGGACCTGGATTATTTAAAGAAGGCGTTCGGCAGGCCGGAATTAAAGATTATCCGCTGTATGCCCAATACACCGGCGCTGGTGATGGAAGGATGCACCGGTGTGTGCGCGGGGGAGGAAGTACCCCAGGAGGATGTGGACAGGGTGCTGGCGCTCCTGCGCGCTTTCGGGACGGCCAGTGTAGTGCCCGAGAGGCTGATGGATGTGGTAGTGGGGGTCAGCGGCAGCTCTCCCGCGTACGTGTTCATGTTCATTGAGGCCATGGCGGACGCGGCAGTGGCGGGAGGCATGCCCAGAAAGCAGGCGTATGAATTTGCAGCGCAGTCCGTGATGGGCAGCGCCAGGCTGATGCTGGAGACCGGGAAGCATCCCGGCGAGCTCAAGGATATGGTGTGTTCGCCGGGCGGCACCACGATACAGGCAGTGAAGGTGCTGGAGGAAAAGGGCATGCGCGCCGC
Source organism: uncultured Lachnospiraceae bacterium (assembly GCA_948470905.1). Classification (GTDB taxonomy): domain Bacteria; phylum Bacillota; class Clostridia; order Lachnospirales; family Lachnospiraceae; genus Acetatifactor. The sequence continues at coordinate 39,275 of CAOKQK010000016.1, read as the reverse complement.
AGTGATGGATGCGGTGGAGGCTTGTATCAACAAATCCAGAAACATGTGACACTTGACAAAACTTTTTGCATCTGCTATGATAACTTCCGTAACATATTTAATAAGTTCGTAATAATTTTATTTAGAAAATGAAATAATTTCGGGAAGATTGTTTTGGAGGTAAAGAAAATGGCAGAAAGCAGAAGGCTGTTTGCTGCAGTGCTGGGCGTGGTATTGTCCATGGTCCTGTTCCTGCAGGCAGGTGTGAGCGTTCAGGCTGAGGACTATGACGATTCCCCAGATCAACTGTGCGGCGGTATTGCGTCAGTACTGAACCCCAAAAATTCCAGCTCCACAGAGGCGGTATATGCCACTGCCCGGGAGTTAAACCTTGTATTACAGATGGAAAAGAAGGAGGAGCCAGAGAGCAGGCTGGTCATGGCGAACGTGACCAATGCCCTGAATGTCAGGAGCGATGCGGCAGTGACTGCCAGGAAGGTCGGCAAGCTGTATGGAGACTGCGGCGGCACGATCCTGGAAAGGAAGGACGGATGGACGAAGCTGCAGTCCGGCAATGTCATCGGATGGTGTTCCGACGAGTATCTGTTGTTCGGGGACGAAGCTGTTACCGCGGCAAATAATGTGGGCAAGATGGTGGCGACCATCAATACGGAATCTCTCCGCGTCAGGGAGATGCCCCAAAAGGACGCGGCAGTCTGCGGCCTGCTGCCAAAGGGGGAAATCGTCGAGGTCATAAACCAGGATACGGAAGGCTGGGTGTGCGTAGACTATGATGGGCATGACGGTTATGTGCAGGCGGACTATGTGACTCTTGATTTCGTTATCGACGCCGGGGAAACCGTGGAGGAGATTGCGGCGCGCGAGAAGAAGGAGCAGGAGGAAGAAGCAAAGCGCTTTGTGAATTACGGCGAATTTACTGTTGATACAGATACCATGATGCTGTTGGCAGCGCTGATCCACTGTGAGGCCCGCGGAGAGAGCTACGAGGGCCAGGTAGCTGTGGGTGCGGTGGTCATGAACCGTGTCAGGAGTTCGGCGTATCCGAATACGATACAGGGTGTCATTTATGCTTCGGGCCAGTTCACGCCGGCAATGTCCGGAAAGGTGGATCAGGTATTACAGTCCGGAAAGATCAACCCCAGCTGTATCGAGGCGGCGAAGGAAGCTTTGTCGGGCAAGTCTAACGTAGGTGACAGAACGCACTTTAGAAGAAACAACGGACGTGCAGGGCTGGTTATCGGCAACCATGTGTTCTATTAAACTGCGGAAATAAAATATAAATGATCATAAGCTCCAGGGGGCGGCAGTGCGGAAGCATTGCCGCCCCCTGGAAATATTTTATACAGTGATAAAGGGCATTGCGTAAAGAAAAAGATTGCGGTGGGGGTCTAAATGTAGTACACTAAGCATATAGATACCAGAAAAATAGTGACTGTGTTACAGTCTGCAGGTGAAGGGAGTGATTGGATGAATGAGATAATGATTTTCTGGTTGGTTTTGCTGATCTTGATGATTGTGATAGAGGTGCTGACACTGGGGCTGACTACGATCTGGTTTGCCGGAGGAGCCCTGGTGGCGGTGATCGCGTCTCTTTTGGGCGCGCCCGTATGGCTGCAGATAATCTTGTTCTTTGCGGTGTCTCTGCTGCTCCTGTTCTTTACAAGGCCGGTGGCTGTAAAATATTTTAACAGGGACCGTGTCAAGACCAATGTGGAGAGCATGGTTGGGCGTCAGGCAATCGTTGTCAGTGAGATCGACAATATCCAGGGCATTGGCCAGGTGACTGTGGGCGGCCAGGAATGGACTGCCAGAAGCAGTGACCAAAAGGTTCGGATTCCGGCGGGAGCCGTTGTGAAGGTGGTGGCGATCAACGGGGTCAAGCTGATCGTGAGGCTGGATGACAATTTAAAGGGCAACAGCCCGGATGAGGGGAAACCGATCCCCATGAGCGTCTCACAGATGGAGGATGCACAGTCTCCGTCGTAGCGGCGGGAGACGGCATAAAATGCGCGGAAATGTTTCGCGGAAATGACGGGTGAACAGTAAAAAATACACGCCCTGTAAAACAGGGCAGAAAGAGGTATCAAATGATCTATATTGTAATTGCACTTGTGTTCATCGTTCTTTTGATCCTGGCGTCCTGCCTGAAAGTCGTTCCTCAGGCACAGGCGTACGTGGTTGAGCGCCTGGGCGCTTACCAGGGTACATGGTCGGTGGGTTTTCATGTGAAGGTCCCTTTCCTGGATAAGATTGCCAGAAAGGTCAACCTGAAGGAACAGGTGGCGGATTTCCCGCCCCAGCCCGTTATCACCAAGGATAACGTGACCATGAGGATTGACACGGTAGTTTACTACCAGATTACGGATCCCAAGCTCTTTGCGTACGGCGTTGAGAATCCCATGATGGCGATCGAGAACCTGACGGCGACGACTCTCCGTAACCTTATCGGTGAGCTGGAATTTGACCAGACCCTGAACAGCCGTGAGACTATCAATACCAAGATGCGCGCAGCGCTGGATCTGGCTACCGATCCCTGGGGCATCAAGGTCAACCGTGTGGAGCTGAAAAATATCATTCCTCCCGCAGACATCCAGAACGCCATGGAGAAGCAGATGAAGGCGGAGCGCGAGAAGCGTGAATCGATCACCAGGGCGGAAGGCGAGAAGAAGTCCAAGATCCTTGTGGCGGAAGGTGAGAAAGAGTCCGCGATCCTGCGCGCGGAGGCTGAGAAGCAGTCAGCGATCCTTCGTGCGGAAGCACAGAAGGAAAAAATGATCCGTGAGGCGGAAGGTGAAGCGGAAGCAATCCTCAAAGTGCAGCAGGCTCATGCAGACGGTATCAGGATGCTGAAAGAGGCCGGGGCGGACGAGGCGGTTCTGAAGATTAAGAGCCTTGAGGCGTTTGAGAAGGTTGCGGACGGCAAGGCGACAACCATACTTCTGCCCGCAGAACTGCAGGGAATTGCAAGTATTGCGGCGACGTTGAAAGAGACTGCGAAACAATAAGAGGGCAGTGTCAGGGCGTGTTTGAGGGAAAGTTTTATCAAGCATGTCCCAGTCCGAAATCAGGTCATGAAACTGAATGCGCCACGGAAAGGAAGCTTCTCCCTAGGCTTCCCGCCCGTGGCGTTGTTTTTTTGCGGAAGGGTTGAAAAACTGGGAAAGATAAGTTATAGTAGGATCAGGAATATGATACGCGGGAAAAGTGATGCTGCGGGAAAGGCGGAAGACAGGCATGGATTTAAAGGGACGTGATTTTTTAAAGCTGCTGGATTTTACCCAGGAGGAGATTGCATATCTGGTGGATCTGGCGGCGGAGCTGAAAGATAAAAAGAAAAGGGGGATCCCTGTGGATACCCTTCGGGGGAAAAATGTGGCGTTGATCTTTGAAAAGACCAGTACCCGCACACGGTGCGCTTTTGAGGTTGCCGCACACGACCTTGGCATGGGGACCATTTATCTTGATCCTTCCGGCTCACAGATCGGCAAAAAGGAGAGTATTGCAGATACGGCAAGGGTGCTCTCCGGCATGTTTGAGGGAATCGAATACCGCGGTTTCGGGCAGGATATCGTGGAAGAACTGGCGGAGTACGCTGCGGTGCCGGTGTGGAACGGCCTGACCAATGAGTTCCACCCTACCCAGATGCTTGCGGACCTGTTGACCATCCGGGAGCATTTCGGGCATCTGGAGGGGATCAGGCTCACCTACATGGGGGATGCCCGCTACAACATGGGCAATTCCCTGATGGTGGCGTGCGCCAAGATGGGGATGCATTTTACGGCATGTACCTCTGCCAAATATTTTCCGGAGAAAGCTCTGGCGGACCAGTGCAGGCAGATTGCGTCCCGGACCGGCGGCAGCATTACGCTTACCGAGGATGTAATGGGGGGCACAAGGGCTGCGGATGTGATCTATACCGATGTGTGGGTATCCATGGGCGAGCCGGATGAGGTGTGGGCGGAGCGTATCAGGGAGCTTTCCCCTTATCAGGTGAACCGGGCAGTCATGGAAAACGCAGGGGAGAAGGCAGTCTTTATGCACTGCCTGCCGGCTTTCCACGACCTGAAGACCAAGACGGGCGCACAGATGGGGGAGCGTTTTGGCATCACGGAAATGGAAGTCACCGACGAGGTGTTTGAATCGCCACAGTCTCTTGTGTTCCAGGAGGCGGAAAACCGCATGCACACCATCAAGGCTGTAATGGCGGCGACACTGTGAATATCATGACTCCCGCGTGCAATGAGCTGTGAGCCTGTAAGGTCCTGGCGAATGCCGCGAGGGTCGCATTCCATAGCGTCCCCTGGACGCATTGCGCTCTGCAGCGTTGCAAGCTTGATGCCCCGTTGCTTACAGCGGGGGCAACATACCACAGCGCTTATGGGTGGATCCATGGTCCGCGCTTTGGAACGGTTATAAAGGGATTACCATGAAATCAGAAATCTTATCTTTTTTGAGGGAAAGAGGGGACTATGTCTCCGGCCAGGAGCTGTGTGAACATTTCGGGGTATCCCGCACTGCGGTCTGGAAGGCAATCGGGCAGCTGAAAAAGGAAGGCTATGAGATAGAGGCGGTTCAGAACAGGGGCTATCAGTTAAAAGGAGATGGAGACGTGTTCGGCCGGCATGAGCTGGAGAGCCGCATGGAAACCCGCTGGGCAGGGCATCCGGTCTTTTATTATGAGTCGGTGGATTCCACCAACCAGCAGGCGAAGCGCAGTGCGGAGGCAGGCTGCGGCCAGGGAACGCTGATCGTGGCGGATATGCAGACTGCAGGACGCGGGCGCAGGGGAAAGGCATGGAGCAGCCCCCCGGGGACCAATGCCTATTTCACCCTGATACTGAAGCCGGAGTACGACCCCGACTGCGTCTCCATGGTGACGCTTGTCATGGCGCTTGCTGTGGCTGAGGGCATACGCGCCGCCTGCGGCGTCCGGGCGGGGATCAAGTGGCCCAACGATATTGTGGCGGAGGGGAAAAAGCTCTGCGGCATGCTCACGGAGATGAGCATGGAGAGGGATTATGTCCACCATGTGGTTGTGGGGGCGGGCATTAACGTAAGACGGCAGGAGTTTGCGCCGGAGATTGCCCGGACTGCGGTGAGCCTGGAGCAGCTTTGTGGGAAAAAGATCTCCAGGGCGCAGCTGATTGCCCATGTGATGAAGGCCTTTGAAGAATATTATGGCCGTTTTGAACAGGAGCACAGCCTGGCAGGGCTTTTGGAGCAATATAACGCACTTCTGGTGAGCCGGGATAAAGAGGTCTGCGTCCTTGACCCAAAGGGGGAATACCGGGGGATTTCCAGAGGGGTCAACGCCCATGGTGAGCTGCTGGTGGAGCTTGCGGACGGCAGCGTGACGGAAGTATATGCCGGAGAGGTTTCGGTCAGGGGGATTTATGGATATGTCTGAGAGGAAAAAAACGGTGCTCTGCGGCGCGAACGCGTATGAGATGAAATACTATTTTAACGGACAGTTTGACAGGATCCCGGAATCCATCAAAAATGAGTTGCATATAATCTGCGTCCTCTTTACGGAGGAGGTGGGCGGCGTCTTCACCATCGGCTTTGACGAGGAAGGAAACGTGGTGATGGAGACGGATGCGGATACCGATGATATTTATTATGACGAGATCAGCAGCGGGCTGCTGGTGTCGGAGATCCGCAGGAACAGGCAGGAGCTCTTTGAAGCCCTGAGCCTTTATTACAGGGTCTTTATCCTGAAAGAAGATATTGCAGGGCAGCGGGGTTTAGACGGCAATGAGATTAACAGGACAGGATAGGTGTGGGTATGATTCTTGTGATTGATGTGGGCAACACAAATATGACCTTTGGGGTCTATCAGGGACAGGAGCTGAAGGCGACTTTCCGCCTGACCACCAAGACTCCCCGGACCTCTGACGAATACGGCGTCATTATCACACAGCTTTTGAAAAATAAGGGGATCGAGGCAATGGAGCTGGAGGGCTCCATTGTGGCAAGCGTGGTGCCGGACGTGATGCATTCCCTGATCTCTGCCCTGGTGCGCTATACGGACACCAGGCCCATGAATGTGGGACCGGGCGTGAAGACAGGCATCCGCATCATCACCGAGGACCCCAGAGCCATCGGTGCGGACAGGATCGTGGACGCAGTCTCCGCCTATGAAAAGTACGGCGGCCCTGTGCTGGTTCTGGATTTTGGAACAGCCACCACTTATGACCTGGTCACGGAGGCCGGGGAATTTGCCGCGGGCATCACGGCGCCGGGCATCCGCATCAGCTCGGAGGCGCTCTGGACCCAGGCGGCAAAGCTGCCCAATATTGAGATCCGCAAGCCCAAATCCATCCTGGCCCAGGAAACCATCACCAGCATGCAGGCAGGGCTTGTGTACGGCCAGATCGGGCAGACGGAATACATTATCAGGAAGGTCAAGGAGGAGAGCGGCATCCCAGACCTCAAGGTGGTCGCCACCGGGGGGCTGGGCAGGCTGATCGCGGACGAGACTTCCGATATTGACATTTATGACAGCTCCCTGACACTGGACGGGCTGCGGATCATATACGACAAGAATGCGGACAGAAAAGCCAGATAAAGCACAGGGCGGAGGAATGAGGCGTATCTGACCACAATACAACGTATGAAAATGCAGGAAGGCAAAAGGTGTAAGGCTAAGCTGTTAGGGACAGAGCCTGAGCTTGGCTGCCTCAGGGGCGGGAGGATTATGGAACAACTGACAATCGGAAATGTTACCTTGGATAATAATGTGATATTGGCTCCCATGGCAGGCGTGACAGACCTGCCTTTTCGTTTGCTGTGCAGGCGGCAGGGGGCAGGAATGGTCTGTATGGAAATGGTCAGCGCCAAGGCAATCTATTACAACAACAAAAATACGGAGGAACTGCTGCAGGTACATCCAGAGGAACTGCCGGCGTCCCTGCAGCTTTTCGGCTCCGACCCGCAGATCATTGCGGATATGGCAAAGCGTATTGAAGAGCGCCCCTTTGCCGTCATTGATTTCAACATGGGCTGCCCGGTGCCCAAGGTGGTAAATAACGGCGAGGGCTCCGCCCTGATGAAGGCCCCGAAGCTTGCGGAGGAGATATTGACAGCGCTGGTGAGGGCGGTCAGCAAACCGGTCACGGTCAAGATCCGCAAGGGATTTGACGAGGGTTCCGTCAATGCGGTGGAAATCGCCAAAATAGCGGAAAGCTGCGGCGTGGCGGCGATCGCGGTACACGGCAGGACCAGGGAGCAGTATTACAGCGGCAGGGCGGACTGGGAGATCATCCGGCAGGTGAAGGAGGCGGTGAAGATCCCTGTCATCGGAAACGGCGACGTGGACAGCCCCCAGGCGGCGAGGCGGCTTCTGGACGAAACGGGCTGCGACGGGGTGATGATCGGGCGTGCAGCCCAGGGGAACCCCTGGATATTCCGGGAGGTGGCGCGTTATCTGGAGGACGGCACTTCTGCGGCGAAGCCGGACAAACAGGAGAAAAAGAGAATGGTGCTGGAACACGCAGGGCTGCAGCTGCAGTACAAGGGCGAGTATACAGCGGTGAGGGAGATGCGTAAGCACCTGGCGTGGTACACTGCGGGAATGCCTCATTCTGCCCGTTTCCGGCAGATGATCAATTCCATGGAAAGCATGGAGGAGCTGACGGCAGGAATAGAGACTATTTTTGCCTGAACATGCATATATTGTCTGCATGAATACCATAATTTATTTTTATCCAAAAAGAGAGATCCGTGAGCCGGAGATAGAGACCAGGACAGAAGCTGTGACAGAGGATGGGAAATATACCCTGATCCGTGTGGGCTTTGACCTGAAAGGCGAGCGGTGGTTCGGGCAGGATCTGGGACAGACTGTGCCGGAGGAAACGCAGCTGCTCCTGGAGGCGGAAGAACCGGATGAACCCTGCAGGAGAGGGATCGCGGGAGTGCTGCAGCGCATCCGGCAGGACAGGCAGCAGATGAAGCGCCGGGTAGAAGCGCAGCTGAGGCTGGAACAGGCGCTGGCTGCCAGGGAGGAACAGCTTAAAGTTACGGAAAGGCAGATGCTGCTGGCGGCGGAGAGGATCCTGAAAAGAGCGGACAGGGAAGGGGACTGCAGCTATGTGTGCCAGGGGGACTTGAAAAAGTGTACGGCATGGGGAGCGTGGCTGGAACATTTTCCCATAAAGGAATTTGACGGATATGGGCAGGAATTCTGGGTCAGGCAGCTGCTGCCCCAGGCAGTGCATCCGCATTTTGCCATACTTGGCGCCTGTGAAGGCATTGAAGACCTGATCGAGAGCTGCGCCCACAGGATGAAGTCCGTGAAATGGATCCTGAAGGAGCAGGAATATACCCCTGCGCGCAGGGACTTTGTGGAGATGTTCTGCGAGGAATACGGGATTGCCATTGCCCTGTGGACAGTGCCCGGGAGGGCGGCGTACAGGAAGCTGCGCCCCATATGCCCGGAGCCTGCGAACATACTTGATTTTACAGACGAAACAGGCATCCCCGTATCCGGGATCGCGGAGGGAAGCGTCTGGCTGGATATGCGGTCTTCCGAGGAAAAGTGCCGGAGGATCGGGGGACGCAGCACGGGGATCCGTTATTTTTCGCTGAAGGAGAGGTGGAAAAGGGGTGTCTGATCTGTTACGGGCATGGGCATAAAAGATTGGTATTTCCTTGACACTGTCGGCAAAAATGGGTATAATACCCTTGCCGGAAATGAGTGTTTTACGGCGGAATACAGCTGATAAATATTCTTCTTTCAGAAAAACAGATATAGAAAAAGTAAGAACAGACATTGGATCAAACAAAGAAATGGAAGGATGAAAGGAAATGCAGGAGAAAAAAAATATTCTGACTTACGAGGGCCTGAGAAAGTATGAGAACGAGCTGCATGAGCTGAAGGTGGTAAAACGCCAGGAGGTCGCCCAGAAGATCAAAGAGGCAAGGGAGCAGGGCGACCTGTCCGAGAATGCCGAGTATGATGCGGCAAAGGACGAGCAGCGCGATATTGAGGCAAGGATCGAAGAATTGGAGAAGATCCTCAAAAACGCGGAGGTCGTGGTGGAGGATGAAGTGGATCTGGATAAGATCAACATCGGCTGCCGTGTCAAGCTGCTGGACATTGAATACAGCGAGGAGATTGAGTATAAGATTGTGGGCTCCACGGAGGCGGACAGCCTTAATGGCAAGATTTCCAACGAAAGCCCGGTGGGGAAGGCGCTGATCGGCTGCAAGGCGGGAGATACCGTGGAGGTGGAGACATCAGCGGGAGTATTTGCATACAGGGTATTGGAAATTCAGAGAAGCAACTGACTGCGGAGGGATTTCCCGAAAGAGGCAGGAATGTTGACTGAGGGAATTCTTTTGGGAAAGTTGGGAAAGAGGTAGATGAGAGTGGCGGAAGCACAAAACGTAAACGCACAAAACACAAATGCAAAGGAACAGGATCTGAACCAGCTGCTGCAGATCAGGCGGGAGAAGCTTGCCGCTTGGCAGGAGTCGGGAAAGGATCCTTTTAAGATCACAAAATATGAAGTGACGCACCACAGCACGGACATTAAGGATAATTACGCGGAGCTTGAGGGAAAAAGCGTCCGCATTGCGGGCCGCATGATGTCCAAGCGCATCATGGGCAAGGCGTCCTTCTGCAATATCCAGGATCTGCCCGGCAATATCCAGTGTTATGTGGCAAGGGACAGCATCGGAGAGGAGCCCTATGCCGATTTCAAAAAGTATGACGTGGGGGACATCCTGGGTGTAGAGGGGGAGGTCTTTACCACAAAGACCGGCGAGATTTCCGTACATGCCTCCAATGTCACCCTTTTGTCCAAGAGCCTGCAGATCCTTCCTGAGAAGTATCACGGCCTGACCAACACAGATCTGCGCTACCGCCAGAGATATACGGATCTGATCATGAACGCGGAGGTTAAGGATACTTTTATCAAGCGCTCCAGGATCATTCAGTCTATCCGACGGTTCCTGGACGGACAGGGCTTCATGGAGGTGGAAACTCCCATGCTGGTGGCGAATGCCGGCGGCGCGGCGGCGCGGCCTTTTGGGACCCATTACAATGCCCTGGACGAGGATGTGAAGCTGCGTATTTCACTGGAGCTTTATCTGAAAAGGCTGATCGTGGGCGGGCTGGAAAAGGTGTATGAGATCGGGCGTGTCTTCCGCAATGAGGGCGTGGACACAAGGCACAACCCGGAATTTACCCTGATGGAGCTCTATCAGGCATATACAGACTATTTTGGCATGATGGAACTGACGGAAAACATGTTCCGCTATCTTGCGGACCAGGTGTGCGGCGGCATGACCATCACCTATGGCGAGCATACCATCGACCTGGGCAGGCCCTTTGAGCGCATGACCATGCTGGATGCCGTTAAAAAGTACGCGGGCGTGGACTTTGACCAGGTGCCCGACACCGCTGCGGCAAAAGCCCTGGCAAGGGAGCATCATGTGGAGTTTGAGGAGCGCCATGAGAAGGGCGATATCCTGAACCTGTTTTTTGAGGAGTTTGTGGAGGAGCATTTAATACAGCCCACCTTCATTATGGACCATCCGGTGGAGGTTTCCCCGCTTACCAAGAGGAAGCCGGACAAGCCGGATTATGTGGAGCGTTTTGAGCTCTTTATCAACGGATGGGAGATGTGCAATGCCTATTCCGAGCTCAACGATCCCATTGACCAGAGAGAGCGCTTTAAGGCCCAGGAGGCAGCCCTGGCAAAGGGCGACGAGGAAGCCAACACCACAGATGAGGACTTCATGAATGCCCTGGAGATCGGCATGCCGCCCACAGGCGGCATCGGCTACGGCATCGACAGGCTGGTGATGCTTCTGACCAACTCGCCTGCAATCAGGGATGTTCTGCTGTTCCCGACAATGCGGACAGTTGATTAAGTGTGTAAAGAATAGTTTACCCATCAGGGAAGAAAAGGAGAGCATGATATGAAGAATACGGCACAAAAGACCACAGAGTCAGCTGTTACAAAGAGATCGAAGTTTGACAAGGATCTGTTTAAGAGAAGCGTGGTATATAACGTAAAAACATTATACCGCAAGGATATGGACGAGGCGACTCCGCAGCAGATCTTCCAGGCGGTGTCCTATGCCATCAAGGATCAGGTGATGGACAACTGGATTGACACTCAGCGCGCATATGAGAAGGAAGACCCCAAGATGGTGTATTATATGTCCATGGAATTCCTTATGGGGCGTGCCCTGGGTAATAATATCATCAACCTCCAGGGCTATGCGCCTGTGAAGGAGGCTCTTGAGGAGCTGGGGCTGGATCTGAATGTGGTGGAGGATCAGGAGCCTGACGCAGCGCTGGGCAACGGCGGTCTGGGACGTCTTGCGGCATGCTTTATGGATTCCCTGGCGACTCTGGGATATCCCGCCTACGGCTGCGGCATCCGCTACCGCTACGGCATGTTTAAGCAGGAGATCAGGGACGGCTATCAGGTGGAAGTGCCGGACAACTGGCTCAAGGACGGCAATCCCTTTGAGCTGCGCAGGCCGGAATATGCCAAGACCGTGAAGTTCGGCGGCTACATTTCCATGTATTGTGACGAGAACGGCAGGAGCCATTTCAATCAGGAAGGCTATCAGGCAGTGAAGGCTGTGCCCTTCGACATGCCTATCGTCGGCTATGGCAACCGGATCGTGAATACGCTGCGTATCTGGGATGCGGAGCCCATAGAGGCGTTTCAGCTGGATTCCTTTGACAAGGGCGATTACCGCAAGGCGGTGGAGCAGGAGAATCTGGCCAGGAATATTGTGGAGGTGCTCTATCCCAACGACAACCATTATGCAGGCAAGGAGCTGCGCTTAAAGCAGCAGTATTTCTTCATTTCCGCCTCCGTACAGGAGGCAGTGGAAAAGTACATGAGAACCCATGATGATATACATAAGTTCCATGAGAAGGTTACATTCCAGCTGAATGACACCCATCCTACGGTGGCTGTGCCGGAGCTGATGCGTATCCTGCTGGATGAGTATGGGCTTTCCTGGGAGGAGGCGTGGGAGATCACCACGAAGACCTGTGCCTACACCAACCATACCATTATGGCGGAGGCGCTGGAGAAATGGCCCATCGACCTGTTCCAGAGGCTGCTTCCCCGTATCTACCAGATCGTGGAGGAGATCAACCGCCGCTTCCTGCTGCAGATAGAGCAGAAGTATGCCAATGAGTACGGCGTGGACGTCCAGGAGAAGATCCGCAAAATGGCTATCCTGTACGATGGACAGGTGAAGATGGCTCACATGGCTATCGTTGCCGGCTATTCCGTAAACGGTGTGGCAAGGCTGCACACGGAAATCCTGAAGAAGGAGGAGCTCAAGGACTTCTATGAGATGTTCCCGGAGCGCTTTAACAATAAGACCAACGGCATCACGCAGAGGCGTTTCCTGCTCCATGGCAACCCGCTGCTGGCTGACTGGGTCACAAAGAAGATCGGAGGGGACGGATGGATTACCGACCTGCCTCAGATCGGCAAGATCAAAGAGCTTGCAGGTGACAAGACGGCGCAGAAGGAGTTTATGGAGATCAAGCACCAGAACAAGGTGCGCCTTGCAAAATATATCAAGGAACACAACGGTATCGAGGTGGATCCCAATTCTATCTTTGACGTGCAGGTAAAGCGTCTCCATGAGTATAAGAGACAGCTTATGAACATTCTGCATGTGATGTATCTCTACAATGAGCTGAAGGCAAAGCCTGACATGGAATTTTATCCCAGGACCTTTATCTTCGGCGCCAAGGCGGCAGCGGGCTACCGCAATGCGAAGCTGACCATTAAGCTGATTAACTCCGTGGCTGATGTGGTCAACAGGGATGCCTCGATCAAGGGTAAGCTGAAGGTAGTGTTCATTGAGAACTACAATGTATCCAATGCGGAGATTACTTTTGCGGCGGCGGATGTATCCGAGCAGATTTCCACAGCCAGCAAGGAGGCATCCGGAACCGGCAACATGAAGTTCATGCTCAACGGCGCGCTGACCCTGGGGACCATGGACGGCGCAAATGTGGAGATCGTGGAAGAAGTAGGGCAGGAGAATGCGTTTATCTTCGGTCTGTCCTCCGACGAGGTCATCCGGTTTGAGAATCATGGCGGCTATAATCCCATGGATATCTACAACAGTGACAGCGATATCAGGAAGGTAGTGGACCAGCTCATCGACGGGACCTATGCGGCTGACAGGGAGATGTTCCGCCCGCTGTATAATTCACTGCTGAATACCCTGAGCACTTCCAGGGCGGATACTTATTTTATCCTGAAGGATTTCAAGTCCTACGCGGAGGCACAGAGGAAGGTGGAGGCTGCCTACAGGAATAAAGAGGGATGGGCAAAGAGCGCCATTTTAAATGTGGCGTGCTCCGGCAAGTTCACCTCTGACAGGACGATCCAGCAGTATGTGGATGAGATCTGGCATCTGGATAAGGTGACTTTGAAATAAAGGATAAGGTGCCATAAGATACAGCGGATAAAAAAACGGATGAAGGTAAATGGCGTGATAAAAAGGACGGTTTCCGGCGCCCTTGCCGCACTGATGCTGCTTCTGGCAGCAGGCTGTGGGAAAGGCGCCGAGCCGGCAGGCATTTTGAAAGAGACGAATATTTTGGAAGAGACAGTCATATTCAAGGGCATAGAAAAAGAATATGAGCTGCTGTTTATCACGGACACTCATGGGGTGATCCGTGACGGAGAGGCAGAGGAAGCGGTGGCGGCGTATGCCCAGGAGCGCTATTCCCAGTTTTGCAACGGGGAGGGCATGGACTCACAGGCGCAGTTCGAGGCATACATCCGCTATGCCAACGAGCGGCAGGTGGACGGCGTGCTGTTGGGCGGTGATATCATAGACTCGCCTTCGGCGGCAAACCTCGCGTGGCTGGCAGGGCAGTTGGGGCAGCTTAACATGCCTTATCTGTATGTGCCGGGCAATCATGACTGGACTTATCCCTGGGAATATATGAGCGAGAAGGGCAGGCAGGATTATCTGACACAGCTGGAGCCCTTTACGCAGGGGAATACAGAGATCAATTCCCTGGACTTTGGAGAGTTCGTGGCGGTGGGGATCAACGACAGCACAAACCAGGTGAGCGACGAGGTCTTTCCGGAGTTTGAGAGGCTGTACGGACAGGGTAAGCCGATGCTGGTCATGGCGCATGTGCCTTTTTTGACACAGTCGGTGCTGGGGCATGCCCGGGAGGTCTGGACCAGCCCTGTGGTGATCGGCGGAGGAAATTACGGCGGCATCTATCCCAATGAGAATTCCAGCCGCTTTGTGGACATGCTCACGGCGGCGGACAGCCCGGTGGAGCTGGTGTTGACAGGGCATGTGCATTTTTATGACAGAGACAGTATTGACGGAGAAAAAAAGGTACTGCAGCTGACAGGGGCGGCGGGATATGAAGGAAGCGTCATGCTGCTCCACATCAGGGCAGCAGAGTGATACGCCCCCGGAGGAATAATATGTGGCAGTCCAGGTAAAGTCTCGAAGGCGCACGAGAGGAACTTTCATGAGCGCGTTTGCGAATGAAAGTTTCTCTCATAAAGTGTGCGTCGAAGTGACTTTACCAAATTGCCACTTGTGGCAATTTGTGCTGCTCGCGCAGCGATTTTAAACAGCCGCGTAGCGGATACGCCCCGGGAGAATTTTCAGATGCGTTCTTGGCAGCTGAAAATTTCTCCCAGACAAGGGGGCGTAGAAGCGTAGAGGGCGGAACTGGAATAGGAGGATCAAAATGGTAACATTATTGGATGGCGGCGCATATCTGGTGGGAGGGAACGAGATCATTCCCGACAGCCCGGAGGCGGAAGCGGCAGTCCTGAGCAAAACGGGGAAAAGAATCACCAGAAAAGAGGCGGCGGAGCAGACCATTTGTTTCCGTATCCTGAAAAGCCATAATACATCGGGCAGCATGGACAAGCTGAAGATCAGGTTTGACAAGCTGACCAGCCATGATATCACCTTTGTAGGTATCATACAGACTGCCAGGGCGTCAGGGCTGCAGAAGTTTCCCATGCCCTATGTGCTCACCAACTGCCACAATTCCCTCTGCGCGGTGGGCGGCACCATCAATGAAGACGACCATATGTTTGGACTTACCTGTGCGAAAAAGTATGGGGGAGTCTATGTGCCTCCTCACCAGGCGGTCATCCATCAGTTTGCCAGGGAGATGCTTGCCGGAGGCGGCAGGATGATTCTTGGATCTGATTCCCATACCCGTTACGGAGCCCTTGGCACCATGGCGGTGGGCGAAGGCGGACCCGAGCTGGTAAAGCAGCTTTTGAATCAGACCTATGATATCAATATGCCGGAGGTCGTGGGCGTGTATCTGACCGGAGCGCCTGTGAAGGGCGTAGGACCGCAGGATGTGGCGCTTGCCATTATCGGGGCGGTATTTAAAAACGGCTATGTGAAAAATAAGGTGATGGAGTTTGTGGGACCCGGCGTGGCGTCCCTGAGCGCGGACTTCCGTATCGGCATTGATGTCATGACCACGGAGACCACCTGCCTTTCTTCCATCTGGAAGACGGATGACGAGATCAAAGAGTTTTATGAGATCCATGGACGCCAGGAGGATTATGAGGAGTTAAATCCCGGGGAGGTGGCTTATTATGACGGCATGATCCAGGTGGACCTGTCAAAGGTGCGCCCCATGATCGCAATGCCTTTCCATCCCAGCAATACTTATACTATAGAGGAACTGAACGCAAACCTGGAGGACATCCTGGACGAGACGGAGAAGCGCGCCCAGGTAAGCCTGGACGGCGCAGTGGAGTTCCATTTAAGGGATAAGATAAAGAACGGGAAATTCATGGTTGACCAGGGCATCATCGCGGGCTGTGCGGGCGGCGGCTTTGAGAATATCTGTGCGGCGGCGGATATTTTAAAGGGCAGCAGTATCGGCATGGACGGCTTTACCTTGAGCGTATATCCTGCATCCATGCCTGTTTATATGGAGCTGATCAAAAACGGCTGTGCGGCGGCGATCATGGAGACTGGAGCAGTCATGAAGACAGCGTTCTGCGGACCATGCTTCGGCGCGGGCGACACCCCTGCCAACAACGCGTTCAGCATCAGGCATTCCACCAGGAACTTCCCCAACCGTGAGGGGAGCAAGCTGCAGAACGGACAGATTTCCTCCGTCGCGCTGATGGACGCCCGCTCCATTGCGGCAACTGCAGCAAACAAGGGCGTGCTGACTCCGGCAACGGACTTTGAGGGGGAGATCGGCAAATATAAGTATCATTTTGACAGTAAGATTTATGCCAACAGGGTGTTTGATTCCCACGGTGTGGCGGATCCTGACACGGAGATCCAGTTCGGCCCCAACATCAAGGACTGGCCTGCCATGGGAGAGCTGCCGGAAAATCTCCTGCTGCAGGTAGTCAGCGAGATCCATGACCCTGTGACGACTACGGATGAGCTGATTCCCTCCGGCGAGACTTCCTCCTACCGCTCCAATCCGCTGGGGCTGGCGGAGTTCACTCTGAGCCGTAAGGATCCTGAATATGTGGGACGCGCCAAGGCGATCCATGCCCTGGAGGAAGAACGCATGAAGGGAGGGCATCCCTGCCATGTCATGCCCGCCATCCGGGAGGTGATGGCGCCCATCAAGGAGAAGTTCCCGGAGGTGGGACACGAGAATACAGGCTTTGGCTCCACGATATTTGCTGTGAAGCCAGGAGACGGCTCCGCCAGGGAGCAGGCGGCGTCCTGTCAGAAGGTGCTGGGGGGCTGGGCGAACATCGCCAATGAGTACGCCACCAAGCGTTACCGCTCCAACCTGATCAACTGGGGTATGCTGCCCTTCCTGATTAAAGAGGGCGAACTGCCCTTCCATAACCTGGATTACCTGTTCATTCCTGGCATCAAGAAGGCTGTGGAGGAAAAGGCGGAGGTAATTCCTGCATATGTGGTAAAGGACGGCGGCTTGAAGGAGTTTGAACTTCGTCTGGGCGAGCTCACTGATGAGGAGCGCCGGATTATCCTCAGGGGCTGCCTGATCAATTACAACCGTGTGTAAATCGGACGTATAAGGTTAAGGAACGGTTCCGAAGCCTGACAGGTATGCGGGATCCACGTGAGGATAAGGTATGCAGCAGATACGATCTGAAAAATGCAGGCAGCTGATAGAAAGAAGATTTAGGAACGGTTCCTAACCCGGAAAGGACAAAGAGATGGAGTTTAACAAGTCGGTATCCAACCCTATGTTGGTAGGTTCCATTGAACTTATGAAGGCGGAGGACACGCCGGAGCATCGAGGGATGTTTATGGAGGAAGTGACAAAGGCGTTGTTTATCGCGCCGGCGGTCATTGAGCCGGAGCCTCAGGAAAATGAGGAGGGAAAGCTTGCTATTTTGCCGGAGAGCAAAGTGCAGTTTCCCATGATCGCAACCGGGGACGGGAAATATTTCTTTATGGCGTTTACCGATGAGGGAGAGTACGGCAAATGGTTGGAAAAGGCTTCCGAAAAGCTGTATAAATTTGCCCTCAATCTGGATGATTATTCGGCGATGCTGATGCGCAGGGATCCCCAGGGCGGTGAATGTGCGGCGCTGGGTGTGGCGATTAATCCCTATGGCGCGAATATTATCCTGCCCAAGGAAATGCTTGTAGGCATTTTCACCGCCAAGCTGGCACAGATGCAGAAGGATATGGCAAAATTTACCTGAAAGCTAAAGCAATCAGATTTTATGCCGATATAATGTATACAAGGGGGCAGTTAGGCCGACTGCCTTATGGTACAATATTTCTGTACCGTGACATAGCATGGACACCACGGATGGTATTTATACGGAGAAAGGATTTCTCCGTATAGATGCCGTTTTTTTATGAGACCCTGTCTGGGGGACAGGGGGGGCGACAGGAGGTTGCCGGTAAAAAGTTCCAGCCTGCGGGAGCGTCTGCACCAGGGAAGGTGGGAGGCTCAGGCGGCGAAGAATGGGTGGACATGGGGGGCGTAGAAGTGTAGAGACGGAACAGGTCCCGAAGCGGGAAAAACAGTCTCGGAACGGAGACGCCCCGGAAGGAATTTATGACGCGCAGCGGCAGAAATTTCTTCCAGATCATGGGGCGAAGAAGTGCAGAGACGGAACTTAAATAGGAGAATAAGAGATTGGTAATTGATTCCGGCAAAGTAGGAATGGAATCCGCCAGAAGCTACAGGAAAGCTTCTGTATCAATACGTCGGTTTGTGATAACGGATTATCAAGACGGACCGACCCAGGGCAATGACGCCCTGAATGCAGCAGTGGGAGAGAATGCCCAGGGTCAGACGACCACGGAGAATAAGGGGGGAGGAAAGGCGGCGCAGGATCAAAATACGTTCCAGAACTGGCAGGCACGCTTTCAGACCGCAAGTACCAGGGTGAATATCCGCAGCTCCGCCGGCAGGACGGCGGAGGACTTCCGCCAGACCACGATCCGCTACATCTTTGACCTGCTTTTTTCAAACAGAAAAGACCGCTTCAACCGCTGGATGGAGGACCGGGGGATGCAGATGGGCAATCCCGGAGCGGCAGCACAGCCTGGTCAGGGCGGATTGATGAGTTATTCTCAGAGCAGTATGCAGATGAGCTATGAAAGCGCTTCCCTGAATGTGGGGCTCAGGGATCCGGCTGTCCGTACCAGGGTCCTGAATTACAGTCAGGAAACCTTCCAGAGGGAGGCGGAGGACACGTCTTTTTCCACAGTGGGAAAGGTGCGCACCGCTGACGGCAGGGAGATCAGCTTCCAGGTGAATGTGGAGATGAGCAGGCGGTTCCAGCAGACCTTTCGGGAAGACCTGGAGCTTGCCTCCTTCAGCATGTGCGATCCGCTTGTGATCAATCTGGATACGGATGTGGCGTCGCTTTCCGACCAGACTTTTTATTTTGATATCGATGGGGACGGGGAGCTTGATGAAGTGTCGCAGCTGGGCTCAGGCAGCGGATATCTTGCCCTGGACAAAAACGGCGACGGCGTCATCAATGACGGGAGCGAGCTTTTTGGCACAGCCAGCGGCAACGGCTTTGCAGATCTGGCAGAATATGACGAGGACGGCAACGGCTGGATTGATGAGAACGATGCCATATGGAGCAGGCTGAAGATATGGACGAAGGATGAAAATGGGAAGGATGTGCTCTACAGGCTTGCGGACAAGGGCGTGGGAGCTATCTGCCTGCAGAATGTTTCCACAGATTTCACGCTCACAGGGCAGGACGGGCGAACCAACGGGGCGATCCGCAACAGCGGCATTTTTCTCTATGAAAACGGGCTTGCGGGGACAGTACAGCATGTGGATGTAGCAAAGTATGACAAGGGGGCGTAATGCCCTCTTGTTTTTTTGCCATAATTAAAATATTCTGCATAATTTTTTCCTATGCGGGCAAAATGATAGCGAAGTAATATTTGGCAATGCCCAAAGGCTTGAAGCGCACAGAAGTGTTTTGCGCGCAAATCCCGGGGCTTGCAGATTTACCAGCTTTAAGCCAAAAAAAGGAAAGGATGCAGATATGAGGAAAAATAATAAGAGAGACAATGCAAAAAAAGAACGTGTTATCATGGTCGCTTCCGCAGTCTTTGTGCTGTCGGCGCTGACGCTCACAGGGATTTATATGAAGACCGCCAACCGGGAGGAACAGGATGACGGCTACATGATAGATTTCACGGCGTTTGAGGACAATGCGGACGACAAATTAAATGAGATCGCACAGAATGATCAGGTAGATGACAGTATTGACTTCCCCTATTCTTTTGGGGGTGAGGCCAATGAGTATAACACGATAGCGGACTCCGGTTCCGATCTTGACTATTTGCCCATGGAGGAGGCTGGCTCCGGGCTGGTGGAGATCCCGGGACTCACTGATGGCAGCGTGATTCAGGAGGAAACGCCCTCTCAGGGAGTGATACTTCCAAAGGAGACGCCGGCTCCTCCCGCGGCGACACAGAAACCGGCTGCAGTTGTGGAACCCGGGCAGGATAAGACAGCGGACAAGAAGGACGATAGTCAGCAGGTTAATGACCAGCAGGAGGGTGATCAACAGGAGAAGGCCCGGCAGGAGGATGACCAGCAGGAGAAGACGAAGCCCACAGAGGGAAGCGTGGTGGCAAAAACTTTTCATTTCACAGAGAATGAAGGCCTGCTGCGTCCTGTGAGCGGTGCGATACTAATGCCTTACAGCATGGACCGCAGTATCTATTTCTCCACAATGCGGGACTACAGGTACAATCCGGCGCTGGTGCTGGAGGCTGAGGCGGGAAGCCGGATCCTGGCATGTGCTTCAGGCAAGGTGATCAGTATTTTCAGCAACGAGGAGATTGGACATGCGATCACCATGGATCTGGGAAATGGATATCAGATCACCTATGGGCAGCTGGAAGGCATCAATGTGACATTGAACAGCTACGTGGACAAGGGTGACATGATAGCTTCCGTGGCGGCTCCGACAAAATATTACTGTGTGGAGGGCAGCAATCTGTATCTTGAGATGACAAAGGACGGGAAACCGGTAGATCCGGAACCCCTGTTTCAGTAGAATGGTATGAAGGACAGGCATATGTATATTTTGGGTGGAACGATCAAGACTATGGCGGGTCCGGATATCCAGGACGGCTGTATTCATATTGAAAACGGCAAAATAGCAGAAATAGGGCGGCGGGATGAAATCAAAATTCATCCCGCTGGTCATGAGCAGGTAATCCAGGCGGCGGATGGCATTGTCATGCCGGGGCTGATAGAAGCCCACTGCCACATGGGAATCACGGAGGAAAAGAAAGGTATGGAGGGAGATGACTGTAATGAGACAGTCGAACCTCTGACGCCCTATCTCAGGGCAATTGACGCGATCAATACAATGGACGCGGCATTTGACGATGCTGTGAGGGCGGGGATCACCTCGGCAATGATAGGGCCGGGCAGCTCCAATGTGGTGGGCGGCCAGTTTGCCTTCCTCAAGACAAAGGGGCGCAGGGTGGATGACCTGGTAGTGAAGGCGCCGGCGGCAATGAAGGTCGCCTTCGGGGAAAATCCCAAGGTTAATTACTCCGGCCAGGGGAAAAGCCCTTCCACGAGAATGGCGATTGCAGGCATGCTCCGGGAGGAACTGACACGGGCTTCGCAATATGCCCGGAACAAGAAAAAGGCCCAGGATAACGGCGAGGATTTCGAGGAAGATTTCTGCCTGGAGTGCTGGCTGCCTGTGTTGCGCCGGGAAATCCCCCTAAAGGCGCATGTACACCGGGTGGACGACATTTTCACGGCAATCAGGATCGCCAGGGAATTTAACCTGAAAATGACTCTGGACCACTGCTCGGAAGGACATCTTATCGCGGATGAGCTGGCGAGGGAGGGCTTTCCAGCCATTGTTGGGCCGGATCTTGCCAGCCGGAGCAAGATAGAGGTGCAGAATGTGGCATTCAAGACCGCAGGGGTATTGAACCGCGCAGGATTGATGACCGCCGTCACCACGGATCATCCCGTCTCTCTGATCCAGTCCCTGCCTCTGTGCGCCGGCTTGGCAGTCAAATCCGGCCTGCCCATGGAGGAGGGCTATAAGGCGATTACCATTTATCCTGCGATCATCTGCGGGGTAGCGGACAGGGTAGGCAGCCTGGAGGTGGGCAAGGATGCGGACATTGCCATTTTCAGCGGAAATCCCATGGAGGTTTTCACTGAAACGCTTTACACCATAATCGGCGGGGAAGTTGTCTTTGACGGCAGAAAGACTTGTTATATGGATAAAATATGATATAATGAGCGTTGGTGAGAAAAATGGGCGTGCTCATTCCGCAGGCGGCGAATGGCGGTCGTGGACCATAGATTCATGATTAAAGTGTCTCAGGATTGTCATGTGCCGGCTTTATGCGGAATATGTATCCTATGAGGAGATTGAGCGGCATGAGGGTAAATTTGGAGGCAGGCTTCCAAATTTTGGATTGATGCTTAAAACAGCCGCGAAACGGAAACGCCCCCGGAAGGAAATGAAGACGCGGAAGCGTGTGAAATTTCTTCCAGCCAGTGGGGGCGTAGGAGAGAAGGGGCGGAACTGGACTAGTACATCGAATAATAAGTAACTAGCCATATCGCTTGCCTGATTTTGCATATACTTCGTTGTCGTCAGTCAACGATGCCACCGCATCGCCTCCTTCCTCCGCCTTGTCTATGCAAAAATCATTCTGCGCGATATAGCCAGAAACTTATTTTTCGATGTACTAGGAGGTGTAAGATTGAAGATAGTAGTATTGGCAGGGGGTATCAGTACGGAGAGGGACGTGTCACTGAGTTCCGGCGGCATGATCTACAGGGCGCTCAAGAAAAAAGGGCATCAGGCAATCCTGCTGGATGTGTATCTTGGCTATGAAGGGGATATAGAAGATATCTTTGAACGGGAGACGGACTGGGCGGCGCAGATAGGCGCGGTCAGCGAGCAGACTCCTGACCTGGAGGCGGTGAAGTCGCTGCGAAAGGACGGAGGGAAAAGCTTTTTTGGCCCAAATGTGCTGGCGGTCTGCGGTATGGCGGACGTGGTGTTCATAGCGCTCCACGGGCCAAACGGCGAGGACGGCAAGATCCAGGCATGTTTCGAGCTGATGGGAATCCCTTATACGGGAACAGATTCTGTCAGCTCCGCCATGGCTATGGACAAAGGGATCACCAAGGATATTTTCAGGGCATACGGCATCCCAACCCCTCCGGGCTTCCGGCTGAAGGCAGGGGAGGAGGAGACACAAAAGGTAATTTTTCCCTGTATGGTAAAGGCGTGCTGCGGCGGTTCCAGCGTGGGCGTCTGCATAGCAGCCGGCGAGGACGAATATGCCAGGGCGAAGCAGGAAGCGTTTTGCTACGGCAATGAGGTCATTGTGGAACAGTACATAAAGGGCAGGGAATTCTCTGTCGGGGTCATGGACGGCAAGGCGCTGCCGGTTATTGAAATGGCGCCAAAACAGGGCTTCTACGATTACAAAAATAAATATCAGGCAGGCAGCACCGTGGAAACCTGTCCGGCGGAGATTTCCCCGGAGAAGACCAGGGAGCTGCAGGATATTGCGGAGCGCGTGTTCGCGGCGCTGCGGATGCAAAGCTATGCCCGCATGGACTTCCGGATGAGCGAGGCGGGGGAAATCTTCTGTCTGGAAGCAAACAGTCTGCCGGGGATGACGTCCACGTCGCTGCTCCCCCAGGAGGCGGCGGCTCTGGGGATTGACTTCCCGGAGCTGTGTGAGCGGATCATAACCTATGCGGTAGGCGCATGCGGCGGCACGATTAAGGGGAGTGAGCGGCACGGTTAAGAGAGTGAGCGGCACAATAATGGAGAATGGGATGATTATGGATCTGAATATAAAGGAAATTGCGGCGGCAGCAGGCGGGACCCTTGTGCTGGGAGGAGGAGCCGATGGCGACGCAGGTGTCACCTCTGCGGTATTAGACTCCAGGAAGGTGGAGGCGGGGGGCGTTTTCTTTGCCACCGTGGGAGAGCGGGTGGATGGACATAAATTTATCACAGAAGTATTTGCCAAGGGCGCCGCGCTGGTGATCACCCAGAAGAAGCCGGAGCAGGTGGAGGCGGAGCATGGCTGCAAGGCGTCTGAGTGGGGAAGCTATCTTCTGGTGGAGGATACGCTGCAGGCATTGAAGGATATTGCAGAGTGCTATCGCAGAAAGCTGCAGGTGAAAGTGGTTGGCATTACCGGAAGTGTGGGCAAGACCAGCACAAAGGAATTTATCGCAGGAGTGCTTGCACAAAAGTATAAGGTGCTGAAAACAGAGGGTAATTTTAACAACGAGATCGGAGTGCCCCTGACGCTGCTGCGTATCCGAAAGGAGCATGAGATTGCTGTGGTGGAGATGGGCATCAGCAATTTTGGTGAAATGCACCGGCTGAGCAGGATGGCAAGACCTGACATATGTGTCATGACCAATATTGGCCAGAGCCACCTGGAAAATTTGAAAGACAGGGAGGGCATTTTAAGGGCGAAATCAGAAATTTTTGACTTTATGGCAGAAGACGGCCAGATCTGTCTGAACGGCGGTGATGACAAGCTCTCTGAGCTGACTACAATAAAAGGGCATGAGCCTCATTTTTTTGGCTTGGGAGAGAATCCCAGGGAAGAAGTCAGCGCACTGCGCATTGAGAGCAGAGGGCTCTGGGGAAGTGACGCCGTGCTGGTGTTCAGGGAGAGTGCGGGGAGAGGTGCAGAGCCCCTTTTTGGGGCTCCGGAGTGCGGGGAAGTGTCGGGCGGCACAGATGCCCAGGTCAGGGTACATGTTCCCCTGCCAGGCGTACATATGGTGCGCAATGCGGCGGCAGCGGCATGTGTAGGGCGGCTGCTGGGGCTGACATCGGAGGAGATTGCCGCCGGGGTGGGCGGGATTGTCCCTGTAAGCGGGCGCAACCACCTGATCCGTCTCGACAGGTATACCCTGATCGACGACTGCTATAATGCTAATCCCGCCAGTATGAAAGCCGCCATTGACCTACTCTCCATGGCAGACACGGATAAAATAGCGATTCTGGGAGATATGTTTGAGCTGGGCGAAAATTCCGACAGACTACATGCGGAGGTTGGGGAGTATGCCGTCCGGGCAGGGCTGCAGAAGCTGTTCTGTGTGGGAGAGCGGTCGCGGCACATGTACGAGGCGGCAGAAAAGGCAGGGAGCGCGGGTGAAATCTGTTATTTTCCCACAAGGGATGCGCTGCTGGAGGCCCTGGAGCAGGCGGTGGCGGAATTTCCCGGGGGGTGTACCATTCTCGTGAAAGCATCCCATGCCATGGAGTTTGCAGGAGTGGTGGAAATGCTGTGCAGGGGCGCAAAGCAGGCACAGGCCCCGATAATCCCTGTCAAACGTTAGGAAGCTATTGAAAAAATATGTTTCTGTACCTGTTGTCATAGTTCACAGATCATTTAACACAAGTGGATTTCAGGCCGCTTTTGGTGCAGGTGCCGTACAGGGCATGGAGCGCTGGCCGCGTACATGTTAGATACCTGCATCATGAGCGGCCGTCACATAATGTCTATCCAAACCATATGTGAATGGTTATATCCGTAATACATTTTATAAATATTTTGGGTGACTTTTACAGAAAGTTGTGTTACAATAATGTTGACATTAAGAATGTCGACTAATAATTGTACACGCCATTTCAGGCGTGCCGTGATGGAGAGGGGAGTGATTGCTGACGTATGACATAATCCTTAGGAGCTGTCAGGAAATAACTTTTAATTTGGCGCAGGATAAATCCGCATAGACAAGGAGGAAGAAGGAGGCGTACTGGGGTACGCTGACTGATAACGACGCAGTTTTATGTGGCTTTAGACAAGTCAAATTGAAAGATTATTTATCGACAGATCCTTAGTTCTTGATGGTAATTATGTCTGCATTATTATGTAGCTCGAGTAACGACTGCCGGGTGTTTGAGTTGGGCGATTTGTATGCTTTGACAGTATCGTGTGCAGCCCCTGTGGTAATGAATCTGTTATCACGCGGCGGTATGTTGTTCATGTAAATTCATTTACATGGGTTTTGTTATGAATGGCGCTTTGCCAGTCTGTAAGAAATTATTTTTAGTGGGAGGGTTTTCCTTTCCTGCCTGCATGTTTCATAGATTTTTTATACCTGGTCTCTCATATTAGCAATGGGAAATGTTTCTTCTTTCACAGTCTTCGATGAAAAAATCAGGATGAAAATTCCCTGGTCCTACATGGCATCGAAGATTTCTCCGCCGGACAGGCTTTAATTTCGGCATATTCCACAAATCTTTTTTACAGTTCGTTTATGGACAGATCCTTATCCCTGATGTCTGACAGTGCAGCCGGTCTGCAGGACAGTTGGGTTTTTTGAATATAAGTGCAGCTATAAATACCAATGTGGACTAATACAGTTGGGGACTAATTCTTTATCTGCCACGCGACTGAGGCTTCGCGAGCGGAAATGGATTTCTAAGCCGATCCATTTTTGGAACCATAAACCATAGTTGATTTGATTAGTACAGCACTGCGTTGATCCTGGGATGTATGTGCCTGAATTTTGTGTCAGACAGATACCTGTTGTTTGTTTATCAAAGCGGTGATGTGTTAGTCTCGCAGTGTAGAGACGGAACTGTAATAGGAGAAGGAAAAATGTTTAAAAAATTACAAAGTTTAAGAATTCAGAAGAGATTAAAAGCAAGCTCAATGTTCACGTTGCTGCTGGCAAGCCTCACAACGGTACTGGCACTTGTTGTTATAGGAATTTTGATCGTCCGGTACAATTATACCCTTACATATTATGCATTTCCACAGGGGGATATCGCGTTGGCAATGAATGAATATGCAGAGGTGAGGAGTGCTACACGGGCAATCATCGGATATGAGGATGAAGCTGATATCAAAAAGGTTTTGGAGCAGCATGATGAGGCGTTGAGGGAAGTGGAAGTATATATGGACAAGATCCGCGGGACCCTGGTCACGCCGGAGGGGGAGGCAGCCTTTGACAGGATGAGGGCTGCGTTGGATGCCTATATCGTAAAGGATGCGGAAATTGTCGAGATTGGAAAGAGCACGGATGCTGCACAGTGTGCCCTTGCGCAGCATATGGCGATCAATGAGCTGACTCCTCTCTATGATGCGGCGGATGAGGCGTTTGCTGAATTGATGGAGGTCAATGTACAAAAGGGCGATACGGAACAGAGCCGGATGCTTGTTTTATCCTGTATATGTATTGGAATGATTGTCGTAGTTATCGTGATTGCCTTCGTTATCTCCAGCAGGCTGAACAGCATGACGGCTAAGGGGATCACGGAGCCGATGGACAGGCTTATCAAGAGGCTCAACGAATTTGCACAGGGAGACATCTCGTCACCGTTTCCGGAGAACAGAAATGATGATGAGATAGCCGATATGGCAAATGCAGTCAGCAGCACTACCGCAAAGATCAGGATGATAGTTGACGATATGGGCGGGCTCCTGGGAGAGATGGCAGGCGGGAACTTTGACATTCACTCATCTTCTTCCGAGGAATATGTGGGCGAGTTCAACGGTCTTTTGAGTGCAATAAGGAAGATGAACCATCAGATGAGCGCTACCCTGCAGGATATTAAGAGTTCTTCGGATATGGTTTCCGCAGGTGCCACAAACCTTGCGGAAGCTTCCCAGGCTCTGGCGGAGGGTGCAACGGACCAGGCGGCATCCATCCAGGAACTGCAGGCTATGGTTTCCGAAATCTCCTCAAATCTTGGCAAGACATCGGGTGATGCGGACAGCGCTTATGAGAAGGCAATGCATTGCGCCGGGGAAATGAAGAAGAGCCGTGATGAAATGGGGACCATGCTGGATGCCATGAACAAGATCAGCGAGACCTCAAAGAACATTGCTAACATTATCGTAGAAATCGAGGATATCGCAAGTCAGACCAACCTGCTTTCGTTAAATGCGGCAATTGAGGCGGCCCGCGCCGGAGAAGCCGGCAAGGGATTTGCGGTTGTGGCAGATCAGATCCGCAATCTTGCGGACCAGAGCGCGCAATCAGCAGTCAGCACGAAAAAGCTGATTGAGGAATCCCTGAGCAAGGTTGACTTGGGAAACCAGGTAGCGGTAAAAACATCAGAGTCGCTGATGAATGTGGTAGAGCTGATACATTCCATTGCCGACAGTTCCAAGGAGATCAGCCAGATGGTAAAATATGAGGCCGAATCCGTAGAGCAGGCGGATCAGGGAGTCATCCGGATCTCAGAGGTAGTGCAGAACAATTCTGCCACTGCAGAGGAGACGTCCGCTACCAGCCAGGAGCTGGCAGCACAATCCATTACTTTGGATGATATCGTAGGAAAGTTTGTGCTTCGGCGGGTATAAGGAGCCATATTGACATAAAAAAGCAGGGCAGGGTGCGGCAGAGTTGTGGGCCATGCCCTGCTTTTTATGTGCGGGATCGTATATGTGATATTGTTCGTTGATTCCACATGCGGGCAGGCGCCAAAACCCATTCTTCCTGCGGTTTGCGTACATCAGGGCAACAGTTCAGTGCTGTGTGAGCTGTTGCCGGATTCTCTTAAAAATTTATGGAATCTTAATCTTTTCTCTGTCGGATTGTGAGAAAATAGGGTAAGATTTTAAGGATGATTGAGAGTGCGGGGATGTAAAAGATGAACGAGAAGATTCTGGTCGTGGACGATGAAAAGGAAATTGCGGATTTGGTTAAACTTTATCTTGAGAACGAGGGCTTTCAGGTGGCGGTGTGCTATGACGGAAAAGAAGCGCTGGAGCTGATGGAAGGGAAGGGAGACCTGGATCTGTGTGTCCTGGATATCATGCTGCCGGGGGTAAGCGGGCTGGAGCTGTGCCGGAAAATCCGGGAGAACCATACTTATCCGGTGATCATGCTGACGGCCAAGGGGGAGGAGCTGGACAAGGTCACGGGGCTGACCCTGGGGGCGGACGATTACATGACAAAACCTTTCCTGCCGCTGGAGCTGGTGGCAAGAGTGAAGGCACAGCTGCGCAGATACAAGAGATATAACACGGGTTCTGCCCCCAATGAGGAGGTACTGACGGTTTTGGGGCTGGTGCTGAACAGCAGCACTCACGAGTGTACACTGGACGAAAAGCCTCTGAACCTGACGCCCACAGAGTTCGCCATATTGAAGATATTATGTCAGAGACAGGGGCAGGTGGTCAGCGCAGAGGAGCTTTTTCACCTCATATGGGAGGATGAGTATTATACCAAGAACAACAATACGATCACGGTCCATATCCGGCATCTGAGGGAAAAACTGGGAGATTCCTTTGAAAATCCCAGATACATTAAGACAGTCTGGGGGTGTGGATACAAAATTGAAGGCAGGTAAGCTGATCAGGTGGTTTTTGGTTACGGCGGCAGCGGTGCTTGTGGGAGGCGCCTTCTGCATCATTATATGGTTCTTCTGCGACGAAGTACTGAACGGTTATCTGCTGGATTGGTTTGAGCAGAATTTTATGTATTTCCAGGAAAGAACCGGTCCGGGCGGGGTGATGACCTATTATCGGGAGATCCAGTGGGGCGATTTGAAAAGCTTTGCGTTTGTCGGCCTGGTCTTCCTGGTTACGGTCTGGATCTTATCTGTGAGACTGATTTCTGCATTACATGCATCCTATCAGGAGAAAAGGCTGGTCCGGCGGATCGGTCAGATGATCGGAACTTATATGTCGCCCCACAGGCAGTCTGGCACAAGAAATGTGACAGAGGTCTTTCCGGGAGAATATGCGGAAATCTCCGTACAGCTCGCGGAAGTCAGAGCCGATATGCAGATACATGAGCAGATGCTGAAAGTGGAGGCGGGCAGGAAAAATGACCTGATCACTTATCTTGCCCATGACTTAAAGACGCCGCTGACGTCGGTTGTGGGGTATCTGAGCCTTCTGGAGGAGGCGCCGGACATGCCTCCCGCACAGAAGGCAAAGTATGTGCATATCGCCCTTGACAAGGCGTTTCGTCTGGAGAAGCTCATCAATGAATTCTTTGAGATCACAAGGTATAACCTGCAGCAGATCGTGCTGGAAAAAGAAACCGTGGATCTGGAATTCATGCTGGTACAGCTGGCGGATGAGTTTTATCCGATCCTCCAGGAGCGCGGCAACACTGTCCGGCTTCGCTTCGCGGGGAGAGATTACAGCGGACAGGGGGCTCATACGGAGAGCCGTGCTGCCGCAGAGCAGGAGGGAAGTGCGGGGAGCCGTGCCGCCGTGGGGCGGGAAGGAAGTGCGGGGAGCCGTGCCGCCGTAGAGCGGGAAGGAAGTGCAGGGAGCTGTGCTGCCGTAGGGCAGGGCATACAGGTTTATGCAGATCCGGAGAAGCTGGCGCGGGTCTTTAACAATATCCTGAAAAACGCGGTTGCCTACAGTTATCCGGGCACAGAGATTGTCATAGCAGCGGATATTGTCCCGAATGTGCAAAAGCAGACAGGAGTTATGACAGGACAGGAGAAGGTGACAGTGACATTCTCCGATCACGGTAAGACTATTCCAAGACAGCGGCTGGATTCGATTTTTGAGAAATTTTTCCGGCTGGATGAGGCGAGGACCACGGATTCCGGAGGCGCGGGTCTGGGGCTTGCCATCGCCAGGGAGATTGTCACCCTACATGGGGGCGCTATTTTTGCTGAAAGTGAAAACGAGGTGACAGTGTTTACTGTGGAGCTGCCTGCCCAGGGTATATAGGGAGGGAGTCCCTACGCTGTCTGGTCTTTGACTTCCAAGGGCAATGAGCCAGATAATCAAGTGAAAAGCTTCACTGGACAATGGCACTTTAATCCCTGCGGATAATGAGCCAAGGCCCATGGGAGTAAATTTCCAGATAAATTTATTTCTCTAAGAAGTTTACTTCTCTAAAAAGTTTATTTTTCTAAGAGATTTATTTCTTTAAGAAGTTCACTTTTCTGAGAATTTTACTTCTCTGAGGTCTTGGCAAAGCCGACTCAAAGGATAATATTCACAGAACAATATTTAAAGGCTGTGGAGTGATATAGATATAGTGAATGGTAAAAATTCTTCAGGGTACTTTAGATTTCAACGGCAGGGGATATGTATATAAGGTCAAGGCAGATGGGTTTAAGAAAATAGACGGCTGGCAGTATGTGTCATTTCAGGAAAACGTGCCGGAGGAGGTTATTGAGATTAAGGTAAAAGATTATTGGGACCGGGTTGTCTTTTCTGCGGAAGCAAAGCAGGCGACGATTGCATTGCATGGATACAGTGGTTTTGATGAAAGTATAGAATGAGCGAACCATATCGTTCGGGAACAACGGTTAGCGGTCTGTCTGAACAGTAATGATCGGGAAGTTTTGGCATTTCATAAACGCAGAATATTGTTGCAATAAAGCGGCAATTATGCTAAACTGAACCTAAAGCTGCTGTCTTTATTCCTGCGGGCAATGAATCATAGTCCGAGAGGTTTATTTCTTTGGGACCTTGACGAATGCCGCGAGGGTTAAAAACTCCGTCAGCTTGCTGGGGGGGTTGATTATCGTTTTGCAAAGGTGCATAAACAGAGATTTTCCGAAATAAACTATTTCAGCTTTATTTTATGGCAGGATAACCCTATACGGCTATGTTGCTATGAAAGTGAGCGCTTTCATAGCAAGGATGGTCATTCGGCCGTTTTCAGCCGGGATTATGGTCTGGTTCACCATGGAAAGTGACTGGAATTTTTTAAACTCAGGACAAAGTGCCGTATTTTTGAGTACTTTCAGACGCATTGCCGGGGATATCTGCAGCGTAGGGACGGAAAGAATTGCCGCGAATAGTATAATTGTTGTTTACAATCAGTAGCTATGCTGCAGGCAACAAAATTAAATGCAGTCAGCAGCAATTCAAGAAAGGAGAAAAGGGATGAGGAAAAGTGTTAAGGTGATAGTTGGGATTCTGGTGGTGGCGACTTTTTTATCAGTGTTGATGTTTAGCGTTTCGACGACGATAAATATCTTGAACATTGATGATTCCCAACAGTATAATGTGGAGGTGAACGCTGTTTTGCAGAGGGCGCAGAAAGCGGAGGCGGCTCATTACAAATGGGCAAGCAATCTCAGCAGCGCGTTGTATAGCGGCACGACATTTACGGGCAGTACGGACCATACAAGCTGTGTCCTGGGCCAGTGGCTTTACGGCGAGGCGGGCACGGATGATCAGACGATACTGAATCTGCGCAGCCAGATGGAGCCGATGCATAAGGAACTCCACCAGTCGGCAACCTATGTGCTGGATCTGATGAAGACAAACCAGAGGCAGGCGCAGGAATATTATCAGGGGACGATTCAGAATAATCTGAGTGGCCTGGTAGGGCTTTTGGACCAGGTGGTGGAACGCAGCACGGTGCTCAACGAAGCCGGTCAGAAAGAGATGCAGAGGACAGTAATGATCATGCACAGGGTCACGGCTGGAGGATTGGCACTGGTTCTGGTGTGCCTTGTGGGTCTGGTAGTTTATATCATGGGACGTGTGGTAAAGCCGATCCTTATCATTACTGAAAATACCAAGCCTTTACAGGAAGGGCACATGAAGCTGGAGTTAAACTACAGCGCCAACGACGAGGTGGGGGATCTGTCCAAAAATCTGAAAGGCTCCATCGACATGATCTGCCGGTACATAGAGGATATCAACCGCATTATGGCGCAGCTTTCCCAGGGCAATTTCGATGTGGCCGCGTCAGTGCCTTTCATTGGGGATTTCAGCTCTATTTCGGAATCCATTGACAGCTTTACCAGTTCACTTTCTTCCGTGATGGGCAATATCCATCAGGTAGAAAGTAAGGCATTTGAGTATGCCAAGACGCTTTCTGACGGTTCTCAGACGCTGGCGATGGGTGCGACCGAACAGGCAAGCGCGGTGGAGGAGATTTCCGCTACTTTGGAGGATCTCTCCAAGAGCGCAAAGCAGAATATTCAGATGGCGTCTGAGATGCGTAATAATGCCCATCTCACTGGAAATCAGGTGAGCGTGAGCAGCCAGCAGATGGAACACCTTGTCAATGCCATGTTGGATATCAGCGCGACCTCCCAGCAGATAGAGAAGATTATTTCCACCATTGAGAATATTTCATTCCAGACCAATATCCTTGCACTGAATGCCGCTGTGGAGGCCAGCCGCGCCGGGGAAGCCGGAAAGGGCTTTGCGGTGGTGGCTGAGGAGGTCCGCAGTCTCGCGTCCAAGTCTGACCAGGCGGCAAAGGCTACCAAGGAGCTGATTGAAAATTCTGTACAGGCGGCGGAACGTGGGAACAAGATTGTAAAAGAGGTTTCAGAATCGTTAGAGAAAACCCTCAACCTGGTTACACGCTCCAACCAGGCAATTGATGACATTACAGATGCGGTCCAGGTGGAAGCTACTGCTATCTCACAGGCAGCAGAGGGGCTTGGTCAGATTTCGGACGTGGTACAGACAAATTCTGCCAACAGTGAGGAGTTTGCAACTGTAAGTACAGAACTGTTTGAACAGGTCAACCTTCTGAAGAACCAGACCAGCGGTTTCCAGTTGAAGCGGAATTAAGGAGGCAGCGGTTCTCAGTTGGAACGGAATTAGAGAGGCGGCGGCTTCCAGCTGGAACGGAATTGGAGATACGGCGGCTTAAGCGGCTGTCATGGAACTTGGGAACTATTTGCGAATAAACCTTCAGGCTGATGTAAGGTAAGATAACTCAGCCTGAAGGTTTTGTTATTGATTGGGCTTTATCTTCACACATGCCTCCGGCAGTAAATTACTAACACTGCTATTTCAAGTATCAATAAAATAGCTAACACAGTGATCAGTCCTGGTAGTATCCCTATTGCCCCCGCAAGCAGCAACATAGTTACAGGTACAATGTATTTACGGGGATGGTGCCATAAGTCGCTTTCGATTTTCCAGTTTCGGATAGGTCGAAACCATTCTAAAAGTACGGAACAAATTGCGCTTTGCAATGCAAAGAATAATGCGATTATAACCGAATCAAGTGTAAGCCCCCCGGCTTGAATCTGCCAACTGCTTATAAAGATAGCATCATGGAAGATATTAAATGCGAAAATGAAAATACAGTATGGTATGCAAAAATGCTGCTTCTGCTTTGGCAGAAAACGAACAGCCTGTTCTAATGCCGGGTCGCAGGAAATCAAAATGCAAAGAGGCGTATTTAAAGAAAGAACAGCAAAGCCAATCGGCAAGGCAAAACTGCTTTCTGTTTTCTGGAAAATAAAAGGCAGTACACACGCAACGCAGCACATGGCTACAGAGTTTATGAGATAATTTTTGTGTGCCATTAAATAACGAAAAAAGTATCTGCCCACAGACGCATGATGGTGCCCTCTAAATTGTTTTGTTGGAACTGCCTGTCTATAAAAGCAATATCCATCAGAAAAGTTTAGATAGATTACTGAAAAAAGAGCATTTGCAAACAGTAAACTCAAAATTAACAGCTGATTATGAAATAGAACAAAGGTTGTGACTATTCCAACGCTCCAAATAAATCCTGCAATCCTATACTTTTTCATGGAGTAGATTATACTTGTAAGCAGGATTGCGTTGATTGCACACAATAAACTGCTCCAGATTTGTGCTGCATTCCATGAACACACTGCAAATACCACAGCCCAAAGCATGGATGTCTTGGTAAGAAGGGTGTAGCTCCCTAAAGCGCCTATATACGCAAAAGTAAATTGAGCTCCATCAAAAGGCAGCATGAGCATATTTTTGAGATACTCGGCATTGTCAGTGGAAGAAAGTGCCTGCCACATTACACTGGCAGTAAAGGTTGATGTCATCAAATACAGGATAAACGGAGCAATCTTAATTTGAAGTTCAGATATATGCAACCCCCAAAATACGGTAAGGCAGATTAAAAGTGTTCGTCCGACACGTTCATATTTCACACCGAACAGCTTTTTCGTAAATGCACTATAAATGTTTTTTGTCATGTAATGCCTCCCGGATTTGTGCAGCGTCAATTTCTTCACCCATGAAACTTTGCCGGATTTTACCGTCCTCTAATACAAGCACTTTATCAGAGGTCAAAGTAATGCTTTCCAAAATATGAGAGGAAAAAAGAACAGTTCCATGCTCCTTATAACTGGAAATCATTTGATACAGAAACTCCGTACTGGTAAAATCCAGGCCATTGACGGGTTCATCTAATAGCAGGAGTTCTGGCTTTAACGCAAAGGCTGTAATCAAAAAAGCTTTTTTCTTATTGCCGGTTGATAAATCCTTTAACAAAATATCTGTATAATCTTTAAAGTGGAAGCCGTGTACCAATTCCGAAATATCAGGCAATTCCTTTTTATATGCAGAGAACACATAAGACAGGTATTCTCTGAATGTGAAATATTGAAAAGAATTATCCTCGGCAAACACAGTATAACGGTAGATTTTGAAAGCTGGTTTTCTGGGACTGACAGATTGGCCATAAAACCAGATACCATCGGAGCAGAATGTAGGGAGCAGGCCGGACAGGGTTTTCAAAAATGTTGTTTTTCCTGCTCCGTTCAATCCAATCAAACCTACTACTTCATGTTCGCTTAACTCTAAGGAAAAATCAGAAAGTACCTTTTTGTTTTTTTGATACCACGCACTCATATTTTTGATGATCAAGAGAGGGGTTTTCATTTTATTTGTCCCCCTTTTTTTCTTTTTTCCATGTTGCGTAAGCAGAATATAAAAATACGCCGCCTAAAACAAGATAGAGGGCAGCCATTTCAAAATTGCCGGATATTCCGCTGACAACCGCTGCCACTATCCAAATCAAACTTAAAATCCCACGAACATATACATGACGCATATCAGTTACCTCCTAAAAGTTATATTTGCTTTGTTGTGTCTATATCATAGCGGAAAAACAGAGCTGGTGCGCAAATGTCCGCAATCGGGAGGTTTTTGACCGCGAAAAAAGCTGTAAAGCAATTGACATGCTTTACAGCTTATGATCAGTTTGCACTGTTGCTGCACCTTGATAAGACAAAGTGGCAACCGCACGAAATGTATTGTCTGCATAAGAAGTTTGCAGAATACCGTCATATTTTTCGGCAGCAGTCTGGACACTTTTTAAGCCCCAGCCATGCAGTCCTTTTTCTGCCTTTGAGGTTTTTAATGCACCGTTTTCTTGAAGGGGAAGCGTTGAAAAACTATTTTCTACCTTTATGATTAACATTTGATTGATGCGGCGGATCGTAAGCCGGACAAAACGCCGGTCTTTCTCCGGTACTTGCTGTGCTGCTTCCAAAGCGTTATCTAAAAGGTTTCCCAATATTGCGCATAAATCTATATTTCTTAAATTTGTATGACGGGGAAACTCAACATGTATCTGATATTGTATGTCGCTGGCCTGTGCTTTTACAGCCTTGCTGTTAATCAGATAATCGACCGTTTCATCACCTGTCCATACTGTGTCGGTCATTTCTTTTACAGGAGACTGTAATTCGTCCAAATACTGCATCGCTTCCTCTGTTTTTTCATGAGAAAGAAATTGATGCAGAATTCCAATATGATTATGAAAATCGTGGAATAATTTTGCGTTAATTTCATAGGCACGATTGATAGTAGTATAGTCCCGTTCTAATAATTCAGCCTGTTCTGTTTTTAACCTTGCCAGCTCCTTTTCAACTTCATATTGCCGGTTCATATTAAATACCAGGACAGACATCATCAAAACAACTGCTAAAATTGTCCACATATCCAGTGTATCATCTGGGATTAAAAGTATAGTCTGCTGTGATAAGGTAATAACAGCAACAAAACCCATTACAACAATTAATGACGCAAAGCGAAACGCTTTTTTGCCTTCCATTTTGGGACGTTTATGAAGATAAAATGCAACAGCAATTACCGATACATGAAGCAGCCACACGGAAATTTGGCCGCGGCATGTATGAAAATTCATAAAATTCGGGGAGTGAAACAATATGCCAACCCATGCTGCAAGCAGAAACTGCCAAAAAGACATTGCAATTTCATAGAATATCCCGATAAACAGGCTCATTCTTGCATCTGCGCTTTGAAAACGACAGGCACATACAGCAATCCAGAGCGTTTCTAAAATCATACGGTAAAAGTCTGATAAACTCAGTGCGGATAATATAATCGAAATAATCAGAATGCCGGACAATGCAGCTGTAATGCTGGTTTTCTTAGGCTTTTCCGTAGACAGCAATCGAAAAATAAGGAACAAACATATAATGGTCCTTATGCTTCCTGTGATAATGTTTGAGATTAAGATAAGCCGCTCCATTATATATGTGTCCCCCAATAATTGTTGACCTGTATTTTAACCTCTTGTAAATGAGAACGGCTTATAGGGAGCGGACTGCCATTTTTCAGTATTGCCATTCCGTCTTTAATCTGCATAAGATGTATCATATTTACAATACAGCCCCGGTCAATATAAATAAACTCGTCTGCATTCAATTCTTCATAAACCTGCTGCAGGCTTTTACGCACCTTGGATATACCGCCAACAGCAGTTATGGCAGCGTTTTTCCCCTCACGCTCAATATAGTAAATATCCCGGCAGGGGATTTTTTCAAGGCGGTTATTTGTCTGTATTGTGTATGTTTTCCCATCTTCTAATTCAATCAGCTTTACCGCGTCTTGTATCGCGGCAGAAAGTCGTTTATCTATATCGTTTTTCGGCACATACCGGAAAATGGATAATTCAAAAGCGTCTATTGCATATTCAATATGAGATGTGATAAAAATTATTTTCACATTTGGCAGAAAGGGCTTTATTTTTTCTGCAATTTCCATACCTGTATTTCCCGGCATTTCTATATCCAATAAAATCAGGTCAAAGAAAAAACTGTCTTTGGTAATATCATAAAGCAGATTATCACTGTCAGTGTATAGTTCTATTTTTCCAGCACTTCCGCATTGCCTTAGACAAACTTCTGTTATTTTTTTGTGGGTTTGTACAGCTGTTTTATCATCATCACAAACAGCTATCTTCAACATAGTATCACCTCGTTTGCAGAAGTAAATTAATAATATTCCTTTTTTAACTCAAAATATCTGTCTGAGATAAGCTTTGAGACATAACCTCCAAGGTTTCTCCGGGTTTCTTTGTCCAGCCTGTCGATATATACAGGAGGCTGGAATTCGATGACAACGGTGGTCCTGCGCACCTTGGGGAGATGGTCTTCAAAGGCGTCGGCGGAGTTCACGATGACCATGGGGATCACGGGGACGCCGCCTTTTTCCGCTATCTTAAAGCTGCCCTCATGAAAGGGGAGGAAGGTGTCATTTACCTTATTGCGAGTGCCCTCCGGGAAAATGCACAGGGAGATTCCGTTTTTGACTTCTTCCACGCCCTGGAGGATGGTCTTTAAGCCCTGCTTGATATCTTTTCGGTCCAGGAACAGGCAGTGGATATATTTCATCCATGTACTCAGGAGGGGCCACTTTTTCATTTCGAGCTTTGCAACATAGCCGGTGAGGCCGGGGAAAATGGGGCAGGTCAGTACGATGTCAAAGTAACTCCGGTGGTTGCCCACGTAGAGGACGGCGCTGTCTGAGGGGATGTTTTCCATGCCCTTTACAATGAGCTTTGTGCCCGCAAGGACCCGGATGCAGCCAAAGCCCCAGCCCACAAGCGCCTTGGCAGCTTTGTCCCTTGTGCCGGGATTGAATCTGCCGATTATCCAGAGCACAGCCATTGCCGGGATTCCCAGCACCAGAAATAAGATCAGATAAGTAACTGCAAGGATCAGACGAATCATAGCTCAATCTCCTGTCGCAAAATATTTCAGGCATTAGGAGTTATCAATAACTTTGCAATTGGCGCAGAATGAATCCACAAAGACAAGACGGAAGAAGTCGGTGCGTGGGTGCGGCGACGGAGGGCGCTGTGTGTCAGTGGCACAGCCAGCACGGACCGAAGCGGGGCGGAAACCAACGCAGCATTTGGGAATTCAGGCAAGTCAATTGTAAAGGTTTATATACAGCTCCTCACTCCGAATAATTACCATTTTAGCATAGAAATGCTGAACTGTACATAGAATAAAACAAAACATAAAAAGGTTTTAAGGTATTCAGGGGTGAGAAAAAATAAGATATTCGTGAGGGTATTATTATGCTTTGTCCTGATCTTCGGCATATTTGCCGTGTCGGGCTGTACCCTTTTAAGTGAGGAAAAGATCAAGCTGCGCGATCTGGATTTCACTGTTCTTGGTGAGGAAAAGATACCGGAACAATTAAAGACGATTATTGAAGAAAAGAAAGCGGCTCCCTTTCAGATCACTTATACTGATAAGCAGAATCTGTACATATGCATAGGCTATGGCGAGCAGGAGACAGGCGGCTACAGTATCGCGGTAAATGAGCTGTACCTGACGGACACCAACATCTGTGTCAGCACCAGCCTGCTGGGACCGGACGCTGCCGAAAAAAATAATAAGACGCCTTCATACCCTTTTATCGTTATCAAGACGGAATGCCTGGAGCAGACAGTGATCTATGAATAAGGGGCGGGGGCTGTTGCACTGACATTTCAAAAGAAGTGAGGTGCAGCAGCCCCATTCCCCAGGGTCAGGAAAGCTCTTACCAAAAAAGCCGCATTTTTTCCCGGACTTCATCTTCTCCAAGGAGAAATTTCTCTTTCGCCTTGGCTGCAGTCACATCATAAGAAATCCCTAGCTCCCGGCAGGTGGAGATCAGGGCCTGCAGCCCCTTTTGGATCCCCTCGCTGATACCTGTTTTTATGCCTTCTTTACGGCCTCGCCTTTCATACTGCTCAAACAATTCGCACACTTTGATTTCATCCTCCTCTTTCACATACATCTCTTTCAGAATCTGAGGCGTATCTTCCACATCAGTGTCCCCTCCCAGGGCTCTCAGCATACGCA
>CAOKQK010000015.1 GCA_948470905.1 uncultured Lachnospiraceae bacterium | reverse complement strand
AAACATCTGTGTTTGAGGCAAGGCGTTCATCTATAAAGTTGTAAACTGGTGTATATATACAGTATATGCACGCATATGTCAATACCTTTTTATATAAATTTATTCCCGCGGGCAATGGGGAAAACAACGATTCCTCCAAAGCCGCCCTGACATAAAAATTACATCATTCTGCCGAATAGGCTATAGCATCTGCCTGGAAGCAAAGATTACCGGAGTCTGCAAACACAGTTTGAATTGACTTTCGTGCGGGATATTTGCCATGAAACCTCCGCTTGATCACTTTTTCCATTACCGGAATGTCCCAAATATTCTTAAACAGGCAATTCATCTGCACAACATTTTCAAGAGTCAATCCCGCCAATGCCAGCCGTTCCTCCATTTCGTCAAAAGCACCCTCAATCTGTTCTTCAACCGTACCGCCTATATTACGGACACAGTAATTGAGAAAGTAAAAATTTCCTGCCTGTACCATTCCCGCATGTGCCCACTTCTCATTCACATCATACCTTTTGATTTCTCCCATTTTGCTGCCCTCCTGATTTTTTATTTTTTGTTACAAAAGACTGCCCGCCTTCTTCCTCATATTCCATTAGAATCTCTTTACAGGTCTTTATAATACGTTCTTTCATTTCCTGCGGTTCCATGATCTTAACCTTATTTCCGAGAGAAAGAATCACCCCATACCAAAAAGTCTCATGCTCCGGCACAGAAAAACAAAACTCAAAATCACCGTTTTCAAATTCCTGTGTAATACGTCCATTTAAATATTCCCTGCACTTTGCTTTTGCAATCGCCTTCCAGTATAGCAAACGAACTATGACACCATTATGTCATAGTTCGTTCAGACAGGCAATAATTTATACTGCGCTTACCTCCTTTTCTCACCAGGTTTATTTTCTTTTATGATCTTTCATTTGAATATTTCATATTCCCTGATCTTGTCTTTATCCTTTATCAGCAATACCAAATCCTTATACCGCACCACGTCCTGCCCGTCATATCTGAGATCCAGGCTCACCGCATTGCCATTTGACCCAATGTAGGTGAGCTGCACATCCGAGATAGAATCCCCGTCCCCATAAGGCAGCCGTTGTATATTACATTCATCAAACTGCCCCTCATATTCATCGACTTTAAGCGTTTCGTTTTTTTCCGTATCATATACAAACTTTTTTTCACTGTTAAAAAACCTGACTGTCTTACCGTCTTTGTCAGCCAGAACCTGTGTGGGATCACTGCCCTGGATCAGGGTCATGTCTATTGGACGGAAATCCGAAAAGCCTGTCAATTCTTCCTTTACAATGTTGTACACATAAATTCCCCTGAAATCATACATGATAACTTTCCCGGCATCCGCATAAACAATATCAGGCAAAGAGACGCCTGTCATATATTCCTCCATTCCCAGCTCTGCGGCTGCAACCGATAGATGTAAAATGCTGTTGGATGAATGACCTGTAAGATTTAAATTGGCTGCTATTCTCCCAACAGCCAGAACCAGGAACAGGCACACCGCTATGGCAGCCAGCTTTCTCCAGTCAAAAAACTTTGACATCCCCTGCCCCTCAGGGTCAGCCTCCCTGATATACTTCTCATCCACCTCACCCAGCAGGTCCAGAATCCTGTCTTCTTTCATATATTGATACCCTCTTTCTGCAATCGTTGTTTCAAATCCTTCCGCACACGCAGCAATATCATTTTTACCTTGCTTTCGCTCAATCTGTAATCCCCGGCGATTTCCTTTATGGAACTCATATACCAATATCTCCGCATGAAAATCTTTCTTTTTTCCATCGGAAGTGATCCCAGGAAGCTGTTCAGCGCCTCAACCAAAGCCATATCGTCAACAACATTTTCCATATGATCCGCTGTGGGCAGACAGTCGTGCAGCTCCTCCATCACCAATGGCATCTGTCCTCTCCCACGCTTTTCTGCAGTCAATTTTCTATACCTGTTCAGCGAGAGATTACGCGTAATCTTTCCAAGAAACGCCTTCAGGACAGCAGGTCTGTGAGGCGGCATACTGTTCCATGCATTCAGGTATGTATCATTGACACATTCATCACTGTCCTCGCTGTTATGCAGAATATGAAACGCAATACAGCGGCAATACCTTCCATACTTTTTTGCCGTTTCAGATAATGCAGCTTCGGAACGCTCCCAATATAAGTCTACAATTTGTTCGTCTTCCAAAATCCCATCTCCTTTCCAAACGAACTAAGTGCCTTCACTCTAATACACAGCAAGTCCTTTCTTCGCGTCACACTTTTTTGAAATTTTTCCACCTGTGCGGTTGCAATTCGGCAACACATTTGCATGCCATTTATGGCAATGCAAATGCGATGGCGGATTAGCAACCCATTCCCAAATGAACAAAATGCGGCTGCATAAGCAGACGCAAAAGCGCGGAAGCGCGGATTTTGTGAATGCGGGAATCAGGTTGGATGCTCCTTGGAGCGTCCAACCGCACAGGTGTAAATTTTTCCACCTTTGCGGTTGCGAAAGCAGACGCAAGAGCGCGTAAGTGCGAGTTTTGTGAATGTGGGAGTCAGGTTGGATGTTCCTTGGAACGTCCAACCGCACAGGTGGAAATTTTTTATCCGCAGCAGACGGCTGGGCGTGTTCTCCTTACAGGCAAATGGCGCAAACCGTCTGGAAAGAAAAAATTACGGAAAGTTCGGGGAAGCGGGAGAATATCCCGGATACAGAGACTAAACTTCGTCGTTTTTGGAAGTCAGTGCCGGAGCCTGTTTGCTGACAGGCATACCTGAGCGGCTCTCATAATAGGCATGAACCAGGCTTTGGTAGCCCCATTTTTTCACGGTCTGGTAGCGTATGCGGAAGTTCCCTTTGTAATGCCTGCCTGTGACAGCATAACGGATGTATTGCAGGAAATAGGCATCCAGCTCCCGAAGCCCGGTATCTACCGTGAGACAGGGAAAAAACCAGCGGCTCCAGTTGAAGTCGTCGTCTGTACCGGAATGTCCGTAAAATTTGCGGTTCATAGCATGGATCAGGCCGATTGCAGCCTTTTCGGGTTCCAGCCCTTTCTTTCGCTGCCAACGGCGCAGGGCTTCCGCCTTGCGCTTTATTTTTGCTTTCATCTTGCGCAGGGTATTGTCAGACAGATCAATCTCACCCTTCCGATAACAGAAGCCCAGAAACTCCCAGGTTTCGCCGGGGGCGGCGGTATATACTTTGTCGGTGTTTAACCGAAGCCCCAGTTCCTGTATCTGCAAGCACAGCCTGGCTTTGTATTCCGCCAGCTTTTCTTCGCTGTCCGCAAACAGGAGGATGTCGTCGGAATAGCGGAAATATGTTACATTATGATTGTAAAAATAACGGTCTGTTTCCCGCAGGTATACATTTGCAAAAAAAGGCGAGATGGGCGTACCTGCCATGGCTCCGTGCCGCTCACTGACAATATGACCGTTTTCCAGCACCCTGTCCTCCCTCAGAATGCGCGCAAACAGCTCATACAGCGCCGGATCCCTCTCCCGGACAAAGGAAAGCTTCGCCAGAAGCTTTTCCACATCAATGGAGTTGAAATAGTTGCTGATATCCACCTTCAGACAATATTGTCCGCCCAGCCGGGGACTTCTGCGTATCATGCCCATGGCATCCTTCACTCCGCGGGAGCGTCGGAAGGCATAACAATTCTCACAGAACCAATCATCAAAACGGAACAGCTGCCAGGCAATGTATTTCAGGAAAAGCCCCTCATCTCCCTCAAAGGAATAGACAATGCGCTTTTTCCCGGTTCCTCCTTTATTAACGGTCCGTTTTACAGGAAGATGCGCAGGAAAACAGCCCTGTTCCCACAGAGCGCAAAGGGGCAGATAAGCTTTCCTGTCGATAAAGTCACGGAGTGCCTTGTCTTCGGCGGCATTTAAGTGCCGGTTCCATAATTTATATTCGTAGAAGCGCTGCCAGCTTTCGTGGCTTGCGGCTTCACAGAGAATGCTTTGCAGAGCGGTCATATCATTTCCTCAAATATCCGCCATGTAGAATGTTTGGGATCCTTCCCATGGCCGAACAGGTACAAAAAAAGAAAGAGAAAATAATTTGAAGGAATCAAATCGTGTTGAATTCCACCGGACTGAACGGCTTCCCACTGCCCGTAAAGCGCCGGTGCAAAAGCATCGGTAACGGAAGCGCTTGGCCCTTCGCGGGTACAGCAAAGACTGCATTTCTCTTTCTTTTTTATGATTATATCAAATATATGGTATTGTCTGATCTCAGGAAGGCATGACTGCCTTGATTCGTTCCGCAATATATGTTTTGCGGTTCGGCAGGTGCATCAGCAGGTTGAAAGAACCGATACCCCTGCTTTTGCAGGCGGCGTGGGCGCGCTGCACCGATTGGTTGCGGTACTGGTAGTGATCTAGCAGCATGATCATGACCTTAGGCTGCCCATTCAGATAAAGGCCATAGTCAAAGCCGTGTGCCCGCTGGTCGGCGCCGACTTCCGCAGCGGGAATGTCCCGGCGCAGCTCATAGCCGGACCAGCCTTCGGCGGCAGCCATTTCAATCCGCTGACGCACTATATTCCTATCACCCAGGCAGTCCCTGTCATCCCCCGTCTCATTTTCACGGCGCTTCGATACCTCTCTACCGCCGACATTCATGGCGACGTTTGGAGCCGCCTGCGCCTGCGCAGAAGAATCATTTCCCTTGAAAGCACCATTAACATGGTCCATTACACTGTCTACTACGCCGTCCACAACAGTGGACACCATTTTGCGGGTTTCTCTTTTCAACAGATCGCCCAAAAATCCCATCTCTCTATCCCCCTTGCCTGCCCTG
Organism: uncultured Lachnospiraceae bacterium; assembly: GCA_948470905.1. Taxonomy (GTDB): domain Bacteria; phylum Bacillota; class Clostridia; order Lachnospirales; family Lachnospiraceae; genus Acetatifactor. The sequence goes on along the minus strand of CAOKQK010000015.1, from coordinate 47,124 downwards.
GCAGCTGAATGTAAATCCTGTCCTACATCATACCATATGAAAGCAGGCTTGGCAACCATGTCTTATTTATTTTGCCCTATTTCCCTGACCTATTTTCTCCAGCCATTCCTGAGTTTCTTCTCCGGACAGCCTGCGTATCAGTTTTACTTCAGGGCGCAGCCGGGAATGTGTGGATGTGATAAAGGCATTTCCCCAGCTCCGCTGTATGTTTGGTTTTGTCAACAGAATGACATATCGTCCATCCAGCTTTGGCACTTCATATAGGGTTCCTTCTCCCCATACGGCTCCCATTTCATTATAACTGCCGTCCGGCTGCAGGGCCGGATAAGTATAATACCCAAAACAGCCGCTTTCGTAGAGCTGTTCCGGCCATTCTTCTTCCTCCACCGGTTCATGACGGGCAATTCGCTCCACTATCTCGCGGTAGGTAAAGCTTTGTGCGCCCAACGGCTCCAGAAGATGTTCATGGTACAGGGTAAACTGTAAAAGGGTGAAAAAGAGATTGTTGGAATCAATTTCCCGCAGGGATACTTCCACACCAATACCGGCAGCCGGCGAGAGCAGAAGAACGTTTTCTTCCTCCACCATATTCAGTATGCCGGGAACAAATCCAATGGTGTCACAATATCCGTCCAGATAAAAGCAGCGTTCTGCAATCCTGTCCGCGCCGCGCAGCAGATCACGCAGGGGACGGCTGCTGGAGATACGCGACATCAGTCCCAGGGAAAGCATACCGACACCCTTCCATGCTTTCACAAGCACAGGCTGTTCTTCCCATAGAGAATCCGGTGAGAACTGACAGAACGCTTCTGCCAGTTCATCATCTTCTTCCAGCTGCTCCACTGTAGCACCTATCCGTTGGCAGACCAGCGCCATGTATTGCTCGCAAAGCCCAAGAACATGCTCAAAAAATGCCCCTAACGCCCGGTCCGCATTCTCAGATGTTATCTCGCTTTCGCCGTACAGACCTATAAGATATCCTGTCAGGCATCCACGATAAATGTCCATGGAGCCAATGGAAGAAAAGGTCTCTGCAATCTGTTCCAGAAATTCATTATGTTCCGCGCCGAACGCGATCAGATTTTTGACAGCGGGAGACTGAAAAAATACGCTTGCCTGTTCTAATTCTCCCGGCAGAAGTTCAGGGCTTTTCGTGCATGCAAGAAACTCCTGCTGAACTTTGGAAAACTCTTTTTGTAAGTTTTGCGTAAACATTTGTTCATTACCTCCTAAGTTAATTTTATAATGCAGGGATGTTGGCATCAGGACAGCTTATATTTTTCATCTAACGCATCCAGCTGCCTCTGATTTTTCACAAATGCCATGCCCCCTGTACATATGGAAGCGGAAAGTAACACATCACTCTCCCGTGCCAACATTTTACCACAGTTGACTGCGATTATCCACAAAAAGCTGCAAATCAAAACCTATCATACCCCCGCAGCATGCCGCAGGAACAGAATGCCATTAATTCCCTTTCTGCCGAACCGTCCTGGCTGTTCCGTGTCTGTCACCGTTATGGACTGATTCCGCAAAACCCGCTTCCCCCCGCTTATCTTGACGCGCAAAGCCAAATGTAGTATGATGCAATCTAGTACACCGTTGCATTAACCTTGAAGTAATCAGTGCTCGATGTTCGCGTCAGGGCAAGGCGGAGGAAGGAAGCGATGTGGCTCCATCGCTGACTGACGTATCCGAGGGAAGCTGTTTCGGATGCCCGGAGGGGAGGCAAAATGCGGATTGCGATCTGCGAGGATGAGGAAGCGCAGCAAAAGCTGCTGAACAACTGCCTGGTCGAATGGGCAGAGCGTAACAAAATAATGTTGGAGGCGAAAGCTTATCCAAACAGCGAAAGCCTTCTCTTTGCCTGGGAGGACGACCGGGATTATGACCTGTTGATCCTGGATATCGAGATGGGCGGTTTAAGCGGTATGGAGCTTGCCGCCCATCTCCGCAGCCAGGGTGACTCCGTTCCCATCCTTTTCATCACGGGCTATGAGCAATATATGCCGCTTGGATACGAAGTGTCGGCTCTGCATTATCTCTTGAAGCCCTTTGAAAAAGAGAAGCTTTTTTCTGTCCTGGACAGGCTGAAAGAAAAAAAGCCGGAGGACAGACTGTTGTTCCAGACAGAAAACGGCAGCATCTCCCTGCCGCTCTCCCGGATCTGGTATGTGGAGGCCAGGGCCCACCGCTGTGTCCTGTACACCGAAGCCGAGGAATATCTCCTGTCCTCCTCCATTGGCGAAATAGAGGCATATCTGCGCAATTACAGGGAATTCATCCGCTGTCACCGCTCCTATCTGGTGAACATGCGGCATATCGGCGCCATCGCGCAGGCTGAACTGTTCCTGGATGACAGGCGCAGGCTGCCGCTTAGCCGGACTGCCGTGAAAAAAGTCAATGAGGCTTTTCTGAAACTGTATAAAGGATAGGCATTTATGTGAAAAATTGACACCTATGCAAAAGACAGACACCTATATAAAGGATTGACACCTATGTTATCGAATGCACTGATCTTAAATACACTTTTTTTCCTGCTCATGCTGCTGGCAAACCTTCTGCTGTGGCTTTTTGCCATGCCCAGGTACGTGAGCCGCAGGATCACGCGTTTTCAGGACGATCTGGTGAACAGGCATTATGATGAGGTGGAAACCATGTACCGCAAGATGCGGGGCTGGCGGCACGATTACCACAACCATATCCAGACTCTGAAAGCACATATGAGCATGGGGCAGTATGAGGAGGCAGATGCCTATCTGGACCGCCTGGAGGATGACCTGGTCAGCGTGGATACCGTGCTGAAGACAGGGAATGTGATGGTAGACGCCATCTTAAACAGCAAGCTCTCACTGATACAGGAACGGAACATCCGGGTAGATGCCACCGCCATTGTACCGGAAGATATTGCCCTGCCAGACATCGACCTGTCGGTTCTGATCGGCAATCTTATGGACAATGCCATGGAGTCCTGTACAGCGCTTCCGGAGAACGAGCGGTTTATCCGCATATATATAGACGTGATCAAGCAACAGCTCTATATCTCCGTGACCAATTCCATGTCAGGCCGCGCGAGAAAAAGAGGCGGGCGCTTCCTTTCGGACAAGCAGGGACATCACGGCTTCGGGCTGCTGCGCATTGACGATATCGTAGCAAAACACCGGGGATATCTGAACCGCCAGACAGAAAACGGCATATTTGCCACGGAGGTAATGCTGCCGCTGATTAATCCATAAAAATATATTAAAACCGCAATTCGTGCGCGAGGGCATACCGTTCGTGCACGTTTTTTCTTTTTCGGGGCAGACTGTGTTATGATCACCCCGGTGTTATGGTTCCAGACACCGGCCCATCAGCCGCCTCCGCCGGCGGCGGCATGAGCACAGGATTAAGTTGCCGGACAGGATTCCCGGCAGAAAGGAGGTAATTTTGATTGAAGAAAGCAAGGTTTTTGGAGCACAGAAAAATCAGAAACATGGGATACTTAATACCTTCCGCTATCATCTGCGGACGGAGTGGGAGACGGACAAGAGACTTCCGATCCTGCAGTTTTCCCTGATCCTACCCACCATACTGCAGGGCTTCCTGCGCACTCTCCTGCCCTCCGAGGCGGTGAGAGGACTGGAGAACGCATGGCCCCTGGAGAAACTGGTACTGTGGATCATCCTGCTGGCAGCGCTGTTGTGGATATGCAACACAGCCATAACAGGATTAACCCAGTTCATGGTAATGATGGGGGATTTCGTCAGACTGCATTACGAAAAAAAGGTGGTACACAAGATGATGTACCTTGATTATGATGTAATGGAACGGGAACAGGTCCTGGGAGGGAATATGTGGAAGGCAGTCCGGAACGGAAACGACTTTGAGAACAGCTCCACGCTGCTGCCCCAGATCCTCTTAAGCTTCCTGGGTATGATATTCTGCGGCATCCTGGTCATACAGAAAAATGCCCTGCTCCTGATCCCCCCGCTGGCCGCTGTGATCGTCAGAGGCAGGCTTACCGCCATGGTACGGCGCAGGCACAGAAAGCAGCACGCCCATTTGAGCCGATATGCGAAAGAGACAGCCTACATCACAAGACAGTCCAAGGAAAGCAGCGCAGGCAAGGATATCCGCATTTATGGGATGGCAGACCTGTTCCTGACCAAATACAGGGAAGCGTTAAAGGAGATGGACCGTATCTTCCATAACATCCACAGGTGGTACCATCTCACCGGCGTCACAGGTATATTGATATCCTGCGCAGTGGACATTTTTCTCTATCTATATCCTGTCTATATGGTGATAAACGGGGATTTAAGCATTTCATCCTTTGTGCTATATGTGGGGCTGGTACGTGATTTTTCCTCCTACTTCAACACTCTGAACGGTTCTCTGATGACGCTGAACCCCTTCTTTGCCTCTGTCAACACTATCCGCGAATTTCTGGAGCTTCCCGCCAGATGGCAGAAACGTGACAGGCTGGGGGAACAGGAAATGGCACAGCTTAAGAAGGACGGGGTAAAACTGGAGCTTAAGGACGTGTCCTATACTTATGCAGGCAGGAAAGAACCTGCCCTCTCCCACATCAGCCTGACCCTCCGCCCCGGGGAAAAGCTCGCCCTGCTGGGCTTAAACGGCGCCGGCAAGACTACCCTGGTCAAGCTGATCTGCGGATTCTATGTGCCTGACGAGGGTGAAATCCTGTTAAACGGAATCCCTGTGGGCGATTATGACAGAGAGGATTATTACAGCCTGATCTCCGTGCTTTTCCAGGATTCCACCCTGCTCCCTTTTACCCTGGACGAGAACCTTACCGGGCAGCAGGGCGGGGCTGTGGAGAGAGAACGGCTGGACAGAGCCCTGGAATTATCCGGCTTTGCGAAAAAATACCGCTCCCTGAAAGAGCAGGGCGATTCCCTGCTGGTCAAAGAGGTAAACGGCCAGGCGGTGGATTTCTCCGGAGGCGAGAAGCAGAAGCTCACTTTCTCCCGGGCTCTTTATAAAGAAGCTCCTTTTCTCATACTGGACGAGCCCACGGCGGCCCTGGATCCTATCGCGGAAAGCGAGCTGTACCAGAATTTCAACGCCGCGGTAAAGGACAGGACATCCATCTATATCTCCCACCGCCTGTCCAGCACACGCTTCTGCGACCGCATCGTCCTGCTGGAGCACGGCAGGATCATTGAAGAAGGCACCCATGAGGAGCTGATTGCCGGGGATACCCGATATGCCGCGCTCTATGAGATCCAAAGCCGTTATTACAGGGAGGATAAGGAGCGCAGGGAGCGGGCGATGAAGATGGGCGATACCCATAATGAATCGGAGGAGCAAAGGAGGCTGGCATTCGATGAAAACTGACAACCGTGACAAGAAGCAAATAAAGAAACTGAAACAGAAACTGGAACCCGCCATGCTGGTGGCCGGATACTTCCTCCGGGAAAACAAACCCGCCTTTGCCTGTCTGATCTATTCCGTGTTCATGCGGGCTGTCACTCCCTACGTACAGGTAGTGCTGATGGGACGTGTGCTGGATGCCCTGAGGGAAGGCGCAGCTTTCTCCCTCGCGGCAAGATATGTCCTGATCGCATTGGGGCTGCAGGTTTTCATGCAGTGGACCCACGATGCCGCCAGACAGTATTTTAACCAGAAAGCGGAGTACATGAATGAGATTGAGAACGGCTGGCTCAACCGCAAGGCATTCTCCATGGATTATGAATATCTGGAGGATGTGCATGTGCAGGAACTGCGCTCCAGAGGAGAAAGGACCTGGCAGGGTGTCTGTTCCTTTGTCTTATATGAATCTGAAATGATCCTTACCGCTGTCATCGGCATCATTGCGGCAATTGTGATCCTGCTGCCCCTGATCTTCGGCTGGAACGGTTCTGCCCTCCCTGGCCTCGCCACGGCCCTGATGCTCCTGGTGATCGCCGGTATGACCTTATTCGGCTATGCCAAAGGAGTCAAGTACACAAAAGCAGTCCAGGATATCTACAACCATATGGGGGAGATGGGAAATAAGGAAAAGTATTATCACGATATCCTGTCAGCGGCGGAAAGCCAGAAGGATCTGAGGATATTCGGGCAGCAGGAAACGATCCTGCGGGATCTTGGGCGGCTGCTGGACAAATATAAGGAGCTGGGCTGGACCTACGGGCGTATCCTTGCCAGGAAATCGCTTATGGAGACGACCCTGTCGGATCTGTCCACGCTGATCGTCTATCTCTTTACCAGCATACAGGCCTTTATGGGACTGATCACCATAGGACAGGTAGTGACCTACGCTTCCAGCATCATACGCCTTTCCTCACAGGTAGCCCTCCTTGCCTCATATCTCGGCTCCTGGGAGAGATGTTATCGCCTGTGCGCCGACCAGACGGAGTTCATGAATCTGGAAAAGCGGAAATATGAGGGGACAATCCCTGTGGAAAAACGCCGCGACAATAAGTTCAAGGTACAGTTCGAGCATGTGTCCTTCCGATATCCCGGCACCGATACCGACATCATCAAAGATCTCAACCTGGAATTTATCATCGGGGAGCGGATGGCAATCGTAGGCCGGAACGGCTCCGGCAAGACCACCTTCATCAAACTGCTCTGCCGCCTCTACGACGTAACAGAGGGCTGCATCAAGGTAAATGACGTGGATATCCGCAAGTATGATTATCAGGAATACTGCAGGCTGTTCTCCGTGGTGTTCCAGGATTTCCGCATGTTTGCCATCTCCGTGGGAGAAAATGTGGCAGCATCCGTGGATGTGGATCCCGGGAAGGCTCTGGACGCCCTGGACAGGGCTGGTCTGGGAGAGCACATGCGGAAGCTTCCGGATGAACTGAACACTTATGTGGGAACGGACTTCGACCCCTCCGGAGTGAACTTCTCCGGCGGCGAGAAACAGAAGATGGCCATCGCCCGGGCAATCTACAAGAATGCCCCCTTCATCATCATGGACGAACCCACGGCGGCTCTGGATCCGGAATCGGAATGCGAGGTCTACGCGGGCTTCGACCGGATGGTGGGCAGCAAGACCGCCATCTATATCTCTCACCGTCTGGCTTCCTGCCGTTTCTGCCAGGATATCCTGGTCTTTGACAAGGGGCAGGTGATCCAGCGTGGCAGCCACGAAGAACTGGAACAGCAGGAGGGGCTGTACCGGGAGCTGTGGAACGCACAGGCACAGTATTATGAGAAATAAAAGACTGCCGGGCAAAAGCCCGGCAGAATGCGGTTATCTCCCTGTCTGTGACAGCTTCTCCTCCATCTCGGTCTGTTCTTCTTTTTCCTCCGTTTTCTTCTCCTGTTCTTCTTCGTCCAGCTCTTTGTCCTGCCGGATCCTGTCCGCATCGCTGCGCTCCTCCAGCAGCTTCTCCACTTCTTCCTCAAGCTCCTGAGACGCTTTGTCAATGCCGCTCTGTCTCGCCTCCCCAAGGGCAGCGTCAACCGCCGAAAGCATCAGGCTCTTTTGGACTTCCTGCGCATTTCTCCCGGTGCTTTCCCCAAAATGCAGTATCTTAACTTCCTGTGCATCCTGCAGATTCTGCAGTCCCCAGCCTCTGGCGTATTCCACGTCATCATAATTCAGCTGCATCCCCGTCTTCCAGCCGCGCTTACGGTATTCTTCGGCAAACCCCGGCTTTGTTGTGCCATCCTCAAGAAGCTTCATCATCTCCGCTATCTTCTCATCCGTGTAAAGCTTGTCGTCCATGGCAGTCCTGATATTCCTTGTTGCATCCAGAATGTCCCGGGTGATCGTATCCGCCAGTTTCAGACGCTGGCGACCCTCGTCACCCAGACCTGCAATCGCTTCCTGTATGCCCCATTCCCGTCCTGCCGAAGATATCATATAATGAGCCGCCGAATTTTTGATCACATCACTCACGGAATTTGCCGTGCCGGGCGCAGACGTACCGCCGTCATTGCCGCTTTCTGCCTCCCCGCCGTTTTCACGTTCTTCCTCCGCTTTTTCCGCTTCTTCCATGGTCTTGAGCAGAGTCAGCAGTTCCCTGTTGTTTTCATCTATCTCATCCTGATATCCCGCAGACTGCATAGCCGCCTGCCTTGCTTCTTTCTCCAGACGCTGGCTCTGCTCAGCCTGAAATTCCTTCAGATTCCTCATGGCTCTGAGCACTTCCTGCTGTTTCCCTATAGTCTCGTCCCTGTCCTTTTTCTTGCTATAGGAGCTGTTCAAGGCGCTGATCTTCTTGTCGATCTCATCCAGCTTATCGCGATACCCTTCCTTCGTACTCTTATCGCTCTCAGCTTCCTCCAGACTGCGGCGTATCATTCTCTCCGCTTTCACGCTCTGTTGGCTCTTTTCTGTCCGGGCCGCCTGCTGCAGGCTGCCCAGTTCCTTCCCCTTCTGCGAGATTGTCACCTTACACTCGGCACCAAACGTATTCCTGCCCCCTGCCTGTGTCTGACCTGTACCGGCAGAAACCGTTTTCCCCGGAGAGGCTTGTTTTACCACAGGGCTGTTCCCCTGCATGTCCGTCCCCGCTGCCAGACCCGCGGCGTTTACTGTGATCGATCTGATCTGCATACCATTTTCCTCCATTCCATTGAATTCCTAATGCAATTCCGTTTGCATGGTATATTCCTACATATTATGTATCGGATATTTCATATGATTTCTTGATAGTCCAAAAAGCCCTCTGAACACTTGGAGAGGCCGCGACAGATTTTTCTTTATGGGATTGCTTACAGGAATCCGGCATTCTGCCGTTCCCGTCCTTGGACAGGCTGGAAAAGACAGGGCGGATAACCTTATGCGGGAACAGACTTCGGCCCGCAGGCGCAGTATTATGAGAGCGGAAGGGGGAACCGCACCCGGATGCTCAGCCTGCCTCCCGTATACTCCGCGCGGATGCTCCCGCCCATCTGCTCCACCAGGATCCGGGCGATGGACAGTCCCAGGCCCGTGGATTTCCGGGCGTTCTCCACGGTGTAGAAGCGGTCAAAGAGCCGCTCCACCTGCACCTCGCTCAAATCCGGGGCGCTGTTGGAAAAGGTGATCTCTCCCGATTCCTCCAGCCCGATACACAGGTCGCCGTCGCTGTACTTGACGGCGTTGCTCAGGAGATTGGAAAAAATCCGTGAAAGCGCCGCGCGGTTAAGATTTCTTATAATCTTTTTTTCCGTTATTTGTATATCAGGTGTTATTTTGTTCTCCTCCAGAGCGGCCTGGAAGCTTAAGATGCTCTCCTCCAGGACGGCGTTTACCGCCACAGGTTCTGTGGCGGTATCCACGTCCGGGGAGGTTATGAAAGAATATTGAAAGAATTCCTCCATGAGCTGTTTCAGACATTCCGTGCGGGCTTGTATGATCTCCAGATAACGCTCCGCAGCTTCGCTCTTCTCGGTTTTTTCTAATAAATGCAGGTAGCTGCTGATAGCGGTAAGGGGCGTCCGCAGGTCGTGAGAGATATTTGCCACGGCATTCTTTAACTCCCTGTCCCCCTGGACAAAGCGGCGTCGCTGCCTGCGCAGTTCCCTCAGGTGTCTGTTGATCTCGCCTGCCAGACGGCGCATCGCCCGGTCACGGCTGGAAATGACGATCAGGGTATTGGTATCTCCCGCCAGCTTATCGGAAAACTCCTCCGCGATCTCCCGCGCCGCCCTCCGCATCAGGGCAATCTTGGCAAGCAATATGATATTTATTATCAACAAGGCGGCCGCCGCCAGTATGAGCATTCTGCTCCCTCCCCCTTTTTATGGTTTACTTTTTCTGTTTCAGGCTTACCCATTCCGCCCTTGCTCCATGGGTCTTACTTTCCCTGTTTCAGGCTTACTCATTCCACCCTTGCTCCAAAGGCTTTACTTCAAGTCTTTCCTCTGAAAGCAGCACAGTCCCGCAAGGGTGGCGCCTGCCGTCAGGCACAGACTGCAGATTATCATCCGCAGACTGTCTTCCAGCTTCATCTCCGCAAGCTTGATGGACTGACCAAAGGGAATGATATCCAAAAGCCATTTGTACACGATCCGCCTGACACCCCCCACATACCTGGGGTTAAGTTCCAGTTCTTGACTGAGCGCTTCACCGTCTACATACACAATATTATCTCCGGAGGGAATCATCTCCGGCACTGCCAGCATTGCGTATATATAGAAAGCCGCCACAAACAGACCAAAGCAGACCAGCATACAGATTGTTACGGATGCAGACTTATTCTGGTTCAGCATGACAATCATGGTGTAGATGGCTGTAAAATTAAGCCCTACCAAAAGGCTGAGCAGATAAAACAGCGCAATGCCCCCCGCTTTCAGCTCAAAAGGAGCAATCAGCCACTGCCCCATCACACTGATGATGACCATATGCAGAAGCAGAAGGGCGGTATGGGCAAGCACGCAGATTCCCAGGGAGGAAAGATAAATGTTTCTTCTGGTATGCCCTGCAATCAGCTTGTTGCGGATGGCGCCGTCAGAATACTCCGTTCCCAAAAACCATGCGGTGAAAGCCGCCGTGAAATACCCGGTGAGCAGCGCATGCCATGCAAGACGGCTTTCACTGCTGTAGGATACCCCATATTTCTGCATCTCAAAATGCGCGATCAGGGGCGCGGCCACTCCAAAGCCCGCCATGAGCAGCGCAAGCCCCCAGAACATCCTGCTCTTTTTCAGTCTGGCCAGGTGTGCGGAAAAAAGATTGTTTATGGACGCGTAGGAATTTTTATTCATGGCTTCCACCTCCCACCAGATTGATATAATAGTTCTCCAGGCTCTCGTCACGCTCCTGCATGGATTCCACCTCACAGCCCTGGGCTGAAAGCTTCAGGGTAAGCTCCGTCACCCCGATCTTCCCATAGATTTCCCCCTCTTTCTCGGACAATATGGCATACTCCAGTCCCATTTCATCCAACACCCTGCCCAAAATCCCGGTGTCAGATACTTTCAAATGGATGCATTTGCGGCAGGCCGCCTCCAACTGAGCCGCACTGATCTCCTTTACCATCTGTCCCTTGTCCACAAAGCCGAAATAGGTGGCAATACGGGCCAGCTCGTCAAGGATGTGGCTGGATATCAGCAGTGTGATCCCCTGCTCCCTATTGAGCTTCAGGATCAGCTCCCTGATCTCCACGATGCCCTGGGGATCCATCCCGTTAATGGGCTCGTCAAGCACCAGGAAATCAGGACTCCCGGAAAGCGCAACTGCAATCCCCAGCCTCTGGCGCATGCCCAGTGAGAAGTTTCCAGCCTTCTTTTTTCCCGTGCCTTCCAGCCCCACAAGCTTCAAAAGCTCCGGTATCCCCTCAAAATCTGGCATGCCCAATATGCGGTACTGTTCCTCCAGATTCTCCGTCGCGGTCATGTCCTGATAGATGGACGGCACCTCCACCACCGCCCCCATCCTGCGGCGGGCTCTCACGATCCCCTTATCCCGGCTGTTTATGCCGTAAAGCTCGTAATCTCCCTCCGTGGGGCTCTGCAGCCCGCAGATCAGGCGGATCAGCGTGGTCTTGCCGGCGCCGTTCTTGCCTATCAGCCCATAAATCGATCCTCTGGGAACATTCATGTCCAGCCCGTCCAGGGCCCGGTAATTTCCATATCTCTTTTTCAAATTGTGCGTTTGGAGAACATATTCCATTTTTGCTCTTTGCCTTCCTTTCCCGATTCCTCTCCTGAAGCCAGCAGCCCTGCCGCAGACACATTCTCCGCGGGAATCCAACAGTCCCGCCGCTGACAGCAGGTATCAACACCGTCCCGCTGCTGGCAGATGTGCTGATCCTGCCGCACGCTCCCGGCGGAAGTCTGGCTGTAGGGACAACCGTCTTTCATAAGCAGCAATACAGCTTATAATGTTATATGTTATCAGCAAAAGGTAAAGATTCCGGTCATAAGATTCGTAAAGATATGGTAAAGATTATTGGTTTTGCCCGTCCTTAATCTGGAAGCCGATTCCCCACACCGCCTCTATATACTCCCTGCAGCCTGTCTCTTTCAGTTTCCTGCGCAGGTTACTGACATGCATCTTCAGGGAACTCTCCGAACAGTCCGGCGTATCCTGGCTGATACTGTCCAACAGGACGGATTTCGTCAGCACGCGGGAACTGTTCTCTACCAAAAGTTTTAAAATTGCATACTCTGTCCTTGTAAGCTTTAAGTCCGCCCCGCCCGCCGTGGCCCTGCGGGTATCCGTGCAAATCTCAAGGCTCCCGAAACGAAGTCTCTCCGCATCCCTTTCCACATGAAAAGTCCTCAGATGAACCGAAATGCGCGCCAGCAATTCTTTCATTTGAAAAGGCTTTGTCACATAGTCCACTGCGCCCCCAAGAAGCAGTTCCACCTTGCTGTCCACATCGGCTCTGGCGCTCATGACAATAATGGGAATCTCCCTGGCGCCCCGGAGTTCCCTGATGCGGGACAGCACCTCCTGACCGTTTAAGCCAGGCAGCATCAGATCCAGCAGCACCAGGTCCGGGCTTGTCCCGGCCAGGACAAGCACCGCCTCCGTGCCGGAATAGGCGCGCAGGACCCCGTAGCCCTCACCCGTGAGGGTTTCTTCCAGGGCGTTCCCTATGTGTATGTCATCTTCTACGATCAGAATATTTTTCGTAACAATCCAGCCCCCTTGCAAGATTATTTTTCAATGTTTTCTTCCTCATCCGCCTCTTTACTCTGCCGCCAGACTGCGGTACACCACAAATTTCCCGTTGTCAAAGGTCTGCTGATAGCCCCAATTCTCCATAAAATCAAGCAATAACAGCAGCTTTTCATCCCCTGCTATCTTGTCCCGTCTGCGCTCCTCTATATCCGCTGCCTCCAATGCCGCCGTTCCACCCCGCACATACAGCACATATTCCCAATCCATTATAATAACAGGGGCTCCTCCGGAAGGCTCCTTCTCCGACTTCCCGGATCCCGGTTCTCCGGAAGGCTCTCTTACCGTCATCCCGGCGGCTGTTCTCTCCAGCGCCTCCTCCATCGCGCTCCGGCTGTAGGAATCCAGATTACTCCAGGGATTAAAGGCGGAGGGCATCTGCAGATAAAAGGACAGCGCCGGAATGTTTCCGTACAGTATGACTTCCTTTCCCCGCAGCCCATTCTCCTCTACGTAGGCGCTGATCTCCGTCATCCACTGTGCTTTCCGGGGGCTCATGCCTATATTTTTCAGGACTTCGTTGTTCTCCACCCTGGCGGACACATCCTGTACCCCCGTTGCCTCCGCAAACGAGAATTTGGCTCCAAACAGGCAGAACTGGAACAGGCACATTGCCAGGAATGCCGTCAGCAGCCCTTTCGCCGGATAGGGAGAGATGACCAGATTATGTTTCAGCCTTATATTCTTCGCATACCTGATAAACCGCCAGCTCTCCCATAACGTATAGGGCGCTGCGACGAACAGGTTGTTCAGGCTGGGATAGACATGGTTATTGCTGCCCAGGGAGGTCAAGAGGATCACCAGGATCACCATGCCGCTTATCAGCTTTTCTTCCCTGGGGCTGTCCCTGTGGAAAATACGGATAACCCCGATCAGCATTGCAAGCATCAGAAACAAAATGCCTGGACGCAGCATGGAATCATAGGTATAAAATAAAAAGGAGCAAAATCCCCTGCGATAGAGCCACCAGAGCATGGCGCCGCTGACCGCCGCCCACAGGACTCTGACCGCGATATGGATGACACGCGCCATGGTCTGAGGCCTGCGGGCCAAAGTCCCGGCGCTGCGGCTCTCCGCCTCCTGCTTCCCTCCCTGTGCTTCGCCAGCTGCTGCCCGCTTCTCTCCTGCGCTGTTCAGCAGCCCCTCCACAAAGCCTGCCGCCATAAACATCAGCAGCCCGGCGGCAAGGATTGCCATGATCCGCACAACCCAGTACAGGTTTTCCACATAGATGCCCACTGTTCCCATGATCATTGACGCCGGCTTGTAGTCAGAAGCCCTGTCTGTCATGGCAAACAGCCTTCTGATCCCTGCCGCGTACTCATCCAGCCCATAGCGGAGCTGTATCCATCCAAGCAGGATTATGACTGCCGCCGCATACCCCAGCAGACACCAGCCTGTGTGGGCGAGCGTCCTGCGCCAGAAGCTGTGTGCCGCCCCGCCTTTTCCGCCTCCTCCCGCTTCGTGCGTCCTCACAGACAGATTCCGTGCTATTTCCGATTTCCTGTCTTTGCCCGGCTCCCTGCCCTTATCCCCAGTGCCGCGCTTTCCTGGGATTTTCCTCCGCTCCTCCAGCCAGAGGATCACGTCGTATGCCCACACAGCCACGATCATTGCCATCTCGGGCAGATTGGAGAACCGCACCAGCACATTGGCTCCCAGACAGAACCCCGCCGCGGCCAGACAGACCTTTTTCTCTTTCGTGAGACCATAATACAGCAGGATCACGCATCCCAGGAACAGGATATATGTGAGATAATTATACAAAAGCGCCGTGGGACACCAGCAGAGGCCAAGCGCCGTAAACTCCCCCGCAAAAGCAAGCCACCTGGGCATCTTCAAGCCTCTTGTGCAGAAGAAATATCCCATCAGCCCCAACACGCTGGCGAACAGCCCTGTATACAGGTTCATGCCGAACAACGTCCCGCCGTTTGGAAGCCTGGTAAGCAGATTCCCCGCCGCGGTCGCCAAATAGGTGGAGAAAAGCCACATGGGATCCATGTGATCCATTCCCATATATTGAAAATTGGCATAATTATAGCCTGTGTCCCACAAGTCCAGCCCCCAGCCGATGTGTCGCAGCGGGTAAAAGGCCAGCAGCACTAAAGCTATATTTTCCAGTATATTTTTTCCCCCCGCCGCCGGGCGGAAATTCTTTTTTATCCTTTTTTCCATTGCCTGTCCCTTCTGAATTTAACCGGAGCCTGCCTGCTTCTGCCTGTCTTCTTAAGCCCAGTCCCGATGAACCTGTTTTCAAAATCCGGTCTCTTTTAAACCTTGTCCCCTATGCTGCGCAGTATCATTAAATTCGCACTTTTGTAACATATCTGCAGCTACTCTTCCACATACGTTTTTCTTCCATAGATAAATACCAAAAAATGTAGAACTATGCCAAAATGTATGCTATAATTTTATTGTTGTCCTACCGATACCTGGCAACGGGA
Organism: uncultured Lachnospiraceae bacterium; assembly: GCA_948470905.1. GTDB lineage: Bacteria > Bacillota > Clostridia > Lachnospirales > Lachnospiraceae > Acetatifactor. The sequence continues at coordinate 32,103 of CAOKQK010000015.1, read as the reverse complement.
GGAGGTGCTTAAATGGACATAATTGCCACTTTCCTTGTGACTGTCGCAGCTGGTGTGGTTTGCCACCTCATCAGCAAATGGCTTGACAGACACAATAAGGACAACGAATAGCCGAGTGGGTGCTTTACCACTATAAAAGAAAAGAAGAACCCCTCGACTGTACTCCACTACGGTCGGGGGGTTCGTTCTTTGCCTAAGTGGAAACATTACCACTTTCCTTTGCCTATCGGCATTATAGCATATGCAAGTTCCAATTGCAATATTCCCAGCAAAAAATTTCACTTTACAAAAGTGCGATTTGGGTTTTTATATGATCAAACAGGCGTCCCCGATGATCATGTTTCCCTAAAGCCAATCCCTCTTAAGCCCTGCCCTCTTTATCCTGAGTCTGTTTTAACGCAAAGTCACTGTCTATCTTTGCAATCCCCTCCACTATCCGTCTGTATAACTTAATATTGCTGAAAACTTTATTTAAAAGGCCAAAAATCCACCTTCTCACTATATCAGCCAGGATGCCGCATGCAAACACAGCCGCCACAGCCCCAAGCGTCCCCATCAAAAGCCCCGGCACAGTGCTTATCCGCTCCGCCCCCAGCCACTTCTGCCAGGAATAGCGCAGACCAAGATTCTCATGAAGCAGGTAGACCCCCAGCGTACAGGGTGCCACGCGATTGATGATTCCCGCCATTCTGCCCTTGATATGCATTCCCTTAAAAACCCCAAAAAGTCCCGCAGCCGCCAGGAAAGGCAATATATGATTATAGTCCAGGAACATTCCCAGCATCCTTCCCAGGCTCCCCGTCCGTAAGTATACCGCACGCAGTCCCAACGTCCCGGCCAGGATCAGCCCGCAGCTGCCGATATATAAAAGAAAGCTTCTGCCCTTACTGTCCAGAAAGCCCACTCCGAACCTTCGCACATAAGCCGCCGCCGCAAACACACACAGATACCACAGGCAGTCATAACCCTGTGCATCCATCTCCAGCCGGACAGGCAGTATGCTTTTTGCAATGCAGAATACCAGGAAAAGCAGCACCACAGCCGTCTGCAGCTGCCTTTTTGTCATCTGCCTTACCGCCATTCCCACAAAGGGCAGCAGGAGATACAGGAACACATAAGCCGTCATAAACCAATAATGCCCCATTGTCACAGGAAAGATCAATGTGAGGATATAATGAGTGTCAAATGCTGTCTCCGACAGCACCCCTGTGAACGCCCCCAAAAGCCCAAAAGCCACGGAATACACCCACACCTGAAGGTACAGCTGCAGCAGCCTGCTCAGCTTAAAAGCCGAGCTGCTCAGAAAATACCCGCTGATAAACATATACACATTCACTGCAGCGATGCTGAGCGTCTCCAGCGCCCACGCCGTCACGCCATATGCGCCCATGCCTTCTCCTGCCAGCTCCGGCAGCAGCCCGCCCTTTCCCAGAAAGTGCAGCACTACCACCATCATCATTGCCACACACCGCAGCAATTCCAGATTTGCCATCCGTTTATTTTGCCCTTCCGACACTGCCTCTCTCTCCATAAACCTTCCCCTTATCTTTCCGCAGACATGAACACAGCAGGCCGTTATTCCCGCGGGCAATGAGTCAAATGCCGTGCCTGCACGAGTATTTGACTTTTTGCATGCCGTACCTTCTTTCAGCCGTCATCCGTCCGGATATTTCCGCGCTCCGGCTGTCGCTTTGACACGGCGCCTCCGGAACATTCCTTACCCGGATATTATACCAAACCCGTCCCAAATGTACAATAGACAACCTGACCGCCCCATTGCATCACAGCGCGGAAGATGCTATAATTAGGACAATTCGGATGCAAATTCAATGATAAAGAATTGTCCGGAAATAAATCTGCACAGGCACAGTTCCTAAATACAACGGAGGTAGCTCAGGCAATGTACGGTACAATAACAGGCGACATCATGGCAGCTGCATACTTTCTTTTCTTCCAGCTATCAGGTATCCTGCTGATCTTTGCCATATATCCAAAAGAGAAGCCCCTGGCGAAGCTGCTTATCGGCAGCGCCGCCGGTTCCCTTATGCTGGCGTGGTTTCCTGTACTTTTTTCCTTTTTCCTTGATTTTACCCTGATTTCCCACATACTTGCGGCACTGGCTGCAATTCCCGTCCTTGTCTTTGCCCTTCGGCGGAGGAATGCTGTCGCCGCCGGTTTTGGCCAGCTGTCCGGATGCATTAGAAAACATATGTTATTTTTTATTCTCCTGCTTCTCTTTATGGGAGTCTGGTGCCGTCTGCTGTATACCCACACCCTTCTGCCCCAGGATGACGGCAGCCTCTGGACAGGGCAGTGTGCCTACGGTGACATGAATATGCATCTGGGCTTTATCACCAGCATTGCCGGGCAGCAAACCTTTCCTCCCGAATATTCCATCATGCCCGGCATGAAGCTCTCCTACCCCTTTTTGTCGGACAGTATATCCTCCAGCCTTTATCTGTTTGGCTCCTCCCTGCGCTTTGCCTACATTCTTCCCATGATATTTGCCATGGGGCAGATTTTTGGCACTGTCTATCTGTTTGCCCGCAGCCTTTTCCATTCCCTGAGCAAATCCCTGCTGACCCTGCTCCTGTTTTTCCTCAACGGAGGTTTTGGCTTTGCATATTTCGTGAACTGGTCAAGGAATCAAGGCTATGCCTTCTCCGATATTTTCACGGGCTTTTATCTGACTCCCACCAACCTGGTGGATCAGAACATCCGCTGGGTCAACGTGATCGCAGACATGTTCCTTCCCCAGCGCGCTACCCTCTTTGGCTATGCGGCGCTGTTCCCAACACTCTGGCTCCTGTATCAGGCTGCCTTTCACAACCGTCGGAAATATTTTCCCCTGGCAGGGATCTTCGTTGCCGCACTGCCCATGATCCACACCCATTCCTTTCTCGGCGCAGGGATTGTCAGCGCGGTCTGGCTCCTTCTCTGGCTGTGGGGCAGGGTCATCCCTGAGACCAAAAGGACAGGGATCACAGGCGGTTTTATCCTGGGTGTCTTCCTGGCTGTCATGTGCCTGCTCCAATATATGGATAAAAAAGGCAGGATTACGGCAAACGTTCTGATGCTGGCAGGGATATCACTCTTCCTGGCTGCTGTTATTTATGGGATCTGTCTGCTGATACGTTATCTTAAGGAAAAAGGTCCCGGCGAGCTGCTGTCCGGCTGGGGCTTATATCTGCTGCCCGTCTTAATGCTTGCCCTCCCCCAGCTCCTGTTCTGGACTTTCGGGCAGGTGGCGGAGGGCGGTTTCGTCAGGGGCCACTTCAACTGGGGCAACCTGGGCGATTTCTATCCCTGGTTCTACATCAAGAACATCGGCATGCCGCTCCTTTTGATCCTCGGCGGAATCTGTGCCTGCAACCGCAGGAAGGCTCCACTTTTCCTGCCGCCCCTGTTCCTCTGGTGGATCGGCGAACTGATCGTCTTTACCCCAAACACCTATGACAACAATAAGCTGCTCTATGTGGCATACCTGCTGCTGTGTCTGGGCGCCGCCGACTTTGGCGTGGAACTCTATGGAAAAATCAAGGATGTGAAGGGCAGGAAGCTTTTTGCCGCGTCCTTCCTGTTTTTTGCCGCTTTCTCCGGCGTGCTGACCTTGGGACGGGAATGGGTTTCCAAATACCAGCTTTACAATACGGAACAGGTTTCCCTTGCCCAATATGTAATAGAAAACACACCCGCCGACGCAGTCTTCCTGACCACCAACCGCCACAACAACGAGATTGCCTCCCTGACCGGGCGGAATGTGGTCTGCGGCTCTGACTCCTTCCTGTATTTCCATGGGCTGGATACCACAGAGCGCAAAAATGCCCTGCGGCTCATGTTTGAGAAGCCCGCAGAGCATCTGGAACTATATGAAAAATACAGGGTATCCTATGTGGTCATTTCTTCCTTTGAACGGGGGAGCTACCAGATCAGTGATCCTGCCTTTGCTGAGCTGTTCACACCTGTCTATTCCACAGATCAGCTGACCCTGTACAAAACCGGCTTTTAGGTCCCGGTCTGCCCGGGGCAGGATTTTCCAACCTGCAGACCCCGGCATGCCGGGTGCAGGATTTACCGACCCGCAGGTCCCCGGTCTGCCCGGGGCAGGCATTTACCGACCCGCAGGTCCCTGCCTGGCTCCTACAATATAATGCCGATATCCCCCGAAACGGTTCCCGCAGACACCTTGCAGGCGCCGTCGCCGAACGTATACACACTTCCGTTCTGGACCTTTATGTCATTGCCTTTCTGGCTGACGGATACATCCCCGGAGCGGCTGCTGACCTTGACTTCCGCCCCCTCAACTTTTGCCAGTGTAAAATAGATATCTCCGCTGGCTGTATTGGCTTCCACCTTCTCAGGCGCTGTCCCTGTGATCAGGTTCACGTCTCCGCTGGCTGTTACCAGATGATACTGCCCTGCGTCCACTTGCAGGTTCACATCTCCGCTGGCGGTCTTCACATCTAATTTTTCAAAAGTTGCCTTCACGCATGACACATCCCCAGACGCTGTCACAATATTTGTCTTACAGCTCTTGACATTTTTCATATCAAAATCCCCGCTGGCCGTGGTAAAATTCTGCGTATCCACCACAACACCGTCCTGCGTTATGTCTCCGCTGGCTGTGGTGACATCCAGTTTTTCCAGCACAATTCCAGACATATTCACATCGCCGCTGGTTGTCACTGCTTTGACCTTTGGCAGGATGAGCCCGTTCATCTGAATATCGCCGCTGCCTGCCTCAACCTTGACCTCCGGAATCCTCTCCGGCACCCTGACGGTCAATACAATATCTTCGTTCCTCCAGCCTGCGCTGAAATTGTTGTGGAAAGTGATCGTAGTCGGCCCAAAGCTGAAAGAACGCTGCGTCCCATCGTTATAATTCCTGTTCTTCCTGACTCCCGCATAGAATACGCCATCCTTTTCATATTGATAAAACTCATATTTCATCTTATCTACCATGGAACCGTCATTCTTGTAATCCACGTGGATTGCGTTATCCTCCGACTTAACCAGGAAGACATCCGCCACGCATGACTTCAGGACAATACTCTTGTATTCCTTTCCACCCGCCTTGTCGTCGGATTGCTCCGTGTTATCTGCCTGTGCCGCATTTTCAGCTCCCCAAGCGGTGTTTCCACTTCCCTGTGCCGCGCTTCCAGTGCCCCCGGTTGTGCCGTCCGCGTTGGCTCCGCCTGATACCTGCCCGCCCTGTGCCTGCACGGAAAGCCCTCCGCTCCTGTCTTGCTGTACCTCTGCTTCCGTATAACGCAGCTCCCGGATCATATCCTCGATATTACCCAATTCCTGGATGATCTCCTCGTCCGTCCTGCCCTCTGCCTCGCCCTCTGCGAAGTGCTGGGCATAATCCTCCATAATCTCCTGCTGCAGCTCATTTCCAAACTTCTCCAACTGTTCCTGCAGCCTGCGCAAATATTCTTCTCTCGTCATCTTTCTCCTCATTTCCGCGCCGCATACGCGCTGTTTTTATATTGTGGTTTGAAGCTCCTGTCAATCCAGCAGCCTGTTCACTGCCGCCGCAAAATCTTCCCATTCCTTTCTCACGGTGCTCTGGCGCTGCCTGCCCTTCTCCGTCAGCTGATAATACTTCCTGGCAGGCCCCGAACCTGACTCCACCAGATAAGTGCTCACATAATCGTCCTCCTTAAGCCTCCTTAAGATAGGGTACAGCGTACCGCCGGCAATTGACATCTCACCGGATATCTTCTCTGTCAGCGCATAGCCATACATGTCTCCCCGAACCAACTGTGATAACACACACAGCTCCAACGCTCCTTTTTTTAACTGCGTATTCATTGCAGCTCCTCCTTTCATGGTTCCATGGACAATGAATCCGGCACCCACACACACTTTTCCACACTGTGGCTGCTCAGGCGTTCTGCCTTATCATTGCTCAGTACTGTTCTTTGTCATGTTTAATATATCATATACTATTATATATTGCAATATACTTTTTATAATTCAGTATTTTATACAAAAACGCCTTTGCTTTCTTGTCTATTATATACAATTCACGGGTCTTTTAAGGCGTCAGCGCCCCTTTTTGGCATCCCAAAAAGGCCTGCGGGCTGTAAACATTAATTGAGAAAAAAACAAATTATAATGTAAAACTTTTCATATCATGTTATACTGATTTTAAGGAGCTGTAAGTCAATACCATTGTAAAGATTTATTTAGGCTCTGTTGGAAAATAACTTGAACAGATGGCGCAGGATAAATCCGCATAGACTAGTACTGCGTTGCGCATATAACGGTGAATATCAGTGCTGAATATTTGTGCCAGGGCAAGGCGGAAGAAGGAAGCGATGTGGCTCCATCGCTGACTGATGACAACGCAGCACTGGTGCAAATAGGCGGTGCTGAATTCACTGTTAATTGCGCAACACAGTACTAGGCGGAAGAAGGGGGTCGTACTGGGGTACGGCGACTGACGACTGACATCTATCTCAGAAAACCGCAAAACAATATTATATGAACTGACCAAAGGAGGGAAAGACCCATGTATTATTTTACAGAGGATTGTCTGACAGGCATGTCACAGATTGACGACGAACACCGCGAGCTGTTCCGCATATTGAACCAGCTTCACGAGCTGCTTGCCAACGAATTCGTCTCAGACAAATATGACCAGACAAGAGAGCTTCTGGATCGCTTAAAGGATTATGCCGGGAACCATTTCGCACATGAAGAAGCCTACATGGAAAGCATCGGACATCCTGAACTGGAGCTCCAGCGCAGGCAGCATAACGCTTTCACCGCAAAAATTTCAGAGATGGATATCATACTCCCCGGCAATGACCAGCAGGCTTTCCTGGACGACCTGCTCCAATATCTGGTGACATGGCTGTACCGCCACATCATCAGCTCGGACATGATGATCGGGAAGCTTGTCCCTGCCAGAGAATGGGAGAAGGAGAAGGATTTTCTTTTTACAGATGAATACCTCACCGGGATTGAACTGGTAGACCAGGAGCACCGGGAATTGTTCCGTATCATTGGGGAAGTGAACAACCTAATCAAAAACGAGTTCATCCCTGACAAATATGATGAGATCGTGCATCTTCTGGATGAGCTGTTCCAATACACCGCGGTCCACTTTAAGGATGAAGAACAATATATGGAAAGCATAGGCTATTCTGGGCTCCCCGCACAAAAAGCAGCCCATGAAGCCTTCGTGCAGCGGCTGGGCGAGATGGATCTGGATCAGATTGATGCGAACCAACAGGAATCCCTGGAGGAGCTCATGCAGTTTCTGACCCAGTGGCTGATCAACCACATCCTGCACAGCGACAAAAAGATCGGTACTACATAAAACAAGCTCTGTTAAAGCAGAAAACGGCTTTATCGTACTGTAATATGAACTGTACGATAAAGCCGTTATGCGTCCATGGGGAAAGTTTATTCCCCAAATTTCCTATCTTTTCCCTGGCCAGGTTTTCTTGGTTTCCTGCGCCGGACTGTCACTACCATCACCGCAATCTCTATGGCTAAAGCCACTGCAAGTATAAGCACTATTAACACCACCCAGTTTATCCCGGCGTCTTCCTTTTCACTGTCTGTGGCTTCCCCATTAGTGGGCTGAACACTGGGCGACGGCGAACCTGCTCCGTCCGCGCCTTCCTGCGGGGCAGATGTGGGGGAAGTACTCAGATCCCCCAGGGAACCGCTGCCAGTGCCCTGATTACTGCCTTCACCACTGCCGGGTATTCCCTGGCTTCCGCCTCCTGATGGCTTGGGCGTGCTTACCGACGCCTCGTTTCCTCCAGTGCTTCCAGTCGTTCCCTGGTTTCCACCCCCTGATGGCTTGGGCGTGCTCACCGGCACCTGGCTTCCGCCTCCCGACGGCTTAGGCGTACTTACCGATGCCTGGCTTCCACCTCCTGATGGCTTGGGCGTACTCACCGGCACCTCCGACGGTTTGGGCGTGCTCACCGGTACCTCCGACGGTTCGGGCGTGCTCACCGGTATCTGGCTTCCGCCTCCCCCAGAGCCGTCGCCTGCGCCTGGGACGCCTTCATTGCCGGAATCCTCCTCATCTGAAGTATCATCCTGATCCGGACCATCATCCCAGTCAGGATCATCTTCTTCATCATCCCAGCCGGGATCATCTTCTCCATCATCCTCCCCTGAATCCTCCTGCTCATTGAGCCTCACCGGTTCCGGCAGCTTCAGCGCGCCAATGGATCTCAGCTCCGTGCCATAGACATACTTCACGGAATCTTCCGCCACGCTGACCGTTGCCGCTGCGGCTCTGCCGCTTCCATCCAGGACCACCACCCGACCCAATGTCAAAGTATCCGAACCCTTTGCAAAAAGTGCTTCCGTCCCCGCCAGATAGAGGTTCCATTGCTTCGCCCCCTCATCATAGCGGAATTCGGAAATCTTCGCGTTACTGTCGGCAAAGATGAACTCTACCTTTTCACCCTCCGCAGAATCCACCCGCAGACCAATCTGTAAAGAAGAAACCTCCTCTCTGGCAGCTTCCTGAGAAGTCAGTGTGACTGTCCCTGTCTCATCCAGACGGACTGCATCACCCTCCTGTGCCAGTGTCTCCACTGGCATCAGAAAGGCGAACAGTACCGCCATAACTATTATTTTCCATCTTTTACTGTTCATTACATACCTCTTGATCCTTACAGATTTTCTGGTGTTTTACTGCTGTCAATGGTAATTTCCGGCAGGCTCTCCGGTACCGTTTCCGCCAGCGAATCGCTGACCATCCTCTGTCCTTCATTGGTCAGGGCATTATTTACCCGGTAAAGCTCTGCGCGCACCCGGCTTCCCGCCAGATTCACCTGCTTCTCGGGCTCTATCCAGTAAATCCATGTGCCCTGTGACACATTCCTGATATCTCCCTCCTCCGGCACGTCCGCCAGGATGATCTGCTGCGCCACGAGATTTCCTTCTTCATCCACACCGCCTACAATTTCTCCATTCTGGTCATAGAGAATCACGACGTTATAGGCAGGATTGCCCTTGTAAGTCCCTGTGAATATCATGGAACCTGCCGGAATCACATCGCCCTCCTGGTCTCCATAACGATACGCCTCTTTCAGCGTGCCGATCACTGCCCCACTGTCCTGGGTCCTTCCAAAGTCCACGTTATCGCCGGTCACACCCAGCACATCCAGCTCCGCTATCGCCACCTGTCTTCCGCCCTGTCCCTTCAGGACCAGCTTCAGCGCAGATGCACCGTAAGTACTCACATACTTTCCGTCTTCATTCTCAAAGCAGACCGTCTCGGATTGGGACTGCCCAAAGCTTCCGGCTGCCGCCGTGATCCATTTGTCATCCGACAGGACCTGGATCTCATAGTCACCGGAAGCAGCTGCCCCCAGCCGATACCCAAAGCCTGCCACCGTCAGCTCCTTGTTAAAGGTTATGGTAATCTCAGCAGAATTACCGCACACTGCCTCATATATGGTTCCCGAATCCCCGTCGATCATCGTCGCCGCAAGATTTTCCTTCTCGGGCGTACACAGGGAATCGCTGCCCGCCGCAACTTCCGTCTCTCCGGGCACAGTCAGCCCCTCCGTCCCAATGGTCCAGAAGGTCTTATCCAGATTGCCGTCGTGCTCTATCTTCATGGGCTCCAGAACCTTTGCAGCCGAACGGTTCAGGTATTTGTCCACCAGCGTAACCTCATACCATACCACACGATTGTTCACATAGACCGTGTCGCTGAAGGTGCCTTCCGTGGCAAATCCCACAGCTTCCCTGTTAGTCACTCCGCCTGATATCATACATCTCACGATCTCATAGCCAAGCACATCCTGAGCCGGAATGTTCTTGGAACCAAGGGTGAAGTCCACCTGATTTGCAATATCTTTGTTCACCGCAGCAGTCACATTGTCACCCACGGCTTCCGTCGTGCCGGCAGCGCTCAGCTTACTCACGCCGCCCTGGAGACTGTAAACCCTTGCGTCATCGTTTGCGTAATATATCGCCCTGGTCTCCCTGTCAAACTGTCCCGCATAAGCCTTTGTGTCTCCATCCGGAGTCATTCCCCAGCGCTCAAAGAATTCCAGGATATTCTTCTCCGCGGCAGCGCATGCCAGACGCATGAGCGCCTGATCCTTGTCGCCGGACAACGCCAGCTTCACGCCGCCCGGTGCGGGCGCCTTTGCAGTATCCCTTGCATAGGTGTCCACTCTCGCGTAGAACAGGCCTGCAAGCTGCTCCCCATGGTTTTCATAGGTCTTGTAATTATATCCCCTGTCATAGGCAAGATGAAGCTGCCAGTACATACCCAGCTGGGTCGCCAGATTGGAGGAAGGTCCTTTCGCGCCGGAAGTCACCTTCTTGTAAATCTCCCCGTACTGGAAGCGCATGCCCTCATTGCGGTCCTTCGCCTGGGCGAGCTGAGCGTAATAATTGTTAGTGACCTCCGCCACCGCATATGCGCCCTGGTTTATGCAATGCCCGATCTCATGGGCAATGCCCCATCCGAAATAAGAACCGCTCTGATATCTGCCGGCATCATCGGACACCACCGGCGTCGCACCCATCATTCCGGCTGTCTCATTCCATTCGATACCGATATGATTGCCGGAAGCATACATAAACGCGCCTGAGAACATTCTCTGGTAACGGATGTTCAAATGCCCCTTGGGTATCCGGTCCAACTCGGCTGCAGCATTGGCATTCAGCCCCTTGTGCTGATAGAACAAATACATCATATCCTCCATGGCATCCATGGAATTCAGGATCTTACGTGCCTGCTCCCGGGTTCCGACGCTTCCCGCACCGTTTAACACCTGCTGCGCCGGAAGCGACAGCATCATGGTATCCAGCATGATATCGGTTGCCCCCAGGATACAGTTATGGCTGTCATAATCATACGCCGCCAGTTTGTTCCCGGAGCCCTGATGGGCTTCCTTATGTATGTTCTCCATTTTACCTGTATATTCCTTCAGTGCCTCCACATAGGCTTCCGTCCTCGACAGACGCTCCCCGGCATCCGTCACCCGATACAGATCCAGCCGTGGAACCTGCACGCCGCCGCTGACACGGACAGCATACCGGTCATTGGCATTGCTGCCGGTATACTGGACGTAAAGGGCGCCGCCGGACTCATATCCCGTGGTATTCCAGATCTTGGGCACCGTAACCTTGTTTGCGCCCACCTTCAGCGTAGCCACCACCTTGCTCATAGGCGAAGATTCCGCATGGTACTGTGTCGCCACCAGCTGGAGGCTGGTGTCTGCACCGGTCTTCAAGCTGTTATGACCCACATAAACCATGATCTCCTCTTCCGCTGCCGCCACTACACCCAGAGGCTGCCATGCGTTGATGCCGCCGAAGCCCCTGCCCGTATCCTTGGTGCTGATGCCGCTGTATATTTCCACGGAAGCATTCAGCTTTCCATCCTTCAGGATAGCCTCTGCTGTCTGCAGCTCCTTCTCCAGCAGCTCTCTGTCAGGGTGATATTCCCCGCTGACCTCATCCTTTGCATGAATCTTAACCCGCAGTGCATCAATGACGCTCTGTGTCACGTCCGCCCGCAGGACTGTATGGAGGTCATCCTCGTAGAGTGCCATTACCTCATCCATCAGAGTATCATAATAATAGAAGTACACCTCTGAAATGGTCGTTCCGATGTTTCCTGCCAGATAACGCGCCAGTCCAAACTGGATCTTCTTCGCATTGACAGGCTCCGGAAGCTTCAACACATAATAAACACGTCCCTGGGCATCCGTCTTTCTCTGCACGCTGATACTGTCTCTGCCAATATCCACCTGCTTCCCGTCCTCATCCCAATAACGTACTCTCGCATAAAAATATCCCATGCTCTGAGGAACGAATTCCTGCAGGGCAATGGTGTCCAGCTTATATGCCTGGTCAAACTCATAGATAAGCCCGTTCTGCCCCAGATTATTGAATCCGCCGTCATCCCAGGTGTTCTTCTGATAATAGGACGACGGATCGTGATCCACTGTCCCCCACGCCGTGCCCGCCTGAGTGTCCAGGCTGCTGTCTGTCATGGTTCCCTTAGTGGTCGCGCTGATAATATGCGCCCCGACCTCACCCGCCTTGCCGATATTGATCAGATTATATTTTGGCATTTCCGCAGGATTCATGTCCGTGGTAACAGCTGAAACCGCCAGGGAAGGCGCGCTCTCCCCAAAGTCATTGACCCCTGTGACATAAAACGTATATTCTGTCAGATCTGCCAGATTCTCAACCGTATAGCTGTTTGCCTCAATGCCCTTTATAACCTGATAGGACTCTTCTGCACTTTTCTTATAGTAGAGATTGTAGGAAAGAGTGTCGTCCATCTTTTTCCAGGATACCTGGACACTCTGGTACTTTCCTGTGGCTGATACATTATCCGGCTTATCCGGCCTGCCGCTTGGCTTTGGCACCGCCGTCACCGTATCGCCGTACCCGCTGCGCCAGCTGCCGTTGACGGACTGTACGCTGATCTGATATTCCTTGTAATTCTCCAGCTCCTTCCCATTAAAAGAACGGACAGAGATAGAGTTTTTGGCTGTGGACACCACCTGCTGCCTGCCGCCCTGCCGGATCTGTACCTCATAGCCGGTGACATTGACACAGGCATCCCATGTCAGATCGATCACCTGGCTCCCCGCTGCTGCTGACAGGTTCTGCGGGATATCCATTTCCGGAGCCGGTATCCTTTCTTCCATGCCGTTAAGGAATTCCACCTTGGAAATTTCCGCCAGGTTATTGTTATTCCGCATCCCCATGATGGTCAAAGTCACCTTCTTCAATGCCACCTGGGAACCCAGATGCAGACAAATATTGCCCGCGCCGTCCCGCTCTGCCCTTATCTGGGCGCTGCGCAGAAGATAATGCACATCATCTTCCACGGGGATCGTCACCTCCTGCTCCCCGCCCCCATCCAGGTAACGGACTACGATCTGCGCCTTGCTGATGGGATTTTCATTATTCGTCTCTATGATAATACCGTCAGCCTGGGCGTTGTCCCCAGCAAAATCAAATTCCAGAGACACCGGATTCTCCAGGATGGAACCACCCTGCCTGGGAGTCAGTCTCACGCTTTCCCCGTCCCGCAGCAGGGCAGACAGCTCACCCTCCACCTTCGTGCCCTCACCCTGCCTGGACTCAATGACCGCCGCCGGGACAAGGCTTATGATCTCCGCCCGGGTATCCCCTGTCACGGCATACCCCTTCGCCAGATACTCCAGATCCACAAGATTGACTGCTCCGTCGCCGTTTAAATCTGCATTCTCAACATAAACTCCGCGATTAATGGCTTCCACCAGCTCCGTCCGGTCAGCCTCATCGACCCTGCCATCCCCATTCACATCGCCGATCAATAAAACTCCCGGATGTGAGGCGCCTGCCTCATAGTTCAGCCCCCCCAGAAAACCTGTCTTCAGGCTCACGTCACACGCCCTGTCCGACACCTGGACCTCCTGCGTATATGTAGCAAAGCCCTTCCCGGACACAGTCAGGGTATATACTCCCGCTTCCAGGCCGTCAAACCGCACGCTGCCCTCCGAGGCACCGTCTGGTTCCAGCCGGACTATGCCGGGCTCGCTGCCTGCCCTGCCGCTTCCGCCACTCAGGCTCACAGAGAAATCCACCGGCCTCTGCAACAGCAAAGCACTGCCTATGGACACATCCACCTGTCCCACACCCCCGCTGCCTGCCTTCGTGGCATACGAAGGGAACCCTGCCTGCAGGCACAGAGCCGCCGCAAGCAAAAATGCGCTTCCTTTCTTCATCCTGCCTCTTTTGTCAATCTTCCTCATACTTTATCTGCTTTTCGCCTCCTAAGTCTTTTTATGCCGTGATCTCCTGCCAGCAACCCGCTGCACACAATGGGTGTGCCAGCCTTCACGACATATTACGCATAAAATTATACTATTAAAACTTCTCCGACGCAAGCCACTTTATTCCAATTCTACAGCTCGTATTTTTTCACTTATTTTTCCTGTTGCTTTATGTATTGCCGCACTCTGGAATATGCTGCCGATTGCTGTGTCCCTGCCCCAAATTTTCAATCCTGTCCCGACGAGCCAAGGCGCAGAATGGAAGCCGACGGAACGATCCCGATCCCCAGAGAGTTTCCCTCGCTGCCCAGCTCCGGCCCGCCCTGCGGTCACAGGGAAAACAGCAGCAGATCATGGTTTACCGTCCTGTAGAACAGACGGCGGAACAACCCAGACCGCTCCTGTCCCCTCGGCTGTCCCACTGCCTCCGCCTGCCCCAAAGCCCACATGACCTTCGTCACCGTCGCCTCCAACGTCATATCATAGGCTTCCATCAGATGAAAATCCTCCTTGATGACCCTGCCCACCCGGTAAACCTCCATGTCACTCCCCTCATGCGTCACCTGGGTAGCCATCATGACAATCTTCCCCGCATCTGTCCAGCGGCGTATTTCCGTATAAAAAGGCACCTGGCCATATTCCGGAAGGCCGCCCACACCAAAGGCTTCTATCACCACGGCATCATAATGAGGGAACAGCCTCTCAAGCACTGACCCGTCCATGCCGGGCATCAGCTTTAACAACAAAACTTTCTCATTGAGCGCATGATAAAAGACCGCCGGCCCGCTTATCCGGTCCTTATCGTCAATATAAAACACAATCTTCCCGTCACACAGCGCCGCCACATTGGGATAATTGATGCTGGAAAAGGCATTGTAGCTCTTGGAGCGCTCCTTTTTCGCCCGGGTGCCTGCAATGGCATTGCCTCCAAACACAATATTTACCCCATGAGCCCTGTCATCCGAGGCAAAGCGCAGGCTGTCCAGCAGGTTCGTCCTGGCATCCGTCACCGGCAGATTGATCGGCTTCTGAGAACCGGTTATGACAATGGGCTTTCTGCTGTTCTGGACCAGATAAGACAGTGCCGCCGCCGTGAACGCCATGGTGTCCGTGCCGTGGCAGATTACAAATCCGTCATAGTATGAATACCTTTCTTCGATCAGCCCCGCCAGCTCCAGCCAGTGCCTTGCGTAAATATTTGTGCTGTCCAGGCTGAAGGGCTGGACAATATTCACCCGGCAGAACTCCTGATACTCCTCCACATACTGCAGCAGGTCCTCCGCCGCGATCTTCGGCGCCAGCCCTTCCTCCGTATATCCTGATGCGATCGTACCCCCTGTGGCTATCAATAACACATTTTTCATAAGTCGCTCCTTTTATCCGCCTGATCCTGCTCCCTGCTGTTTCCTCATCAGGGAGACCTTGATTCCATCATCGTTTCCTTAGTATAGCATAGAATGAATTTGTTTGTATAGTCCGCATGAGCTCTACACTTTGAAATTTCCTGCCCATTGTGGTACACTGTAAGTGAAAGTCAAAACATCAGGGGGAACATTATGCCGACAGTCTTTTCAATCCTTAACATATGGGCTGATGGTTATGGACGAATTGCCCATATACGCACAGCCGATTCCGCAAAAGAGTTTTTTGTGAGCTTTCTTGAGTATGATGAATACATGGAAACAGGCAAAAGTACAAAAAGAATGATCGGCGACAGGATAAAGGGAAATCTAAAGATTGCGCTGGTTATGGATTTCCAGGATTCCAATGAAGAATTATCATATTATCAGAACACAGCCAATTCTCCCCACATGGAAGCAGTGGTTGAGCTGATAAATGTAATTGACAGTTTTTCAATCAGCGCCTATCTGAAAGGTTACGACGCCCCCATAATAGTGGAGTTTGAAAAACAGCTGCCAATGCAGTTACCCTCTAAGATAAAGTTATGGGGAGAACTGCAAATTGATGTTGTCAATGATTGAATTGTCTACGCCTGCACAGGGAAAGCTGCCAGCCCCCTGTCACTCCGGAACTCCTTACGGAGATCCTGGAGGAAATTCCTGCCCGGACAAGCCGGAACCAAAATTTTGCCACCTGTACGGTTGCAATCCAATGACCTGTCTGCATGCCATTAATGGCAATGCAGACGGAGTGTTGGATTAGCAACCACACAGGTGGTATTTTTCTAAAAAGATATTGAAGGCAAAACAAGCATGTGGTATTATGAAGACATAGAAGCAACACATTGAAATTCTATAAGTTTGATAGCGTAATGAGATTAAATAAGGAATCGGAGGACGAATCTTTCATGTTAAAATCATTTAAAGCAATTTTGTTCCTACTGCTGTTGGGAGGCTACCTCAGCTTCTGCGCCTGCGGGCAGGAAACCGCGGAGCCGTCCTCCGAAGATGCCTCCGCACCGCTGCAGTGGGAAGACGTCCTGACTCCGGACGGAAAGGTGGACAGAGATAAGTACAACCAATATCTGGGCATAGAAGTTCCGGAAACTGATCCCTCCAAAGAGGAGATACCGGATAATGTCCTCCTGATCGGCGCAATGGTCAGGGATTACCAATATATCAATAATCAGATCAATGCCTTTAACCTGGCGCAGAATGACTATACCGTACAGGTGCAAAGGTATGAGAGCGCTGACGCCATGCTGCTGGATCTGGTAAGGGGGCAGGGCTGTGATCTGCTGGCGCTGACGCCCGGTTATCTGGAGACTCTTTCGGATAAGGGGAGTCTGGAGGATCTGGCACCGTACCTGGAAGGAAGCGGAAAGGTAAACCGGGAGGATCTCTTTGAGGGGGTGCTGGAAGCCGGGACGGCGGGCGGAAAGCTGATGGGGATCCTGCCCGGCTTTAAGGTCAACGCAATCCTGGCGGAGAAGGGCAGCACAAAGGACGGAGGCTGGACAGTGGAGGAATATCTGGCGCTGATAGATCGCTATCCGGATGTGCCCTTGTCCGCCAGTGCCCTGCCAGATGCCATTTATGTATGGCTGATGAACGAGCTGTCGGCTTTGCCGGAATCCTTTGTAGATTGGGATCAGAGGACATGCCGCTTTGACTGCGAAGACTTTATCCAGACCATGGAAATGCTGAAGAATTATGCAAAGCGGTGCCAGGAAGCGCCGCCTGTAGATCCTGCCATGTCCCCTGCGGACAGGCTGTATCAAAAGCAGGTCCAGACCATGGCGGAGACCATTGACTATGATCAATATTTTGTAAAATACCAGGATATCCTGGATGCTTTTCGGGACGCATACGAATTAGCCGGCTGGCCTAATCAGGAGGGAGAGGCAAGATACCCAATGCCTGATTTTCTGGGCAAAACGGTCCTGTACAGTATGAATGCCGCTTCTGCCAAAAAAGAGGGGGCATGGTGCTTCCTGGAATATTTACTGTCGGACTACCAGGAGACAATGGCGCAAAAGGGGCGCGACGGTTTCCCTGCAAGACGGGATATTACAGAAAGGCTGCTTCAGGATGAGGTGGAAGCAGAGCTCACTGCCAACTACCTGGTAAACAACTATTACACCGGGGAATCCCGGCCTAAAAGAGGTAACTTTACAGAGGCAGATAAAGAACAGCTGTTGTATATTCTGGATCATGCGGTTCCATCCATCGGCCTTGCAAAGGACAGAATTCTCTGGGATATTTTTGTAGAGGAGCTGAACGCTTATATGGCAGGAGACAAGACAGCGGAAGAAATGGCGCATGTGATCCAGAACAGGGCGGCCACATATCTGAACGAATGAAGATCAAAGCGCCGCTTCACAGGGCTGTCACACTTAATGCGACAGCCCTCATAAAGACCAACTCAGTTACTGGGGATCAGCAGAATCTGCCCTATATTCAGGATATCACTGCTAAGTCCGTTTAAGTTTTTGATCGCGCTGACTGTGGTGCCATATCTCCGGGCCAGCAGCCAAAGCGTATCTCCGGGGCGGACGGTATACTCAAAATATGGGATGGGGGTCGCTCCCCCAGAAGGGATTTTGAGTATCTGCCCTATGCTCAGGCTGCTGCCGGTCAGGCCGTTCAGATTCATGATCGCATCAACTGTGGTGTGATATCGCTGGGCCAGCAGCCAAAGCGTATCTCCGGAGCGGACAACATATTCAAAATATGATCCGCCTGAAGCTCCCGCTGTGGGAATTTTCAGTATCTGACCGATATACAGCGTGTTGCCGGTCAGTCCGTTCAGGCTTTTGATCGCGTCAACCGTTGTATGAAAGCGCTGAGCCAGCAGCCAAAGCGTATCCCCCGAACGGACAACATATTCCGTAACTCCCGTATCAATGACGGGCGGGAGCACATCATCCACGCCCAGATAAGTGTTATACAGTGCCTGCCATGTGAGCGGTCCCACTACGCCGTCAGGTTCAAGTCCTGCGACACTCTGGAATGCCGCCACCGCTTGCTGTGTCCCCGGCCCAAACTTTCCGTCCTGTGCCGGAGCAGGAACTGCGGGATTAAACTCGGCAGCTACGTTCAAAAGATACTGCAGGGTGATGACATCCTGTCCCGACGAGCCAAGGCGCAGAATGGAAGTCGGCGGAACAGTCCCAATCCCCAGGGAGGTTCCCTCGCTGTCCAGCTCCGCAAGCCTGGTGACAGAGGTATACAGGTAAGAAAGCTTATTCCAGGTGGCCTTTCCCACTATGCCGTCGGGAGTCAGATTGAAAATATGCTGAAACTTGGCAACTGCCGCGCTGGTGCTCTCTCCGAACACTCCTGTTTTATCTGTAATGGCAGGAATTGCCGGGTAATTGCGCCGGATTCTTTCCAGGTAAGTTTGGATCGTCTGCACGTCAAGTCCCGTACTCCCCGTCTTAAGCGCTGTACCCGGATAGGAGGACAGAACGCCTGTGATAATATTTGTCTCGGCAATCTCGATATCCTTGGGATAATAGGAACGCAGTATCTGGATGGGACTGAGTCCCTGGTTTGCCAGTGTCACCGTACCCCACTGGGACAAACCCGCGCAGGCCGCAGTGGTCCCGTTGCAGTAAGAAGTAAAATATGGGGCGTTCTGCCCCTGCCTGCGGACATATTCATTAAATATTTCATCCACGATCAGGCTGATGGATTCATAAATATTCCGCCCATAGATAAAATATTGGTCATAGGCAGTATGATTCGTTATGTCAAAGCTGTAGCCGCGGCTCCGGTACCACTCGGTGTAGATCCGGTTCAGCGCAAAAGTGATGATCGCATATATATTTGCCCTCAGGGATGCATCGGGCCATGTGGGATATATTTCACTGCTGGCTACATTTTTTACATAATCAGGAAAAGACACCTGTACATTGGATGCCGATGCGCCCGGGCTGCCCAGATGCACCGTGATCGGATTCGGTATGACAACCTGGCGGAGTACCCGGGACTCCTCGGCGGGTCCCTCCTGATCACGGCTGCCCTTCATGGAGACAGCGGGCGCGCCGATGCGGATTTCTGTCACGGCCGGAGCGCGCTGTGTCTTGCTCATGGGCACAAATTCAATAATCTGAATGGCAGTCTCCCCTTCCAGGATCGGGATGCCGACAATATGAACCGAATTATAGCCGTCCGCATGGGCAAGGACATTGTAACCCACAAAGGGCGTTCCGGAAAAATCCGGGTCCAGAGACAGGGACCGTTCAAGAGTTTCCAGGGCGATTTTCTCCGTTTCTCCACTTTCATCTGTTGTCAAATGAAAAACACTTTTTTCCTGATCATCCGTAATCCAGATCTGTACCCCGCCCAGCGGAAGCGCGTCGCGGGCAGTCCGTGCCTGTACGATCAAATAACCAATATCCATAACTGATAGGTGCCTCCTTCATTTCCTATATCATATACATATGAGTAAAGGACGCTTACAGTTACTTTTTTGACAATTCCTATGACGGTAAATGCCGCTTGACGGCTGTCCGCCTCACTGCACCACCAGGTTAGAATACCCCATCAGGCTCTCATCCACAGCCCGCGCCGCCTCCCTGCCCTCCCGGATTGCCCAGACCACCAGCGACTGCCCTCTGTGCATGTCCCCGGTGACAAAGACATTGTCCCGGTTGGTCTGATAACACCCGGCATTCGTTTTTACATTCGTGCGTTCGTTCAGTTCCACGCCGAAAGCCTCCGCCACATAGGCCTGGGTGCCCAGGAAGCCTGCCGCGATCAGCACGATCTCCGCATCCAGAAGCTGCTCGCTCCCGGGTATTTCTTTCATGTTCATGCGGCCCGTTGCCGGATCCTTTTCCCAGGCAAGCTTGACGATCCTGACCGCCGTAAGGTTCCCGTCCTTATCTTTTACAAATTCTTTGACCGTGGACTCGTAGATGCGGGGATCATGGCCGTAAAGGGCAATGGCCTCCTCCTGCCCGTAGTCGGTCTTGCAGACTTTTGGCCATTCCGGCCAGGGATTGTCCTCCGCCCGCCTGTCGGGCGCCTTGGGCATCATTTCAATCTGGGTCACACTCTTTGCCCCGTGGCGGATGGCAGTGCCCACACAGTCATTGCCTGTGTCACCGCCGCCGATGATGACCACGTTTTTCCCCTTGGTGTCTATATATTTTTTGTCCTCAAAACCGGAATCCAGCAGGCTCTTGGTATTGGCTTTCAGGAAATCCACAGCAAAATAAATGCCCTTTGCATCCCGGCCGGGAGCCTTGATATCCCTCGGATTGGACGCGCCGCAGGCAAGCACCACCCTGTCAAAGTCGTGCAGCAGCTTATCCGCCTTCACGTCCTTTCCCACATCAGCGCCGGTGACAAAGACCACACCTTCCTCCTCCATGAGCCTGCGCTTCCTCTCTACAATCCGCTTTTCCAGCTTCATATTGGGAATGCCGTACATCAAAAGCCCGCCGATACGGTCGGAACGCTCGAACACTGTCACCTGATGCCCCCTTCTGTTGAGCTGGTCCGCAGCAGCCAGCCCTGACGGACCGCTGCCCACCACTGCCACCCTCTTTCCGGTGCGCACCTTGGGCGGGTTTGCCGCCGCATACCCCTGCTCATAGGCGTTTTCAATGATGGCGTATTCGTTTTCCCTGGTGGCAACAGGCTCCCCGTTCAGACCGCAGGTGCATGCCGCCTCACACAGGGCGGGACACACCCTGGAAGTAAACTCCGGAAAATTGTTGGTCTTTTTCAGGCGTTCATAGGCCTGCTGCCAGTTGCCGCTGTACACCAGGTCGTTCCACTCCGGGATCAGGTTGTGCAGGGGACACCCGCTTGCCATGCCGCAGATCATCATGCCGGACTGACAGAACGGCACGCCGCACTCCATACACCGCGCGCCCTGCAGCTGCTGCTTCTCCCTGGACATGTGTTCATGAAATTCGTCAAAATGTCTGATACGTTTTTTGGGGTCCTGTGCCGCACTGACCTCCCTTTTATACTCCATAAATCCGGTTGGTTTTCCCATAATTCATATTCCTCCATTCCAGTTCCGCATCCGCCCTTCCAGAACCAATCGTGGCGGAATACTTCCTGTCTGTTCCAGCCATCAAGTATTCCGAGGCTCTGTCCGGACGTATGCTGTTTTCCAGTTCCGCATCCGCAAAAACTTCCAACAATTTGTGCAAATCCGGAAGAATCGCGCATGCGATTCTTCCGTGTGTAACTTAGAAATTCTTAGTCAGCGTACTTTGCTGGCTTAAAATTTCTTTACACACTTCCGCTCACATTGGCATAAAACGCTTCTATCTGCGCCTGTTCCGCACTCAATCCCTTTTCTTCCATCTGCACGATGGTCTTCAGGACTCTCTCATAGTCATGAGGGATGATCTTTTTAAATTTAGGCAGATATTCTCCGAAATCATTCAGGATCCTCTTGCCCTTCTCGGAACCGGTCAGCGCCACATGCTCCTGGATCATGCCCTTTAATTCCAGCACATCGTACTTGGAGGTGATCTCGCTGGAAGATACCATCTCCTTGTTCAGGCGCTTGTAGAGGTCGTTGCCCTCGTCCAGCACATAGGCAATGCCGCCGCTCATACCCGCCGCGAAGTTCTTTCCGGTGCCGCCCAGCACCACCACGCGCCCGCCGGTCATGTACTCGCAGCCATGGTCGCCCACGCCCTCCACCACCGCGCTGGCGCCGGAATTGCGCACGCAGAACCGTTCGCCTGCCACTCCGTTGATAAATGCCTTGCCGCTGGTGGCTCCGTAGAGCGCCACGTTGCCGATGATGATATTATCCTCCGCCCGGAAGCTGCTCCCCTGGGGCGGATAGACAATGAGCTTGCCGCCGGACAGCCCCTTGCCGAAATAATCGTTGGAATCGCCAACCAATTCCAGGGTCAGGCCCTTGGGAATGAACGCGCCGAAGGACTGTCCGCCCGCGCCCCTGCACAGCACGCGGTAGGTATCCTCCTCCACCTCATCTCCCAGTTTCTTTGTAATCTCGCTTCCCAGGATGGTACCGAAGGTCCGGTCCGTATTTGTCACATCCACCTGGATGCTCCTCCCCTGCCCCGCTTCCATTGCCTTTTTCAACTGTTTTAAAAGCACCTTCTCATCCAGGGTCTTCTCCAGCTCAAAGTCATAAACCTGTCTGGGGTCAAAGATAACTTTGCCCTGACAGCCTCGGCCAGCGGCTTCCTTACCGGCGCCCTGTCTGCCGGTGCCGCCCTTGCCATCTGCCCGCCTGCCGGTGCCGTCTCCCTGCCTGCCGGAACCGCTGTCCTGTCCGCAGGGATACGCCAGGATCTGTGTCAGATCCACTTTTCTCTGCCTCTCGCTTAGGTTATCCTTCACCTTCAGCAGGTCGGTGCGTCCCACCAGCTCATCCACCGTCCTGACACCCAGGGCCGCCATGTATTCCCGAAGCTCCCTGGCGATAAATTTCATAAAGTTCTCCACATACTCCGGCTTTCCCCTGAAATTTTTGCGAAGCTCCGGGTTCTGGGTAGCCACGCCCACAGGACAGGTGTCCAGGTTGCACACCCTCATCATCACGCAGCCAAGAGTCACAAGGGGCGCCGTGGCAAAGCCGAACTCCTCCGCTCCCAGGATCGCCGCGATGGCCACATCCCGCCCACTCATCAGCTTGCCGTCCGTCTCAATGCGCACCTTGCCCCGCAGCCCGTTCATAATCAGGGTCTGGTGAGTCTCCGCAAGCCCCAGTTCCCAGGGAAGCCCCGCATTGTGGATGGAGCTTCTGGGCGCGGCGCCGGTGCCGCCGTCATAGCCCGACACCAGAATCACCTGCGCCCCCGCCTTGGCAACGCCTGCAGCGACGGTTCCCACGCCGGCCTCAGACACCAGCTTTACGGAAATACGCGCGTCCTTATTGGCATTCTTCAGGTCATAGATCAGCTGCGCCAGATCCTCAATGGAATAAATATCGTGATGAGGCGGCGGGGAAATCAGGGACACGCCAGGTGTGGCATGGCGGGTCTTGGCGATCCACGGGTAGACCTTTCCGCCGGGAAGATGCCCGCCCTCGCCGGGCTTTGCCCCCTGAGCCATCTTGATCTGGATTTCCTTTGCGCTCACCAAATAACGGCTGGTGACGCCGAAACGTCCGCTTGCCACCTGCTTGATGGCAGAACAGCGGTCCAGGCCGTCGGCGCCCGGGGTCAGCCTCTCCAGATCCTCTCCGCCCTCGCCGGAATTGCTCTTGCCGTGCAGCCTGTTCATGGCGATGGCCATAGTCTCATGGGCTTCCCTGGAGATGGACCCGTAGGACATGGCGCCCGTCTTAAATCTCGTCACAATGGACTCTACCGGCTCCACCTCCTCCAAAGGCACCGGTTTCCCGGGATAATTGAAATCCATCAGCCCCCTCAGGTTCCTGACCGAATTCTCGTCGTTGACCATGGCGGTATACTGCCTGAACATTTCGTAATCCCCGCGCCTTGTGGACTCCTGCAGCATATGGATGGTAGCAGGGTTGTACAGGTGCTCGTCCCCGCCGCTTCTTGCCTTGTGATGGCCGGGGCTGTCGAGAGTCAGGTCATTGCCCAGCCCAAGGGGATCGAACGCCATGGAATGCAGCTCATCCACCTGATCCTGAATATCCTTTATGGTAATTCCTCCCACACGGCACACCGTATTGCAGAAATATTTTCCGATCACCTCCTGGCTGATCCCGATGGCCTCAAAGATCTGGGAGCCCTGATAGGACTGAATGGTGCTGATGCCCATTTTGGACGCAATCTTTACAATGCCGTGGAGCACAGCGTTGTTATAATCGTTCACCGCGGCATAATAATCCTTATCCAGCATATGATTGTCAATCAGCTCCCGAATGGAATCCTGCGCCAGATAAGGGTTGATCGCGCAGGCGCCATAGCCCAGCAGCGTGGCAAAATGATGCACCTCCCTGGGTTCCCCGGACTCCAGGATCAGCGCCACCCTGGTTCTTTTCTTCGTGCGGACCAGGTACTGGTTCAGGGCGGACACAGCCAGCAGGGAGGGAATGGGCACATGGTTCTCATCCACCCCCCGGTCGGAAAGGATCAGGATGTTCACACCGTCCCGGTACGCCCGGTCAACCTCCACAAAGAGCCTGTCGATGGCACGCTCCAGGCTGGTATTTTTATAATAAATGATGGGAACGACCTCGACCTTGAAGCCCTCCGCCTTCATATTCCTGATCTTCAGCAAGTCCGTGTTGGTCAGGATCGGATTGTTGACCCGCAGGACGTTGCAGTTCTTGGGGGATTCCTGCAGGATATTGCCCTCCGTGCCGATATAGACCGTTGTGGAAGTCACAATCTCCTCCCGGATGGCGTCGATGGGCGGATTCGTAACCTGCGCAAACAGCTGCTTGAAATAATGGAACAGGGGATGGCGCGTCCTGCTCAGAACGGGAAGCGGAGTGTCCACGCCCATGGCGGCGATTGCTTCCGCACCATTCTTCGCCATAGGCAGGATGCTGGTCTTTAACTCGTCATAAGTATAGCCAAAAGCCTTCTGCATCCGCTGGCGTTCCTCACAGCCATACTCCGGCACACGCTGGTTGGGAATAGGTAGATCTTTCAAAAATACCAGGTTGTTATCCAGCCATTCGCCGTAGGGCTGTCTGGAGGCGTACTTTTCTTTTAATTCCTCGTCAGAAACCACCTTGCCCTGCACAGTATCCACCAGCAGCATCTTGCCCGGACGCAGCCTCTCTTTCAGCCTGATCTTCGCCGGGTCAATATCCAGCACCCCCACCTCTGAGGAGAGGATCAGCGTGTCATCATCTGTGATCATATATCGGGACGGACGCAGCCCGTTTCTGTCCAGCACCGCCCCCATGATATCCCCGTCGGAGAACAGGATGGACGCGGGACCGTCCCAGGGCTCCATCATGGTGGCATAATATTGGTAGAAATCCCTCTTGTTCTGGGACATTGCCCTGTCGTTTGCCCAGGGCTCCGGGATTGCAATCATCACCGCAAGGGGCAGGTCCATCCCGCTCATCACCAGAAATTCCAGAGTGTTGTCCAGCATGGCGGAATCCGATCCCGTTTTATTAATGGCAGGCAGCACCTTGTGCATCTGCCCCTTAAGGTATTGGGATTCCATGTTTTCCTCCCGGGCCAGCATCTTGTCCGCATTGCCCCGTATAGTGTTGATCTCACCGTTATGTACCATCAGACGGTTAGGGTGCGCCCGCTCCCAGCTGGGGTTCGTGTTGGTAGAAAAGCGGGAATGCACCATGGCGATGGCTGACTCATAATCCACACTCTGAAGATCCGCAAAAAAAGTGCGCAGCTGCCCCACTAGGAACATGCCCTTATAACAGATCGTGCGGCTGGAAAAGGACACCACATAGGTATCCTCCGAGGACTGCTCGAACAGCCTCCGGGCAATATAGAGCCTGCGGTCAAACTCCAGCCCTTTTGGCACATCCTGGGGCTTTTTCACAAAGCCCTGCATGATATGCGGCATACATTCCACCGCCTTGTGGCCCAGGACGTTGGGAAAAGTGGGAACCTCCCTCCAGCCCAGGAATTCCAGCCCTTCTTTCTGAACGATAATCTCAAACATCTTCTTCGCCTGATTGCGGCGCAGTTCCTCCTGGGGAAAGAAAAACATGCCGATTCCATACCCCCTCTCCTTCCCCAGCTCAATGCCCAGGGGCTTCGTCACCTTGACAAAGAATTTGTGGGGAATCTGGGTCAGGATACCCACGCCGTCCCCGGTCTTGCCCTCCGCGTCCTTACCCGCCCGGTGCTCCAGGTTCTCCACAATCTTCAGGGCATTCTCCACTATGGCGCGGTTCTTCACACCCTTGATATTCACACACGCCCCGATACCACAATTGTCATGTTCAAACTCCTGCCTGTACAGCGGCGCCAGGGCCGCTTCTCTTTTCACCTCAAACATTTGGCTTCCTCCTGATCATTTCTGCTCTCTGCACTTCTGCCCGTCGCGCAATCCTCATCGGTCTATTCAGACATTCCGGTCGGCATGGGTACTTTCCCCTGCTCGTCGCTCAGCCCCATCAGTCTATGCAGACGTTCTGGTCGGCATGGGTGTTTTCCTCTGCCCGTCGCGCAGCTTCCATGCTGCGCCAGCAGCAAACTTCCCTGGAATGTTCTTTTTCCATGGAATGTCCTTCTTCCATTATCCGGGTCCTGTGCATAAAAAAAGACGCAGCAAGGCTCTCATACGCCTCATTGCGTCTTTCATTGTATACAATTATACAATACCTTCCGGTATTTGTAAATATAAACTTTTCACTTAATTATCTGATAATTTGTCAATATAACTAGACCATCTTTAATTATCTGACTATTCCCCTTTACCAAGCACTTTCTGATAAAGCCTTTTTTGTACGGTCCCGCCAATGAGAGAAGACAATACACCGGCAGCGGCTCCGATCACCCATACATATTTCCAGCTGATGAAAATACCCATAAGACAGATCACAGCGATCACCGTAAGCCAGTACAGCATCTGAAATTTCGCGTTCTCCTTATTCAGTTCACCTACTATGTCAATGCCATTTGATGTATGCGGTGCATTTTCAATAAATTCTGCCGCGCCGGCAGCGCCTGAGCAGGCACGGAAGTCCGAACTGCACCCGGCAGCCGCTTCTGCATATGCGCTGTTGTCCAGAATTTCCTGCACTGCAGCCCTGATGCCCTCCGCCGAATCGTCCCGCAGCAGGATTCCCGCACCGATTTCGCTGACTCTCCTTGCTACCGCGCATTGTTCCCCGGTCTGTGGATAAAGAACCATGGGCGCAGCCATGTACAAACTTTCGGATACGCTGTTCATGCCGCAGTGGGTGATAAAAACATCCGCCCTGGAGAGGACAGACAGCTGGTCCACATAGGGATAAATGCTGACATTACCGGGAAGCGCTCCCAGAAGCTTCGGATCCATGGTATTCCCACAGGAGATGATCACCCCTGCATCCATATCCTTTAAGGCGTCAATACATTTATTGTAGAAATCCGGCCTGTCGTTGATGACGGTCCCCAGGGAAATATAGATGAGCGGCCGCTCTTTTTGCTTTTCGGGCAGAATGTCAGAAAATACGGAAGGACCCACAAAGGCATAATGTTCCGAGAAGCTCTCCGCATACGGCTGAAATTTCCGCGAGGTATATACGACCGAATCCGTATGATTGTCACTTTGTATAAGAGAAAGGACACCTTTTACATGATAGCCGTAGGGCTCCAGCTTTTTCATTTCCCTGGAAATCCTGGGAAGCCCGAAAATCACGTCCGCCATCTCCCCGGGACCGTGCTTCATGTACTGGGAAGACAGCTGATTGAAGGCAAAGGTGCTGGTGGATACGACCATCGGCACATGATGTTTCCAGGCGCTTAACTTCCCCCAGAAGCAGACAGAATCCGTATAGACCACATCCGGCCCAAAAGCTGCAAACTCCCTGTCTAGGAAATCATTCATGCCAAGGGTAATGCGGATATCCTGTATGGTCATCTCGGTAGTAGAGACTTTTTTCAAACCTGCCTCCTCCCGCTTGGTCAGCTCCGGCAGGAAGGGATCACAGGATATGAAATCCGCCCCTGTAGCCCTGATCTTATCCCCAAACTCTCCAAAAGAATAAAAACGCACCATATTCCCCCGCCGCACAAGCTCGGCGGCAACAGGCAGCATTGGATTCGTATGTCCATGGGCAGGTATACAGAAAAATGCCAGCTTCTTCATTCCTCATTACCCTCCTTTTCGTTAAAAGCCATTTCAAAAAGCTCGGCAAACGCCCCCCTGGGCGGAATTGCAATACCGCGATCCTCATCGCCGAGAATGAGCAAAGTGTCTCCCGGCTTAATCCCAAATATGTCCCGCGCCTGTTTGGGGATCACAATCTGTCCTTTTTCTCCGACGGTAGCCGTCCATGCATATTTTCCTTTTGGCGCCTTCATTATTCGTGCCTCCTATTCTCCAGTTCCCGCAAGCGGGAGCTTGTGCCGCCTGCAGCAATTCGTTCCCTCCTGCAGCAATATGTTCCCTCTTGTAGGAACTTATTCCCCACAAGTATGATTTGTTATACAAATCATACCATCAGCAAGTCAAAATGTCAAGCAACAGTTTTCGTCAGACACATTGCACCCTTGATTTTGGTTTCGATACAAAAATCCCAATATCAAATACCCCGCTGCAAGCAACGGGATATCAAGCTTGCAACGCTGCAGAGCGCAATGCGTCTAAGGGACGCTATGGTATTTGACCCTCGCGGCAATTCGCAAAGTCAATTTCATTGACTTGGCTCATTGCTCGCGGGAATAACGGAAAAAGCCTCCTACGCTGTGTTCCATCTATATGAAATTCTGCCGCAGTTGACAGGCTCCATTCTATTTGATATACTGTTACAGACAATTGAACAGCAATAATGTCTTCAGGGCAGGGTGAAATTCCCGATCGGCGGTAAAGTCCGCGAGCATGAAAATGCTGATTTGGTGAAACTCCAAAACCGACAGTATAGTCTGGATTTGAAGAAGGTGTGTTGAAACTGTTAGAGGTATTCTAATGGTCTGCACTTTTTTCCTGCCCATTTGCTCTGTTGACATTTTCAACCCACCTATTTTATTAACACCTGAACGGCATTTAGATGCTTTCAGGTGTTAATTTTTTTCAACAGCCTCGGAACATAAGACGCCCCGGAAGGAAATTTCAGCTGCAGCCCTTCGCAGTTGAAATTTTCTTCCAGATAAGGGGGGCGTTGCAGTGCAGAGGCGGAACTTAAAATAGGAGGTATCTTTAATGGACAGGAAAACAAGAAAAATTACAACGATCGGTATGCTCTGCGCGCTTGCCTACGCTATGACAGCCATGGGGCGCATCCCCATGATGCTCTTTTTAAAGTACGATCCCAAGGACATCATTATAGCGATTGGAGGTTTCCTATTTGGACCTCTGACCTCATTCACGCTTGCCGTGGCCGTTTCCTCTGTGGAAATGTTTACAATGAGTGAAAACGGAGTTTTAGGGTTCATAATGAATGTTATTTCAAGCTGCTCATTTGCTTGTACCGCTGCATTTATTTATAAGAAAAAGCATACTTTGTACGGTGCCGTTGTCGGACTTCTCTGTGGATGGGGATGCATGGTTCCAGTAATGTTATTATGGAACTATTTGATTGCGCCAATCTACATGGGGTATCCAAGAGAGGCTGTCGTAAAATTACTGCTTCCAGCCTTTCTTCCGTTTAATCTGATCAAAGGAGGCCTGAACGCAGCCCTTTCGATGCTTCTGTATAAGCCTGTCGTGACAGTATTACGACGTTCTCACTTGCTGGAAACCGAAGCCCCTGCTGCAAAGCCTCATGTAAATATTGGCATTATACTTGTATCGCTCCTGACCATAATAACGTGCGTACTGTTTACGCTTTCCTTAAATGGAATATTCTGATACCTTTAAAGTATAATGCCAATTGCAAATCCAGACCCACTTGGGATAAAGGATGAAAAAGGCTGCCTCACTCACGCAGTGGGCTCGCTGTGCCTTGTAAGGAACTGTCCTTTTGAATCAGATATTTTCGCATTCTTCCCGATGGAAATATTTGTCCAGTTCCTTCTTCATGTCCTCTGACATGCCCCTCTTTACCGGAAGCACCGCCGCATTTGCCACATCCCCGATCATCCGCACCGCAAACGCTACGTTCCTGCCCATTGCCTTCTCACCCAGCGGCGCAGGCAGGTCATGTATGGTATGTATCTCCGCAGCAGGGGTTTCTCTGCTGAGCCCCACTGCCGGAATCCCCTTGTCACAGAAAGGAGCCGAATCGCTGGAGTGGACTCCCGCCTTTATATCAGCGGAGTAACAGGCTATCTTACAATACTGCTCCACAAATGTCTGCAGCTCCTTTTCCCCTGTCACCATAATCCTGTTTGACCCCAGGACCGTGCCACACATGTCAAAGTTGAAGCAAAACCCGATCTGGTCAAGCAGGTCTTTCTGCTGCTCCACATACGCTTTTGAGCCCAGCAGCCCCAGTTCCTCGCTACCGCACCAGAGGAACCGCAGCGTCCTCCTGGAGGGATTAGCCGCAAAATGCCTGAAAATCTCCAGAAGCGCCGCCGCACCTGTGGCATTATCCCAGGCGCCGGTGCCCACCGGGACGGAGTCGTAATGTGCCGTAAGCACGATACTTTCCTCCTTCAAGTCCGTGCCCTCGATCACCGCTGACACATTCCTGCTCTCCGGTTCCGTATCCTCCTGCTCCAGCGTCAACCGTACCCGATCTACCTCATCCCTGACCAGCCAGAGCGCATCTGCTGCTGTGATCATAAATCCCGGTATCACTCCATTCCTGTTAAAATGCTCCCTCAGCCTTCTGGGATACAGGGATGTCTCCTCCTCTGAAAAATAATACTTCCCCTGCATGGCCAAAAATGCCGACGCCTTGTGCTCTATCAGACGTTTATAGACTTTTTCGTCGGTGAGCCTGTTTAAGAGCACCGCCTTGCCTTCCAGGCTCCCGATCCCCGCGAAATCAATCTCGGAAGCTCCGTCCAGATAGACCAGCTCACACTCCCTGTCAATATTGCCCGAACGTAGGTAGGGCACGCATGGAACCTCCCTTCCCGCCGCCTGTATGCAGCACCTGCTGACCTTCGCGTGGGGAATTCTGAAAGGCATATATTCCGTCAGGATGCCCTTATTTCCTGTCTCCTCCACAATTCCGCGAACCTCTCCCATGATCAGCTCCGCCGCCCGCTTCTCCTCCTCACTTCCGGCTATGCGGACAAAGCTCAGTTCCTTCACAAAATCCAGCATTCCCTTATCCATTACTTTTTCCACTCCAATGCCTCCTTTATTCCAGTTCCCACTTGTGGGAACTTTTCCGCCCTCTGCACTCCCGCCCCCCCTTTGTGGGGGAGCAATTTTCAGCTGCACAGTACGCTTCTGAAAATTCTCCCAGGGGGCCTCCGTTGCGAGGCTGTTTTTTATTTTCTAATTTCTCATGAGCACAAACCCCCATGGTACGGATGTCCCTTCGGACATTCCCTGTTTCAGAACAGGGATGTACTGTAACAGTTCAATGACCTGTCTGAACTGTTACGCTGTACTTATTGTACCATGAATTAGCCCGATTTACAACGCCTGAAAACCTCGATATTTTCAAGATTGTTCAATATATAATGTTATATAAAGCGGGTGAAAAATGGGGCAATTAGTAACAAATTAGTATCAGATTTTCTTCAAATACTTTTTGTCAACCGCCCCTGTTACTGCCCCGGTTTTCTGCGTGGAAATAACAGCCCTGTTGCCGTTCAGTTCCCGCAAGTAAAGGGTGGAAGAATAAACCCATGAAGCGAATTTTGAAGTTCCACCATATACCGGGGCATTAGAATCCAGCTTTACCTTATCACCAACTGCAAGGGAAGCTGTTGCTGTTCCGTTGGAAGAAACGGCTTCACCCTGTTCTGTTGTGATATAGGTATCAAATCCGGCTGCTGTCAGCTTTGCCGCCATAGCATCAGCGTTTTCCTTTTTGCTGAAAGCCCCGACCTGAATTTTATACAAGCCGCCCGCCTTCACCATGTAAGTATCAAAGCCCGCCGCCTTCACCTTTGCAAGCTGTGAATCAGCGTTTGCTTTGCTCTTATATGCCCCGGTCTGCACACGGTAAAGAGTGCCGGAAGGGGAAGGCTGCGGGGCTGCACCACCCAAACGGGAAGTAACCTTTTCCGCAAGATCACCCAAACGATTATAAAGCCAATCGCCGGGACAACTCTTATTTGCAAACCAGCGGTGAACGGTAATAATCATTTCATCCGCTTTCGGTTCGTAAGCAAGGGTTTTGTCTTTATCCCCAAACCAAAGCAATTTTTTCTTTCCGTTACGCTTGCAAATATCAGTGCAAAGGTCAATCAGGGCGGCATATACCGCATCCGTCATTGCATAAGGGGCGG
>CAOKQK010000014.1 GCA_948470905.1 uncultured Lachnospiraceae bacterium | reverse complement strand
CCCGACCTTTTGGTCCGTAGCCAAACGCTCTATCCAGCTGAGCTAAACGCACACATAAATTCTGCGGCTAATTACGCCTGCAACATCATGTATAATAACCGATTTTGCTTGAAAAGTCAAGTACTATTTTCAAACTTTCTCTGATTTTTCTCTGAAAAATATAACCGTCCATAACAATTCCGTGACCTGTCTGAACTGTTGTCAAATTTTATCTCTAATTATAACTCAACTTAATTGCCCTAATGTTTCACGCAGAATAAATTTTCAGCCTGCAAGGCGGATAAGGGAGGCGATGCGGTGGCATCGTTGATCGAAGACAACGCGGCAGATGGAAATTCAGCCAAGTGAAACACAGGGATAATTAAAGCGAGTTATACTACTCCGCCTGCAGCAGCTTCTGCGCATCGCTGTTCAGGTTTGCCACTATCCTTGTGACGTCATCTACCAGAACGTTGTTCTTGTCACAGGAATTATAGGTTTCTCCCGCATGGGCGGAAACTTCTTCTGTAATTGCGGAAATAGTCTGTATGTTTTCTACGATGTCGGCATTTGCAGTCTCCAGATTGGCGACAATCTCCATCAGCGCCTGTGTCCGTTGGCCAATTTCTTCCGTTCCCTGTGCGATACCCATAAAACTTCCGCTGACTATCTGCGCGCTCTCGGCATTTGCCTGGTTGCTCTCAATGACAACCTCCACTGCCGCTTCCACAGATTTCAGCTCCGTATTAATGTTCTCGATCAGGCTGGTAACGTTTACGGTAGCTGACTTGGTCTGGTTCGCCAGCTCCGAAATCTGACCCGCCACAACCGCGAAGCCCCTCCCCGAGTCGCCTGCACGCGCCGCCTCAATGCTGGCATTCAGGGCGAGCAGGCTGGTGCTGCTTGCAATACTTGTAATAGTCTCGATAATGGTATTCATCTGGCTGGTATACTCACTGAGAGCTCTCATCTGCGCAATCACCTGGGCATTGGCTACAGTGGACTTCTCCACCTGTCCGGAAAGCGTCTCCATCTGGATCTTCCCCTCACCCACCTTCTGCGCCGTCTCAGACATATTACACTCAATCTGCGATGCCGTCTGCTTCACCTTTGCAATGTGCTCCTGGATCTGTTCCGTGCGCTCAAGCTGGACCTGGATAGCCTCCGCCGTCTCCGTGCTCCCCGTGGACACCTCGCTCATGGAGCCGTGGATATGGGTCATGGACTCTCCTAAAAGCCTGACTTTCCCCGCCGCATCGCCAATCCCGGCAATCATGCTGTTGGAAGTATGCAGAATGCTCTGCGCTTTCTTCTCCGCTGACAGTGTCTGCGTCTGGATCAGTTTCATTTTCTCCGCGTTTACCTTCTTGACAGCTTTCGTCGCCATACACACAAAAACAGCTGTCAGCAGCACGCTCATCACCTTAATCTCCACATCAGGGATCTCTTCAGGCGCAAATCCCACCGTGCGCGCACGGTAGACCACATAAACGATATTTCCCAGGAAGGCACCGGCGCCAACCAGAATGCAGGCACGGATATCCTCATACAAAATGATCACCATGAACATGGGAAACACATATGTATAGGGCAGCAGGCTGGTAGTAGTAAAAATGACAAACAGATATAAAGCCCCATATAGTAGGCACATTAAATGTTTAGCCATGGTAGTCTCAGGATTCTTTTTATAAAAAAGCCATTCCAACACCACCGGGACGACGCAGAGCAGTGCAAAAAAAGAAAAATACCCCAATGTCCTGGAGCCCTTGAACACCTCCAGCGCGTAGGCGAACAACAGCACGGAGTCAATGATGGTATGCCCCATGATTGCCATTCGATTTACATATGCTTTTTCAGAAAAATTCATCAGTGTATACCTCCAACTCTTTTCTACCGTGTTAATATCGTGCATATTTTATCACATTATTCTCCATCCTACAAGTATATCCTTCTGCAAAATATGCCAGAAAACATACCAACCATGCCAAAACAGAAAAAAATTCCCTGATTCCACTTGACATCCACAGCCTTTCAAAGGCACAATAGAATCAGGCTCATGGTATGCCCTGCACAGGGCAGGGCATGCGCGGCATGAAAGCCGTATTAACCTGATTTTCAAGGCTCACACGTCAGAGCCAACACCCCCGCTGCAAAGCACAATGCATCCATGATGCATGGGCATTAAGCTTGCAACGCTGCAGAGCGCAACGCGTCCAAGGGACACTATGGTCATGTCCTTTAGGACATTGTGACCCTCGCGGCATTCGCCAAGACCTTACAGGCTTTGGCTCATTGCTCACGGAAATCAATGCGAAAGCAAAAAGGACAATATATGAAACAGATCAACGAAGATATCAAAAAAGGAACTTTCCGGCAGGTATATCTGCTATACGGCGAAGAACGCTATCTAAGAAGGCAGTACAGGCAACGGCTGCAAAAGGCGCTTTGCAGCGACGGCGACACCATGAACACCCATTTTTACGAGGGCAAGAATGTGTCTGTGGGGGAGATCATCGACCTGGCGGAGACGCTGCCTTTTCTCGCCGAACGTCGCGTCATCTTCATTTCAAACAGCGGGCTGTTCAAATCCGGCGGCGAGCAGATGGCTGAATATCTCGCCGTCCCCTGCGATACTACCTTCTTTGTCTTCATGGAAAGCGAGGTAGACAAGCGCAGCAAGCTGTACAAGACAGTCCAGTCCAAGGGCTATGCCGCCGAGTTTGCCATACAGGACGAAAAGACCCTGATGCGCTGGGCGGCCGGCGTACTGGCAAAAGACAGCAAAAAAATAACCGAACGCACGCTGCTGCTCCTGCTCTCCAAGACAGGCACCGATATGGAAAACATACAGATGGAACTGGAAAAACTGATCTGCTACTGCATGGACAGGGAGGTAATCACCGACGCCGACGTGGAAGCCGTCTGCACCACCCGTATCAGCAATCATATCTTCGACATGATCAACGCCATCGCGGACAAGCAGCAGAAGCGCGCCCTCGATCTGTATTACGACCTGCTCGCTTTAAAGGAGCCTCCCATGCGGATCCTGTTCCTCATTGCCAGACAGTGTAATATGCTTTTGCAGGCAAAAGAACTGAAATCCAGGGGGTATGACAACCGTACCATCAGCTCCAGGCTTGGCGTCGCACCCTTTATCGCCTCCAAATACCTGAACCAGGCGGCAAAGTTCAAGGCTGCCACCCTGCGCTCGGCAGTGGAAAAGTGCGTGGACGCGGAGGAAGCCGTAAAGACCGGGCGCATGAACGACGTGATGAGTGTGGAGATTTTAATTATGTCCGTGCTGTGAAGCCTTTAAGAATCCTCCGATCTCTATCTGTTTTTTACTCATCCGCACTGTTACTGCGCCACCCTCCGGCGTCAGATACACCTTTACCCCATAACCCTCCAGCCGCTCCAGAAGCTCCTTATGGGGATGTCCGTAACGATTGTTCCTGCCACAGGAGATTACAGCAATCCCGGGACTAACCCTCGCAAGGAATTCCCGGGAAGTAGCATTGCGGGAGCCGTGGTGGGCCGTCTTAAGAATGGCGATATCTTCTATATCCCGCCTTCTCAGCTCCTTTATCAGCGCCTCCTCCCCCGCCCCTTCCACATCCCCGGTCAAAAGCAGGGACGCGCCCTCTGCAAATTTCACATAAACGCACAGAGAATAGGCATTTGAATCAGCCACAGGCCAGCCCCCCGCCGGATGCAGGCACAAAAAGTCCGCGCTGCCGCACTGCCAGCCATCCCCCGCTGCCAGGAAACGCACCGGCACGGTCTGACGGGCTTGTGCGGTCTGTCCGCCCTGTACTGTCCCTACGCCCTGCACTGTCTCTACACCCTGCACTGTCTGAACAATCTTCCGAAACTGCACCTCCCTTTCTGCTTCTTCCACTGCCGGCAGAACCAGCTGCCCGATTTTGATTGAATTTTCCTCCGCAAGTGAAAACAGTTCCATTGCACCATTGACATGGTCTGCATCCGGGTGGGACAAAAGCACTGCATCCAGCTTATGTATCCCGTTATATTTCAAAAAAGGCAACAGCACATATCTGCCCACACCACTCCGGTCACTGCTGCCGCAGTCAAACAGATAGTTTTCCCCCGATGCGGTCTGCACCAGGATGCAGTCTCCCTGCCCCACGTCCAGGAAAGTCACTTTGTTTTCCGACGGCGGCCTGAATCCTAAGAGCAGCACCGCCGCTGACAGCGCGGTTATAGTCAGCAGATGTGCAGCGCCACCCTGTCTGCACTTGTTCTTCCATCCGTCCCAACCCTTTTGTATACGCCTGCCCTCCCGTCCGTTCACGCTCTCCCGTTCACGCCTGTTCTCCTGTCTGTACCTGCCCTCCTGTTCACACCTGTCCTCCTGTCTGCTCCTGCCCTCCTGTCCGTTCCTGCTCTCCCGTTCACGCCTGTGTCCTGCCAGCCAGACTGCCACGCTAAGGATCCCGTAGTAAACTATGATCTGCCACTTTTGGGGCTGCCCGGGATTCCAGACATGAAAGGGCAGACCATCGAAGCAGCTGCAGAGCAGCTCGTAGCCCTTCAGGATCAGGCGGTCCGGCCAGCCTAAAAATTCCAGCCCAGGAAACAGCATAGCTGACAGCCCCGTTATCAGCAAAGGCTTCATAAAGGGCAGCACGATCAGATTAAGAAACACCGAATAAACCGGCACTTCATAATAGAACCAGAGCTGTATGGGAAGGGTGGTCAATGTGATGGAAAGGCTTGCAAGCATGGACTGCGTGAGGCTTTTTTTCAATTTTGACCGCAGGCTGCGCTCTCCGGGCGGCTCTTTCCTGCAGGGCAGCAGGTTTCGGTACACTACGCCGATCCCCAGCACCGAGGTAAATGAAAGCAGGAATCCGCTGTGGCGCAGATAATAGGGATTTACCGTCACCATGACCGCCGCCAGCACCCCCAGCGCTATCACCATGTCATAGGTCCTGCCCAGAAGCTCCGCCAGCATCCTGAGCAGATACATACCGATGGCGCGGCACGCCGATACGCCAAAGCCCGTCATGCCGCCGTACAGAAGCAGCAGCACGCTGCCTGCACAGGCTGCTGCCCCTATAGGAAGGCCTGCCCTGCGCAGCAGCCTGTATACACTCATGCCGATGATAGTGATATGCAGGGAAGAAATGCTCAGGATGTGCAGGATGCCATTCCTTTTATACAAATCTTTCAACTCTGCGTCCAGCTTTGACTTGTCCCCCAGGAGAAGGGCACTCATAACGGACGCCTCCTTTTCCGGAAAAATCCTGTACAGGCTCTGCCTGAAATATTTTTTCAGCCCATACAGCCCCTCCCTGAGCCTCCAATAATCCCTGCCAACCTCCAAAAGCTTCGCTTTCGTGAGCCTTCCCCCAATCTTCAAGATCCTGTAATATTCCGCAGCATCAAACTCGCCGGGATTGGTCGCCTGCGAAAACGGCATAAATGTACCTGTGAGTGTCACTATACTGCCAAGAGGCAGCTTCTCTGCGCCTTCCACCAGGCATATTATATTTTCCTGTATCGGAGTCTGCCGCTGTGGCTCTATAACAGATTGTATTGTTTCATATGATTTTAAGGAGGCAGTTTCTGAAAAACCAAATCCTGCAATACTGCATCCAGAGAAATTTAGCCCTGAAGAACTGCATACCGCAAAACTGTACTTTGATAAATTTAATTCTGACAAATTTGATCTTATGGAATTGTATCCCGAAGAATTGATTTCTGATAATCTTGATCTTGTAGAACTGTATTCTGAAGGATCATGGCTGATCCAATAGACTGATTTCAGATAGACGCTCTCGTCATCTTTTTGGTATACCTGCCCGGTTATGGTGATCTGCTCATAAGCCTGCAGCCCGCCCGTACTGACGTATCCTGTCCGCAGCCGGTCACAGCTTCCCGTCTCCAGCCGCAGTACAGCAATCACCACCAGGCAAAAGGCAACCCAAAACAAAGGCCGCCGCATATTTTCCTCCTTCCCCTTTTGCGCTTCCCTGCGCGCCCCTGTACACGCACCCTGACATACGGAAGCTTATACATCTCATTCTTGTGAAATATTTCCATCTGTACGGTTGGATGCTTCAGGGAGCATCCTGCCTGTATCACTTTGCCTCCTGCTGCTCCAGCGTGGTGACAATATCCAGATTCCTCTCATAGACAGAATTGGCAAAGGACGCCGGGACTTCCCCGTTTATCAGGATCTGCACTTTATTGATGCCGCTCAGCTCGATCAGAGAATTCACGATGGAATAGATGGAGATTTCTGTGGGGACATTGTTCACCACCGTCAGGAAGCTTCCGTCCAGATTGACATAGCAGGTATTGTCCTTTGTCATGATGCTGATGATCTTGGTCCCCGCATTGACGGTGGGATACAGCCCTTCCACCTTCCCGCTGGGACCGGCTATGAGTTCTTCCACCACGAAGCGTTCCATGGGCGTGTTGGTAGAATAGCGCTTTTCCCTGTATGCCGCGATCAGGCTGGTACCGTCGGCGTTGGCAAAATACAGCTTCACTCTGGCAAGTTCGTAAGTATTGATCTCGCTGCCGTCGTTGTCGATAAACTGTGTGCCCTTCATCCGCCCTACCCTGACTCCGTTTGCGTCATAGAGCTGGCTTCCATCTATGGTGAATTCAATATTGTCCACTTCCGGGAGCTGTGTCAGAGTGCGCACGATCGCTGCCCGCACCAAAACCTCCCTGATGACCGGGAGCTTCTTATACTCCGCATCCATGTCTATCAGCAT
Organism: uncultured Lachnospiraceae bacterium; assembly: GCA_948470905.1. Classification (GTDB taxonomy): domain Bacteria; phylum Bacillota; class Clostridia; order Lachnospirales; family Lachnospiraceae; genus Acetatifactor. The sequence goes on along the minus strand of CAOKQK010000014.1, from coordinate 47,299 downwards.
CCTGCCATCCTCCAGAAAAATGCTCTGTATCTGGAAGCCATAGGACAGGGGCGCGATATATTCCATTTTCTCGGGATTTGCCGCCAGAAGCTCCAGAAGCTTCTGCAGCCTGTCTTCATAGGTGTCTCCCTGTATTTCACAGGCACGCTGTTCAACCTTCATCTCGGACTTACTCACGTAATATACCTGATATACATTTTCCCCGCTGGGTTCCTCCTTCCCGCACGCCGTAAGAAGCAACATACAGACCGCTGCAAGAAGGCTTAGCACTGTTTTTTTCACTTGGTTCTCCTATTCTGGTCTTCAACCCCTGCTTTCCTGTGTCCCGGCGCTGCTTCCGGCACTGTAGATCAGGGGGATCTTGACCTCAAAGCTGGAGCCTTCATCCACAACGCTTGTCACTGTGATGGAGCCTCTGTGCGCCAGCACAGCGCTCTTTGTGATCGCCAGTCCCAGCCCCGTCCCTCCGATCTCTTTGGAATGGGACTTGTCTATGCGGTAGAAGCGCTCATAAATACGAGAAAGGGACTCCTCCGGTATACCCTGCCCGGAATCGCTGACCGTAAAAGTAAAATATTGGTGGTCAGCGTCCAGTTCCACCCTCACCCAGCCATGCTCTTTATTGTACTTGATTGCGTTCTCCACCAGATTGGTCATGATCAATGTCAGCTTGACCTCGTCTGCCTCTGCCACCACAGGGCGCATACTCTCAAACACTACCTCCACGTCCTTCTTCCTCGCAATGGGACGCAGCCTTTTCAGGATAAGCTCTGTCAGGTCATTGACATTCAGGGAAGCGATGTTAAGCTCCTGGACTTTTTTGTCCATTTTCACCAGCGCCAGCAAGTCTGTGATAATGCGGTTCTCCCTGTCAATCTCCGATACAATATCCTCCATGAACTCCCGGTACAGCTCGGCAGGAGCCTCCGGCTGGGCAAGCAGGGAATCCGCCAGTACCTTAATAGACGCCATGGGCGTCTTGAGTTCATGGGACACATTTGCCACAAATTCCTGCCTGGATTCATCCAGGGCGCGCATCCTTGCCAGAAGCTGGTTGAATGCATCCACGATGTGTATGGTTTCCGCATAGTCCGGCACGGAAATGCTGGCGTCGCTGTAGCCTGCCTTCACTTCGTTGATGGCCTTGGTAAGCCTGTTAAACGGACGTATCAGAACAATTGACAGGATGATCGCCACAGCCAGAATTGCTATCAGCATCAGGTTCTCCAGAAGCACCGCATTGTGGTTCAGCGTTTCGATAGTGCCGACAATCGCTTCGTTGGAAATGCTTGTCAACATGACACCCACCGTTCTGCCGTTGGTCTTACCGTCCTGGGCCGCGGCACTGGTGTCGATGATCGGGGTCGTCATTTCTATATAGCCATGTTGCTTATCATAATGCCAGGCGCTCCCTCCCTGAAAGCACATGATCACTTCCTCTGAAATAATAGTCTTCCCCTCACTGATGCCGTAGGTATCCTTCACCACCTTGAGGCTGGCATTGATGATCATGACACGCCCTTCATAGAGGTTGGATATCATCTCCAGCTCCGCATTGATCACGTCCCTGGACGTACTGCTGTATTCTGCCGCCTGAGAACTGAAATAATTGTTGCTGAGCAGGTGGTTTCCTATGATCATCAGCTGGTTCTGGACAGTAGCCACGCGCTGTTCCACGGAACGCTCCTCATATTTCTCCAGAATCCCATACCGCATGAGTATGCTGGGCACAAGCCCCACCACCAATATAATAACAAAAATGCGCGCCTGCAGGCTGCGCAGGAAAAGGAGCTTTTTCAGCCCGTCTAATATTTTCGCAAACATTTTATCCCTTTATTGATCCGCTTTTACAAGTTCTGAAAATAATATCCCACGCCCCACTTTGTATGTACATACCGGGGCTCGCTGGGATTCTTCTCAATTTTCTCACGCAGCCTCCGGATATGAACGTCCACAGTCCTCACATCTCCGGGATAATCCTCCCCCCAGACCAGATGCAGCAGATTCTCACGACCATACACCTTGTTGGGATTCAGCATCAAAAGCTCCAGCACCTCGAACTCTTTGGCGGTAAGACCGATCTCCGTGCCCGCTATATAAGCCCTCCTGCCCTCACAGTCCAGGCGTATCTCCCCGCTCTCCACCGTCTTTGTGAGCGCCTCCTCGCCTATGATGCGCTTGGGCTCGATGCGGCGCATGATGGCCTTGATCCTTGCCTTTACCTCCAGGATATTGAAGGGCTTGGTTATGTAATCGTCGGCGCCGTACTCCAATCCCAATATCTTGTCCATATCATCGCCTTTGGCTGTAAGCATGATGATGGGCACATTGGAAAACTCCCTGATCTGCTGACAGACCTCAAAGCCCGTCAGCTTGGGCAGCATCACATCCAAAAGTATGATGTCATATTGGTTATTCCGCGCATATTCCAGAGCCTCCTCCCCGTCATAAGCGCAGTCCACCTGCATTTCATCCTGTTCCAGGCTAAAGCGGATCCCCTTCACGATCAGCTTTTCATCATCTACCACAAGAGCTCTCTTTCCAGCCATTTACTTACCTCCACCCGCTCCGGCGGGCATTATTCTTCCTTATCAATATCAATTAACCGTTATCTTATCACATATCTTTTCATATATATTTGTCTTGATCCCGGGCACCTTCATAATATCCTCACAGCTGGCAAAGCTGCCGTGCGCCTCCCTGTAGGCGATGATTTCAGCCGCCTTTGCCTCCCCGATCCCGGGCAGAGTACACAAAAGTGCCGCTGGCGCCGTGTTGATATCCACAAGCCTGCTCTGTTCCTCCCGGCTGTCCGCACTCCCCGGCATGGGCTTCCATGACGCTCCCTCCTCCTCTGTGGGAAAGTACAGCATCTGTCCGTCAACTGCCCAGTCCGCCAGGTTTACCGCCGCTGCCAGGGCGCCCGGCAGAAAGCCTCCTGCTGCAGCCAGGGCATCCTCGATCCGGCTGCCCTGGGGGATCTCAACCACCCCCGGACTGACAACTGCACCACAGACATACACACGTATCATAGCGGGCTCCGGCGGCAGATTTCCCGCCTGCCCTCCTTCAGGACTCCCCGACGCAGCGATTCCCTCCGGCATGCTTCCGGCATTCCCCGGTACAGCGGTCCCTGCCTGCATGCTTCCGGGACTCCCCGGTACAGCGGTCCCTGCCTGCCCGATCCCGGGCGTTCCCGGCACAGTAAGTCCCGCCTGCGTATTTCCATTTGTCCCGGATGCTGAGGAACCGACATCCGCCCCGGCACTCCCGATGAGAATGACCTCTCCCCGCTCCTCTGCTTCACAGCCGCACAACAATACAGACAGCGTCATGACCGCTGCCGTAAACAACACACAAATCCTTTTCACCATAGTCCCTCTCCTTCTTTTTGTCTCCACAGTTCCTGCAGGCAGCGGACCCGACAAAAGAAAAAGCGGCACGCCGTCAAAACGTCCTTCCATTTCACTTCGCTGCAGTACCGTGTCAAAGTTGAGGGATTGCCTCTCTATGCTGTTATTTTATTGTATCGGAATCGCCGGGTTTTTACAAGCGGATTTTACAAAAATATTAAATGTCTTTTACAGTTCTGTGACCTTACTTCCACTTAAAAATGATGATGCCTGCCACAGCAACTGCCATGCCAATTGCCTTCCTCCACTCCCATGGCTGCTTTTCCACGCCGAACCAGCCGAAAAGCTCGATGATATATGCCACCGCAAGCTGAGCCACCACGATGAGCATTACCGCTTTCGCCGGTCCCAGCATATCCATGCTCTTGATGACCGTGTATGTTATAAATGCGCCGATGGCGCCTCCCAAAAGCATATATTTAGGCTGCACCCGGAACACGTTTAACAGGTTGCTCCTGTCCGTGACCGCCCAGGCTCCCATGCACACGACCAGCGCCGTCAGCTGCACGAACGAACTGGCAGCCCAGATGCTGGACGCCTTTGTCACCTGTGTATTGTAAACGCCCTGTATACTCATCAGCGCGCCTGAAATTAAAGCAATAAAAAAACCGATCATGACAACACCTCCCTGGAATGATGTTCTTCCATTTTCAGTGTATCCCCCAATCGGTTTTTTATGCGTGATCCTGCAAAACCTATGAATTTACCTGCAAAGATATCCTGCCAGCCAGCTCCGACACCAGCTCCGACACGTCGGCGCCATTCCACACCTTGGAGAAAAGTGCCTCCAGCTGCAGCCAGAAATTCTCCGTCCGCATCATCTTGGGCAGCGGGATACTGTCTGCATACACCTGGCGGAAAATCTGGAGATCCCAATTCTCCGGATCGTCATCCCATCTCGCCGGCACCTTTCCGGTCCTGTCATACAGGGTATCTGCGCACTCGTCCACCAGGTACGCCGCGAATCTGTTGGCAAGCTCCTTATGCTCCGAATAACCGTTGACTGCTACCGTACCGGTGACAGACATTGTGCGGCTCTCAAGCTCACGGCTCACGTCAGGCAGGCGAACAATCCCATAATCAAACGCTATGAGCCCCTGTTCCTTTGCATCTGCCAGCCGCTTCGCCGCGTCCGTGGTGACAATGGTAAAGACGATCTTGCCGTCCATAAAGTCCTGCAGCACGGAATCATAGGTCACTGTATCCGGTTCAATGTAAAAGAACTGATTCAGGGCTTTGTAAACCTCCAGGCACTGGACCGTCTCTTCGCTGTCAATATTGATCATCTCTTCGTTGTCACCGGCATCGCCGCCCACAATCATATAATTTCCCACAAACCAATAATTATAAAAAATGTCAGACACCGCCCACTTAAAGATGCCTTCCACTCCCTCCGGCGTCTCATAGGAATCTGCAACGCTTAAAATATCATCCACTGCATCCGGTATGGCAATCTGATAATACTGCTCCGTCTTTGCGGCGATCGTAGCCTCGTCCACCGGAAAGTCCACTCCTGACAGCTCTATTTCAGCCGCCTGCCTTGCCCACTGCGCCAGATAGGTCGCATTGTACATCAAGGCACTGGTCTCGAAAAAAAGAGGATATGCCACTTTCTTTCCATGATAAGAAACCGCAGACAGCGCCGCCTCCGGAAAATTCTCGCTGCTGCATACGCCTTCCGTATCCTGTATCTGCGTGGCAAGCCCCGCCAGATATGCCTTTTCCAAGTAATCATGGCTTATAATGTAGGCATCGGGCACCTGGCTTTCGTGCAGGGAAGCATTGTTCAAAGCCTCCAGATACTGATTTGCCGAAGTGGGCACAGGGATTACACGCACATTCTCCTTTTCATTAAAGGACACAGCGGCATTATTTATAAAATTTGTAAGGTTTTCGTCAGAATACCAGAAATAAATCGTTTCTTTTTTATTTACATCCCAGTAATCTACCGGGTCGGCATCGCTTTCCCCGCCTGTCGGCACCAGAGTGCTCCCATATAAAACCGCGGCGCCAAAAACGATCACCGTGACAGCCGCAGCCAGCCTTTTTCCAAAACTCATGTGTTATTAACTCCTAATACAACTGTCTAAAATATCTATCATCCGGTCCACATCTTCCTTTGTAATGATAAGGGGCGGCACAAAACGGATGATATCCGCTCCCGCGTTGATCAGGACCAGCCCCTTCTCCAGGGCTCTTTTGATATCATCGCCCACCGGTCTGTCAAATCTCAGTCCCTGCATCAGCCCGGTCCCGCGCCTCTCCACAATACAGTCATGCCTGTCCTTCAGCTCATCCAGGCGCTGCTCCAGGTAAGGCGCCACCTCTCTCACATGTTCTATTATATAATTTTTTTCAAAAAGTTCAAGCACCTTATCCGCCGCCGCACAGGCAAGAGGATTGCCCCCGTAGGTAGTACCGTGATCGCCTGCAGCAAGAGAATTCTGTCCCACTTTCTCCGTCATCAGGAACGCCCCGATGGGCACGCCGCATCCCAGAGCCTTCGCCGTAGTCATGATATCCGGCTTCACCCCATATTTCTGCCACGCATACATATAGCCTGTCCTGCCCATGCCGCACTGGATCTCGTCCAGGATCAGGAGGATATCCTTCTCGTCGCAGAGCGCCCGCACCGACTTCAGGAAATCTTCTGTAGCAGGGATCATCCCGCCTTCTCCCTGTACGGTTTCCATGATGATGGCACAGGTCTTGTCCGTCACCTGCCTCTGGACGCTGTCAAAGTCGTTCAGGTCCGCAAAACGAATGTTGCCGATCAGGGGTTCAAAAGCTTCACGGTATTTGGGATTGCCTGTCACCGCCAATGCGCCCATGGTTCTGCCGTGGAACGAATGGTTCATGGCGATGATCTCATGGTCGGTGGAGCCGTCTTTTAAGTACGCGTACTTTCGCGCCGCCTTGATGGCTCCCTCCACCGCCTCCGCGCCGGAGTTGGTAAAGAAAACCCTGTCCATGCCGGACGCCTTCTTCAGCTTCTTTGCCGCCTCGATGGCAGGTACGTTATAATAATAGTTGGAGGTATGGATCAGCTTGTCGATCTGCCCCTTAAGCGCATCGTTATATTCTTTATTCTGATAGCCAAGGGCAAACACCGCGATGCCCGCACAGAAATCCAGATATTCTTTGCCCTCTATATCGTACAAATGTACGCCCTCTCCCCTGTCAAGCACAATCTGATAACGGTTGTAAGTGTGGAGCAGGGCGCTTTCCGCCTCTTCAATATACTGCTTCATATTCATTTTGTCACCTCTAAATTTAGTTCCGTCTCTGCACTTCTATGCCCCTTGGGGCTCACATTACCTCATACTCCGCGTCGTCCACGATCGCGGTTCCGATGCCCTGGTTGGTGAAGATCTCCAGAAGCAGGCAGTGAGGGATCCTGCCGTCCAGGATGTGTACGCGGTTCACACCGTTTCTCACAGCGGAGGTACAATTGTTCAGCTTGGGCAGCATCCCGCCGCCGATGAAGCCTTCATTGATCAGTTCCTCTGCCTGGGCGGCGGAGATTCTGGAGATAAAGCTGGATTTGTCGTTGATATCCCGGTACAGCCCCTCGATGTCCGTCAGGAACGCCAGTTTCTCCGCGTTCACCGCCTTGGCGATGGCGCACGCCGCGTCGTCGGCATTGATATTGTAGGTTGCAAAATCACTGTCAAGCCCTATGGGCGCCACGATGGGCAGGAAGTCCTTCTCCAGCAGATCGAACAGGACCTTGGGGTTCACCTCTGTGATCTCTCCCACAAAACCAATATCCTGGCCATCCGAGTATTTCTTTTCCACCTGGAGCAGCCCGCCGTCCTTGCCGCTGATGCCTACTGCCTTCACCCCCAGAGACTGGACCATGGTCACAAGGCTTTTGTTCACCCGCCCCAGCACCATCTCCGCTATTTCCATGGTTTCCTCGTCAGTGACGCGAAGACCGTTGACAAACTTTGCCTCCTTGCCTACCTTGCCCACCCAGCGGCTGATCTCCTTGCCGCCGCCGTGTACGATAATGGGCTTAAAGCCCACCAGCTTAAGAAGCGTCACGTCCTTGATGACATTCTTCTGCAGCTCCTCGTTGCTCATGGCACTGCCGCCATATTTTACAACGATGATCTTGCGGTTAAAACGCTGAATATAGGGGAGCGCCTCGATAAGCACCTCCGCTTTCTGAAGTACCTGCTGCATATCTTTTTCCATAATGATAAAACCTCATTTCTATCTTCTTAGAACATGGAATCTTTCGCACTTACGCCGCTTCCACGGAATGTTCCATGTTCAATATGTAATTTACTGCACATCGGCAGAACCTGCAGTACACTCCCACCGCAGGCCGTCATCAAGATGCTTTTGCCAATTGCCTTACACACTCAGCTCCTGTAATCAGCGTTGATCTTCACATACTCATAACTTAAATCACAGCCCCAGGCGGTGGCCTCCGCGTCCCCCATATGCATGTCCGCCAGCACTGTCACCTCCGGATCGGAGAGGATCTTTGTGGCTTTCTCCTCGCTGTAATCGCAGGCTGTGCCGTTTCCAAAAATATGAATCCTGCCGCTGCTGCCCTGGAAATAAATATCCACCTTCTCCGGATCAAACCTTGCGCCGGAATAGCCCAGCGCACACAGGATCCTGCCCCAGTTTGCGTCATGTCCAAAGACTGCCGCCTTTGTCAGGGAAGAACAGATCACAGACTTTGCCAGCAAACGCGCATCCTCCTTGGTAGCGGCGCCTACCACCTTCGTCTCAAAGAGACAGGTAGCCCCCTCGCCGTCCCCTGCCATCTTTTTTGCAAGATAGGTGGTGACATAGTGGAGCGCCTCACAGAAAGTGCCATAATCCGGTCCTTCCGCAGTAATCTCCTCGTTGCCCGCCAGCCCGTTTGCCAGCACCAGCAGCGTATCGTTGGTGGAGGTATCCCCATCCACGGAAATCATGTTAAAGGTATCCACAATGTCCTCACTGAGCGCCTTCTGCAGCATCTTTTTGGATATATTGGCATCAGTGGTAATAAATGCCAGCATGGTACACATATTCGGATGGATCATGCCGGAACCCTTACACATGCCGCCCAGGGTGACAGTCTTTCCTCCCAGAACTGTCTCCACCGCAATCTGCTTGTGGACTGTGTCTGTGGTCATGATCGCTTTCGCCGCATCCAGCCCTGCCTCCAGGGTGTCCGTCTTTGCGGCTGCAAGCTTCCTGATCCCCTGCAGGATCCGGTCTTCGGGAATCTGCATGCCGATGACACCGGTGGAAGCCACCAGTACGGAATCCGCAGGAATACCCAGCAGCTCCCCTGCGCACTTTGCCTCTTTTTCACAGCATTCCATGCCCTGTTTTCCAGTGCAGGCGTTTGCAATACCGGAGTTGACCACCACCGCCTGCGCATAAGGAGAATTCTCCACAATATCCTTATCCCACAAGACCGGTGCAGCCTTTACTACATTGCTGGTAAAAGTTCCCGCCACCCTGCAGGGTACCTGGCTGTATATCAGCGCCATATCCATCCTGTTCTTATATTTGATTTCCGCCTCCGCGCCCGCCGCGCAGAAGCCCTTTGCCGCGGTCACGCCGCCTTCTTTCTGTCTCATTCTCATACCTCTGGTTAAAGTGAACTTGTTCCGTTTCTCTGCGCTCCATAAATACACTTGCACATCGTTATTGCCGGGCAGCCCGCTTCCGGGTCCTGCCCTTTTGCTTCTCTCCCGAGCCTGTCAGTCCTCAGGCAAACAGCTCCCTCGTCTTCTTCATCCTCTCCACAATCTCCACCCCAAAAGGACATCTTGTCTCACAGCCGCCGCAGGCGATGCAATGGGAGGCGTTCTTCTCAAGCGCCTCATAGTGTGCCCGCACGGAAGGCGGGACTTCCTCCTGCATCCCTGCCAGGTCATAAAGCTTATTCACCATGGCGATGTCTATGCCTGCGGGGCAGGGCTTACAGTGATTGCAGTACATGCACTTTTTGCTGTAAGCATGCTGCGGGGCGGACGCCAGCACGCTGGCATAATCCTTCTCCTCCTCCGACGCACTCTCATATGCCACTGCCTCCAGCACGTGCCGTGGCTCGGAATATCCCGCCATGATGCTTGCAACCGCAGGTCTTGTGAGTGCATAGTGGATGCACTGCACAGGCGTCAAAGCCACCCCAAAAGGCGACGCTTTCTCATTGAACAGCCTTCCTCCTGCAAAGCCTTTCATGACGGTAATGCCCACATCCTGCTGTTCACAGATTCTGTACAGCTGCGCCCGCTCCGGATCCATCCCCGCCAGGGACGTGTCATACTGCTCCGCAAAATAATCGTCTATATTCTCCGTGGGCGGCATAAGGTCAAATGCCGGATTGACGGAAAAAAGCAGCATCTCGATCTCGCCGGAAAGTGCCGCCTTTGCCGCCACTTTGGGGTTGTGGGAGCTTAAGCCTATGTGCTTTATGACACCCTTTTCTTTCAGGCTGCGCACATAATCCATGAAAGGGCCGCTGACTATCTGGTCCCATTCCTTCTCCGAATCTACATAATGGATCATGCCCAAATCTATGTAATCCGTCTGGAGCCTGTGAAGCAGATCCTCAAAAGCCTCTTTCACCTTCCCCGGCTCACGGGTGCGGACATACTGCCCATCCTGCCATGTGGAACCAATATGCCCCTGGATATACCATCTGTCCCTGGTGCCTTTAATGCACTCTCCTATAGCCGACCTCACATTCGGCTCGGACATCCAGCAGTCCAAAATATTGATCCCCTGCTCCTCACAGGCCTTCACAATGACCCTGCATCCCTCCAGGTCCATCCGCTCCAGCCACTCACCGCCGAAGCCTATCTCGCTCACCATCAGCTCCGTTTTCCCCAAACGTCTGTACAGCATACTTATTCTCTCCTTAATTATAACGCTTTATTCCCGCAGGCAATGAGTCATAAGTCCAAGGAAGTAAACTTCCTTAAAGTTTACTTCTCTGGGACCTTGACGAATGCCGCGAGGGTCAAAAACCCCGCAGCTTGCTGCGCAGCAAGCTTGATACCCCGTCAGCTTGCTGTGGGGCTTTTGATTTAGGAAGTATTCCCTGGTCCATCATTGATTAAACGCCGTAATATTCGCCTCATTCAAGGTGAAATCATAGTAGTTCAGATCCTCGCGCCTGGTCCATCCGATGCGGTTCCAGAAAGCGTTGCCCACATCGTTGACCGTGAACGCGATCAGGCTTACCTTGTTGATTTTCTCCTCTTTCAGGGCATTCATGCAGTATACCACCATGGCCTTGCCAATACCGTTCCGGCGATGATCCTCCCGCACACACACATGGTAGAGACAGCCCCGCCTGCCATCGTGCCCGCAGAGGATGCCGCCCACGACAGCGCCGTCCTTTGCCACTGCAACCACGCTGGTTTCGGGGTTTCTCTTTAAAAAGCGCTCCACACCCTCCCTGGAGTCGTCAATGCTCCTGATGCCGAAGCCGCGGATCGTCATCCACAGCGCCCTCAGCCCCTCATAATCTTCAATTGTCATCGTCCTCACGGTAAATGCCTTACTGTCCATTTTCTCATCCTGTTCCTTATGTATTTATTCCCGCGGGCAATGCGTCACAAGTCCAAGGAAGTAACTTCCTGAAAGTTTACTTCTCTGGAATCTTGACGAATGCCGCGGGGGCAAAAAACCTCCCATTCGCCTTGGGGAAACCGTGCATCCAAAATAAGCGTCCCCTGCTCATTTTGCAAGGCTGCAATGTGCCGACCTGCATGCTCTTTGCAGATTATACACATTCACGAAGCGCTCGGATTTTTATGCATGGCGGAGCGCCTGATGCACATGAGTTTGGCTGCTATCCTGCCTGTCTTACACGCCTTACGGGAAGCAGGGCACCAGCTCCAGTCCCCGGCTCTCCGGAAGCCCAAAGAGCAGGTTCATATTCTGCACAGCCTGCCCGGCAGCGCCCTTTACCAGATTGTCCAATGCACCCATCATGATAATGCGCCCAGTCCTCTCGTCGATCACAAAGCCGATGTCCACATAATTGCTGCCTTCCACCCATTTAGTCTCAGGGCAGACCCCTTTCTCCAGCATACGGACAAACTTCTCACCCGCATAATATTTGTCATAAACCGCCTTAATCTCCTCATAGGAGGGCAGGGAGCCATCCGCCTTTTTCTTGAGGGATGCATACTCCGTCACCAGAATCCCCCTGTTCATGGGCACCAGATGAGGCGTAAAGCTGACTGTCACCTGACAGTTTCCCGCATATCCCAGCTGCTCCTCTATCTCAGGAGTATGTCTGTGGCTTGCCACGCCGTAGGCTTTCATGTTCTCATTGACCTCGCAGAACAGGTTCTGCACCTTTGCACCCCTGCCCGCCCCGGAAGTACCGGACTTTGCGTCCACGATCAGAGTATCCACATCAATCAGCCCCTCCTTTACAAGAGGATAAGCTGTCAGAATCGAGCAGGTGGTATAACAGCCGGGATTCGCCACAAGCCTGGTCCGGTCGGTGATCAGCCCCCTGTTGATCTCGCACAGCCCATAGACTGCCTCCGGGATGAACTGCGGCGACTTATGCTCAATCCCATACCACTTTTCGTAGACAGACACATCCTTGATGCGGTAGTCCGCAGACAGATCTACAATTTTCACCTTCGCCAGGATATCTTCGGTCAAAAGCCCCGCAAGAAAGCCCTGGGGCGTTGCCGTAAAGATTACATCCACCTGCCCCGCAAGCTCCTCCAGATTATCGTCTTTGCAGACATCCTCCACAATCTGGAACATATTCTGATATACCTGATAATATTTTTGGTCTATGTAGCTCCTGGAACCGTACCAGACAATTTTCACGTCCGGGTGGTTCATCAATATCCTCACAAGCTCTCCGCCCGCATAGCCTGTGGCTCCTATAATCCCTGCTCTGATCATGTCTCTTTTCACCTCATACAAATTTTGCTCTGGCTACATTATATTCGTACCCTTTACATCAAAAACTCTGCACCTCTTAAGGATGCGCATATTCAATCATACCACTTTTTGCATAAAAGTCCACTACTTTTTTATTTTTATGCAATTTTTTTCTTTTTATTGCATAATAATTCATATAAAATGCATAAAAATAAACTTTTGCACTAATTATTCATAAAATAATAAGTAAGTCGCCACCCGGCAACACAGTCAAAAAACGTCGTGAGAATTATGCTTTTATTCGCTCTAACAAGTCAATCATTTCATCCCATTGGTAAATATGTAAATGTTCACACTGTGGCAGGTGTTCATTGTTACAGTTTTTGTAGTCTTTTTCTGTATCATTATCATACCAAACAGGGTAAATACCAACTTGTGCTGCTCCTTCAATATCTGCCTGCGGATTATCACCGCAATACCATACTTCATCGGCAGAAACTCCGACCTTTTGCAAAGCAATATCAAACAAAATCCGATTGGGCTTCCTCACAAAATAATCACTTGACGTCATAACAAACTCAAACTGATTATTTGGCAGCAGTCTGTTGAGCCTTTCGGTTAAGGCAGCCCCCGACCACAGAAGATTGCTGACAACGGCACTTCTAATGCCATTTTTGTTTATATAATCGAGCATTTTATCAGCGTCTGGCATAATCGCACCCATAGAAGCACCGTTCCAGAAAACGGTTTCCATTTCAAGCGGTGTCAGGGAAAATTCGATCCCAAGATATTCATACAATACTTTATCGCCAACTTGACCGGAAATATCATAACCTATCTTACGAACGCTTTCGACATGTTTTCCGAAAATCAATTCCGCGCCCTTCCGTACATCCTCAAGAGTGCAATTATTAGGATTCTTTGTAACATATTTCAAAAGAGCCTCATTTCCTCTAACGGCATCCCAACCAGGTTCATATAAAAGAGTATGTCCATAATCAAATAGTATCGCCTTGGGATATTTCATATACCTTCTCCCTTTTCCATAGCTTTTCACGCATATATCATAGTTTCACGATTACCAATCGCTGCTGTCAGTTATTCGTTTTTCCTCCCCTTATTTTAAAAAACGCCAGTCTCCGCCAACGGAAAGGAACAGCCGCCTTTTGGAAAGGAACAGCCGCCTTTTGGGCTGGAAAAGGCGGCTGCCTTTTTTATCAGACGCAGAACTCTCAGCTTAATGACAACTCCCTGCCCTCAGCAGCGTTCTATCACTACTGCATGGGCAATGCCGGGGACACTCTTTCCCTCGTTGAAGCTCGTCTTGCTCAGGAGAGCCCCTGTAGGCATAAAGATGACCTTTTTCCAGTTCTCCGCCTCCAGCTGCTTTAAAATATACGCCGATAAAGTGACCGCACTGCAGCCGCAGCCGCTTCCTCCCGCATGGGTGTCCTGTGACTCCCCGTCAAAGATCTCAATCCCGCAGTCCATGTGCTGTTCGGAAATATCATAGCCCTTTTCCCGCAGCAGGTCTATCAGCACCTTCTGACCTATTTTCCCCAGATCCCCCGTGATGATCTTGTCATAGTCATCCGGCTGACTTGCAAAGTCAATAAAGTGCTGTTCCAGCGTGGAAGCTGCCGCAGGCGCCATACATGCCCCCATGTTCATGGAATCCTTCAGACCGTAATCCATAATCTTCCCCACCGTCATTCCGGTTATTTTCGCCCTGGGCCTTCCTGTGGCTGCCCTGGGATTCCCGGTCGGAGCGCCGTGAGCTGAAGGCTGTGGATCGCCGGGCACCGGCAGCGCACTGCAGGCAGCCTTATCCCCCAGCACAAAGGCGCCGCTTCCCGTCACAGTCCAGCATGCCGACAGCGGACGCTGGTTCCCATATTCCAGTGGAAAGCGAAACTCTTTTTCCGCGCTGGCAAAATGGCTGGAGGTGACACAGACTACCTTGTCCGCAAATCCGCCCGCTATGCTCATGACTCCGAGGGTCAATGACTCCCCGCAGGTAGAGCAGGCGCCATATACGCCCAAAAGCGGTATCTCATAACTGGACAGTCCAAAGGAGCTGGCAATGGATTGGCCCAGCAAGTCACCTGCAAAAATAAAACTGACATCCTCCGGCTGCATCCCTGCCTTTTCCAGCGCGAGAGAAACCGCTCTTTTCTGCAGGCTGCTCTCCGCGTCCTCCCAAGTCTCACAGCCAAACATGTCATCCTCACCCACAACATCGAACAAAAGCCCCAGCGGTCCCTGTCCCTCCTTGGGTCCCACGACGCTGGCGCTGCTTAAAATATACACAGGCTGTTCCGGCTTCATACTCGCCTTTCCCAACTTTTGACTCATACACTCAATTTCCTCCGGCAATACATATTAACAGATTCAAATAAATCTTTCTGCACTATTATCTCCTGGCGGAGGGAAATTTATGTACATTGTCAAAATACTGCCAAAAATATGGCTTCTCTTATGCCGCAAACAGGGTTTCTCATTAAGCTTCTCCTAAGAGTAAGGATCTGAAATTTACCACAATTACTTTATATTCAAGGAAAACCTGATTTCCTGTTCAAAATCTGCATCCGGCATATTATAAGGAAATGGATCTGCGTCCTCATATGGTCCCTCTTTTTTATCCGAAAACTCCAGGACGATAAAGGGCTTTTCTGAAAAGTACACCCTGTCCACTCGGACATATTCCTCTTTGAATTTCCAGATATTCTTTTCCATATGTTCTATCCCATAAGAGCCGTCCTGCAGCATCCATCTTCCAAGCTCATTAACTGTTCCTATATACTCCGCTCCATACTTTTGCAAATAGCTTTCTGCCAGCTTAATTTTTGAAAGAAATATCTTCTTATCATGAGAGCGATAGGGCCACTGAAACTCTTTCACAGGAATATCCTCCACAACTTCCGCCAGGCCCGCAATGCCTGCAGGGGGTCAATACCACAGCGCCCCGGCTCATATGAGCCTGTCAGGGGCTTGTCGGTTCAACAGACGGCTCATCCGTCACCACATTGACGAGGCTGGTGACAACATAGAGGACCTGATCCTTGTACTCCAGCCTGGACCATCCCATCTCCTCGCTGATGCCTGTGCGGTGCGCTATCTCACCATTGTTCAACATACATCCCACCGTTGCATCTCCCTGGGCGGTACTGGGTTCCGTCCTTAGATTTACATATTCCTTTGGCGTCACCATATCATCGCATTCCGTGAAAATAATGACCCTGCCGTCCAGAGTCGTCACCCTGTTCCCCTCTGACGACGTATCCGTTTCATCGGGATCTGACCCGGGCTCGGTATTGCCGCCCTGATTCTCCGGAGTCTGATCCCCTGTGCCGGAATCCGGTCTTTGAGTGGGCGAAAGGGCATCCCCGCTCCCCGGCGCCGCGGTAGCTCCTACTGAAACGTTATGGTCCTCCTCCGGTTTGTCCGGATGAGTAAAGTTCCACAGCATCACACATATGGCTGCTGCCGCTACAATCATCCCCGCAAACACCAACGCCATCACCCAGGGCTTGGATGGCTCCGATCCCTCCTCCCAGTCCTCCTCCAGGTCATCATTCTCCCAGTCTTCCCCTTCTTCCTCCGGGTCTTCTTTCCTGGGCTTTGTCAGCGAAATGCCCCGATTTTTTATTTTTTTCCCTCGATCACCGTTTTTTTCTGTTCCGTTTCCTTCCCTGCCGCCAGCTTTGCCTGGCTCACCTGCTTCCGCCACGAAATCCGCCTTCTCCGCTTCTGACGCTGCATCTTCCGGCGCTGCAACTGCCTTCTCTGCCTCCGATACTGCGTCTTCTGGCGCTGCAACTGCCTTTTCTGCCTCCGCAGCTGCCTTCTCTGCTCCCGATATTGCATCTTCCGGCGCTGCAACTGCCTTCTCTGTCTCCGATACTGCATCTTCCGGCGCTGCAACTGCCTTCTCTGCCTCCGATACCGCGTCTTCTGGCGTTGCAACTGCCCTCTCTGCCTCCAATACTGCTTCTTCCGACGCTGCAACTGCCTTCTCTGCTCCCGATACTGCATCTTTCGGCGCTGCAACTGCCTTCTCTGCCTCCGACACCGTGTCCGCCTTCTCCCGGCTTTCCTCCCGCGGTATGCCTGGGGCTTCCGACACCGGCTCTGCCGTGCCGGACTTTTTCCTGTTTTCTCTCTGTTTATCCGCCTTTTTTACGGACTCTCCTCTCCTGGACTTCTTTATATCAGTTTTCACACTAACTCCCATCTGCCTGCTGGATCAGGCATCCTGACCAGAATTGCGAAGGCTCTCTTTTGCGTCGACCTTCACGATACTGCAACGCCCCAATCCCTCAAACGTTCTCTCAACCTTCGTACTTCTCACTCTGCATCCGGATCAGCTCCTCGTCCTCGAAATAATTGATGCGCATGGCGCTCTTTACCTCCGACAGGGTCCTGGCCGCAGTCTCACGCGCTGTATCGCTCCCTTTTCTCAGGATATCATACACACCTGAAATATCCTTCTCCAGCTCCTTCCTGCGGGCACGGATGGGCTCCAGCGTTTCCTGCATGATATTGTTCAGGAATTTCTTGACCTTCACATCCCCCAGGCCGCCTCTCTTATAATGCTCCTTTAATTCATCCAGACCTGCATAATCCGGCAGATATCTCTCAAAATGCTCCTGCCTGCAGAAGGCATCCAGATACGTAAATACCGTATTGCCCTCCAGATGGCCGGGGTCGCTGACCTGCAGATGCAAAGGATCCGTGTACATGCTCATGATTTTGGTACGCACCTCGTCAGCCGTATCCGCAAGATAGATGCAGTTCCCCAGAGACTTGCTCATCTTTGCCTTGCCGTCCGTACCTGGCAGCCTCCGGCACGCCTCGCTCTCTGGAAGCAGCGCCTCCGGCTCCACCAGCACAGGCGCATAGACCGTATTAAATTTATGCACGATCTCTCTTGTCTGCTCGATCATGGGAAGCTGGTCATCACCCACCGGGACCGTAGTCGCCTTAAAGGCTGTGATATCCGCCGCCTGGCTGATCGGATAGGTAAAGAAGCCCACAGGGATACTGGCCTCAAAATTTCGCATGATGATCTCGTTTTTCACAGTGGGATTTCTCTGCAGCCTTGCCACTGTCACCAGATCCATATAATAAAAAGTCAGCTCGCAGAGTTCTGAGATCTGGGACTGGATAAAAAGCGTCGACTTGTCAGGATCAAGCCCGCAGGACATATAATCCAGCGCCACCTCAATGATATTCTGTCTCACCTTTTCCGGATTTTCGATATTGTCCGTGAGCGCCTGTGCGTCAGCGATCATGATGAAGGTCTTATCATACTCCCCCGAATTCTGCAGCTCCACGCGCCTGCGCAGAGAACCCACATAATGACCCACATGCAGTCTGCCGGTAGGTCTGTCTCCTGTCAATATAATTTTACCCATTTCAATCTTATACCATGCCTTTCCAAGCCTGCTCCAGATGGCGCAGGCTTCTGTTGTCACTTGTCTTCCTGTTATTTTATTCCTGCAGGCACAGAGCCGATGCCTGCACAGGCATAACGCCATATTCATAATTTGACGAATGCCGCTAACCTGTCATGGTCAAAAAGTTTCCCCTGCATACACGCTGCACATCATGTGTGAAGGCTCCAGCGCCAGCCCCTGACGTAAGAATCCTTTCGCCTTTTCCATATTTCCCAGCCCCATATTGCCAAGAGCCATCAGGTAATAGCAGTGTACCCTGTTTTTCAAAGTGAGATCATCGTCAAAAATCAGGAAATCCGGAAGCGACACCGCAAAGTACTCAATCTTTACCCTGTCCTCCAGATGATGCTCACCATAATCCAGCAGACGGTAAAATCTCGCCTTGGCCGCACCCGTCCTGCCCAGCTTCTGCAGCGCAAGTCCCTGATACAGGATCATATCCGCGGGCTGGTCGTTGTAATACATCGCCCCGGCAGGTTCGTCCGTGCCTACAGCCGCTCTCTCGTAACATTCCGCCGCCTCCCGGACTAACCGCTCCCCCTCCTGGACATTTCCCTGTGCCTTTGCGGCTTCTGCGCGCATCTCCAGGGCAAGGCCAAGATGATAATAAATATGATTATCCTTTGTACCCTCCAGCCTGCCCTCGCCCAGGTTTTCCGGGTAGTGCAGCGCCCTGCGCAGAAGCTCCTCCGCCCTGACCGCATCCTTTGATTTCAACGCCGCCTTCGCCTGTTGCAGCAAGGACAGAACATACTGAGTGGTGATCTTGCCTTCGCCGCCCTCCCATGGATGGAAAATATGATTCATCATGCACTGATATGCTCTCTCATACTGTCCGGTCATGTCCAAAAGGGTAATATACTCCACATAAAGGTCATCCCTGCCCTCTATGAGCTCCGGGTGCGCCTCATAACGCGCCAGCCTATCCGCAAAGCTCATGCCCAGCTTCCTGTACAGCTGGTCAAGCTCCAGAAAGACACGCACATCCCCGGTATCCAGCGCAAAAGCCCTCTCCATCTCCGCCCGCGCCCGTTCCCCGTCGTGACACTTGTTATAATAGACAAGGGACAGGTTCCTGTGGACGGTGGGGAAATCCGGTTTCTCTGCCGCCGCCTGTTCCCAGAGTTCCTTCGCCTGCTCCCACTGAAGCTTATCATAAAACAGGCAGCCCAGATAATATTTTGCCATGGGGCGCCTCTCTCCGGCCCCGTGCCACTGTGCCGCAAAACGCAGCACTGCGATATCCTCCAGCTTGTTAGGGAAACAATAGTCAGGTACACAGCCCTCGGCTTCCTGCAGCAGCCCCAAGATCAATTTGTAAGAATTGTCCCCGCTTCTGCAATTTCCGGCGCCGGAAACCATTTCTGACAAATTTTCCACGCAGGCTTCCCCGCTTCCGGCACCGCCGGCGTGGAAAGCTCCGCTGCCAGCCTCCTGTCCCACGCGGCGCATATAAGTATAATACGCCTCATAATATTTCAGCATGGGGTGAACCGCCCAGCACTCCCCAAGCAGCCCAAGAGCCTCATCATAAGCGCCAAACTCCCCATAATCCCTTGCCGCCATCAGATAATTATCCGGGAAATCCCGCATCCTGCGCAGGAACTCCTTCTCCAGGTCCGATTCCTGTTTTGCCCGAACATTCTGCCCGCCGGAAAGGTCCTGCAGCAGGATCTGTTCATATGCCGAGACGAAATCAAAGGCATCCAGCGCAAGGTTCTCCTCAGTCCAGAGATATGCCTGCTGCCGTCTTCCCAGCTTTCTCAGCAGATATGCCTTAAGCCCTCTGGCCTTTACGTTATGGGCGTTTTTCACCAGCGCCTTCTCCGCCATCTCCAGGGCGGCGGCAAAGCGTCCCTTCCTGGCGTCGATGGCAGCCAGATAATAAAAGGACATCTCCTGCTGTTCATTAGTCCAGGTTGCCTTATAAAAAGCATCATAAGCCTCCCCGTCCCGCCCCATATAGAAAAGGCACAGCCCCAGCAGATAGTAGCTCTCGCTGTTGTACGGGTTAGGATTCCTCTGGATCAGGCGTTCCAGCGCCCTGCGGAAATACTTTTCCGCCTCCTGGAACTGCCCTCTGCGCATCAGCAGAGCACCGTAGGCATTATTGATACGGATGTCTCCGGGGTCACGTTTCAGCCCCTCCAGATAATAGGGGTCCGGCAGATAAGTGGCATGACGGTACTGCTCGATGTGCAGCCCCGTCAGGTACAGCTCCTCGTTGGTCATAATCTGCTCCGGCTCCGCCGCAGCCTTTGCCGGCTCAGGAAGCTTCGGAATCACCGGCTCCTCCGGCTGATAAGACACAAGGCAGCTCTCCCCTGCCCAGACGGACAGACACAGTCCGGACTCCCTGAAATCCGCCTGCGGCTGCACGCCACACTCATTCGTGACACCCGCACAATCCTTTGTCGCCTGTACGCCAGGCTCACACACAGAGCCCGCACAATCCCCTCTCGCCTGCACGCCAGGCTCATGCACAGAGCCCATACAATCCTTTGTCGCCTGCACGCCAGGCTCACGCACAGAGCCCACTCCAGACACCTCGCTCAAGTCCAGGCTGGTCCGGAAGACCTCCTCCGGCGTCAGCCTGATCCGCTTTTTAAGCAGCCCGCACCCCTCATAGTCCAGCTGCACCTGCAGGTTGTCGTACTCCCCTGTCACATAGACCGAGATTTTAATCTGCCCGTCCTCCACCGACAGCCCCACAGCCGCCTCCCTGGAGGCATTCTTCACCTGCCCCACACCCTTATAGGGCATGAAATACTGCCTGAAAACCTTCTCCTCAAAGGGCTTCAGCCATGTAAAATCAGGCTGGTTGTCAGTGTACATCCCCGTCATCAGTTCCACATACGGACCGTCCTCGTCGGTGAGATTCCTGTCCCAGGCTTTTCCAAAATCGCCGCAGCCCCAGGTCCACTGCTTCTTGCCGGGGGAGACATGATGGTCCGCCACATGGAGGATCCCCGCCTCCCGCCCATAGTCGTAGCCGCCCACAAAATCATATTTTGACTTCTCCGCCATATAGGAAGTGGGCACCGGAATATTTTTATACCGGGAGATATCCACACCCTCGCTGTAATCTTTTTTATAATACACACCCGTGGCAATGGGGAATCTGGACACATCCCTCTTGCCGTGATCCATCACCGCATGGACATCAGGCGGAAAAATGGACTGCGTATCGTCGTTGACCGCAACCGCCGGATTCGCCCACCAGAGGAAGGTCTGCGGCAGAGAGGTGCGGTTGTACAGCTGCCCTGTGATCTCTATGTAAGCCCTGCCCGGGTACAGTGCGATCTTGGTCAGTCCCTTGGTTCCATACATCTGATCCACGTCATGAAGCAGCACATAAGCACTGCCGTCCTCTCCTGTACCAATGCAGTAGTCCACCGGCAGAAATGTGGTGGGCCTGTGGTGCTGGGGCCAGTTGAACTCAATTCCGCCGGAGATCCAGGGACCGGTCAGCCCCACCAGCGCAGGCTTGACCACTCTATTATAATATACAAAATCATAATCATTGGTCTTGTCGTACGCCCTCTGGATCCTTCCCCCCAGCTGCGGCAGAACCATCACCTTCAAATATTCATTCTCCAGCCAGACAGCCTCATACTCCTTATCCACCTTTACATTGCTGATCTTCTCAACAGTAGGATAGGGATACACCTTGCCGCTGCTGCCCTGATACACTCTCTTTTCCAGAAAGATAGGGTTCTTCTCTGCCGCCCCGATCTCATAAGTGGGGATCATCGTTTTTTCCTGCCAGACCCTTGCCTGCTTCATATCTTCGCCTCCTATTACAGTTCCCGCTTGCGGGAACTTTTCCGCCCTCTACGCTTCTACGTCCCTTTGACAGCTCCTGATTTTCAGCTGCAAAAAACGCATCTGAAAATTCTCCCGGGACGCATTTCACAAATTATCCTTCCACATAACTCAAATTGTAACAGACCTCCATCATTTTATCAACAACACTTCCATTATTTTTGGATAAAAAAACACCGTCGGGAAATCCTATCAAAAAAAGACCGGTCAAATGCATTTGACCGAAGAAATGAGGCTGAATATGAGAAAAAAAATCTCTTTTAACGACAACTGGAGCTTCTCGAAGGACAGGATAAACTGGGAGCAGGTGACACTGCCCCACACTTGGAACGCCGTGGACGGCATGGACGGCAAGGGTGAATACTACCGCGGAAAATGCTGGTACCGCAGGCAGCTGCAGACCCCCTCTCTGCAGAATGGTGAGCGCGTATATCTGGAAATCCTCGCCCTCTCCCTCTGCGGGACCGTCTATGTCAACGACAGGGAAATGGGAAGCCATGAGGGCGGCTATTCCTCTTTTACACTGGACATCACAGACGCCCTGATCCCCTCCCCCGATAAAAATGCTGCCTGCGAAGCTGCCTTCGGCGCCTCGGCTCCCCTGAACACCATCACCATCCTGGCAGACAACTCTCCCCACAGCAACATTTATCCCCAGATGGCGGACTTCACCTTCTACGGCGGGCTTTACCGGGGCGTGAACCTGCTGATCCTGCCCGAGCACCACTTTAAGGCGGATTACCACGGCTCACAGGGGCTTGCCATCACGCCGGAAATCCTGGATAATGCCAGCCTGCCCGCAGACAGCAGCCTTGACCACAATGTGGAGAGAGGCGTGTTCCCATCCTGCTGCGACGCCACGGGCGTACCCCAGTATGCCATGCTGCATCTGAACAGCTGGGTGGAAGCTCCCTCCCCGGACTATACCATATGCTACCGGATCACGGATATGTCCGGGACGGACGTGGCGGAGGTCTGGCGCCCCTCCGAAGATCCGAAAGTGGATGTGCTGCTCCATAAGCCCCATCTCTGGCAGGGCGTAGAGGATCCTTACCTGTACACCTGCACAGCCCTGCTTGTCTACCGCAACGAGACAGTGGACGAAGTGAGAAGCCCCTTCGGCATTCGCTCCTTCCATGTGGACCCTGACAGGGGATTCTTTTTAAACGGACGCCCTATGATGCTGCGGGGTGTATCCCGCCATCAGGACAGGCTTTATATCGGAAACGCCCTGACCAGGCAGCAGCACTACGAAGACGCTGCGCTCATCAGGGAGATCGGCGCCAACACCGTGCGCCTTGCCCACTACCAGCACAGCCCGGACTTTTACGATGCCTGCGACGAATACGGCTTCATCGTCTGGGCGGAGATTCCCTATATCAGCAGCCAGAGCGACGATCCGGCAGCACATGACAACTGTGTGCTGCAGATGAAGGATCTGATCTACCAGAATTACAACCATCCCTCTATCTGCTTCTGGGGCATCTCCAACGAGATCACCATCGCAGGGGAGAAACCGGGTCTGGTGGAAAACCACAAGTCTCTGAATGCCCTGGTGAAAAAGCTCGACCCCAGCCGCCTGACCACCATCGCCCATGTGAGCATGCTACCTCTGGAAAGCCCTCTCCACGGCATCACCGATGTGGAAAGCTACAATCATTATTTCGGCTGGTACGGCGGCAGCTACGAAAACAACGAGAAATGGCTGGATCACTTCCATAAAACCTGCCCCAATATCTGTCTCGGTCTTTCGGAGTATGGTGCAGAAGGAATCATCACCTACCAGCCGGACGAGCCGAAATGCAGGGATTATTCCGAAAGCTATCAGGCGGAATATCATGAACACATGGCAAAGATCCTGATGGAAAGACCCTGGCTCTGGTCCACCCACGTATGGAATATGTTTGACTTCGGCTGTGCCGCAAGGGATGAAGGCGGCACAGCAGGACGCAACAATAAAGGGCTTGTGACCATGGACCGCAGGATCAAGAAAGAAGCCTTCTACCTGTACAAGGCATATTGGAGCAGCGAACCCTTCGTATACCTCTGCGGCAGGCGCTACGCTCAGCGGACAGGCGCCCTCACCAGGGTCAAGGTCTATTCCAATTTAAATCAAGTCACCTTATATGTGAACGGACGCCCCTTCGCCACCCAGTACGGCGACAAGATTTTTGTCTTTGAAAATGTACCCCTGGCGGAAGGCTTTACCTACCTGATGGCAGAGGCGGTGCAGCACCCTTGTACCTCGCAGCCGCTCTCCGGTTCAGGGCACCTGCCCCTGCGCTGTACGGACACCCTGACCCTGGAGCATGTAGAGGCAAAACCGGAAATATACACCCTGCCCGACGATGGCGAGGGCGGCGACGGAGTGGCAAACTGGTTTGAGTCTGTGGAAACCGTTGCAAGCGATGCCCCTATGGAATATTCCGACCAATATTTTTCCATTCATGACAAGATCAATACCATCGCCGCAGACGACGAAGCCTTTTCGGTACTCTCCAACGCCATCTTCGCCATGACAGGCATGAAGATGAAGAAATCCATGCTCGCCATGATGGGTGAGAAGACCTTCGCGGAACTGAGCGGCCTCATGGGTTCCATGGGCGGCGGGGACAGTCAAAAGAAAGTCCCGGAGAACGCCCTGCAAATCATCAACGCCGAGCTGAATAAAATCAAAAAGCAACACTTATCTCAATGACTCTCCCGGGAACGGGCGCCAGGCACAAGCAGCCCCACTAACACCAGGAATTCATGAGCAATCAGCGGTGCGGCGGCAAGAATGCTGAGCCTCATCCACTCCCTGCCCGTCAGGTGGGAGGTGCCGAAGGCATTGATCAAAAACGGCACCTCCGTCACCGCAAACTGCAGCAGGAAACCTGCGGCACAGGCAAGGATCATCAGCTTATTGTCCCTGTGGTTCATACGGAAAAAGGATTTATGCATATCCCGCATGCCCACCGCATGAAAGAGCTGGGACATGCCAAGCACCGTGAAGGCATAGGTCTGCGCCTTGGAAAGCACGCTCCCGTTCTGCAGTATCGTGGAGAGATTCTCCAGGTTCACAGGCAGGCTGTTCACGTTAAGCAGCGCGCAGGGCAGCATGAGGAACGCCGTCAGACTCACCGCCGCGATCAGAGTCCCATAAAAACAGGTGCAGGCAAAACCTCCCCTGGCAAACAGGCTCTCCTTGGCTTTTCTGGGCTGCTGGCGCATCAGGCTCCTGCCGTCGTTTTTATCCACCCCCAGCGCCAGCGCCGGCAGGGAATCCGTGATCAGGTTGATCCACAGGATATGGCTGGATTTCAGAGGCGCCGCCAGTCCGCATACCACCGCCAGGAACATGGTGATGATCTCCCCCAGGTTGGAGGAGAGCAGGAAAATCACAGACTTCCTGATGTTCTCATATACCCCTCTACCCTCCTCGATGGCACGTCGGATAGTGGCAAAATTGTCATCCGTCAGGATCATGTCAGATGCCTGCCTGGCCACATCTGTCCCCGCCATGCCCATGGCAATGCCGATGTCCGCCTTTTTCAGGGAAGGCGCATCATTGACCCCGTCTCCAGTCATGGCGACAATCTCTCCCCGCCGCTTGAAGCCGTCCACAATGCGCACCTTCTGTGCCGGTGAAACCCTCGCAAACACTCTGGTGTCCTCCAGCCTCTCCGTCAGATCTTCCTCAGACAGGCGGCCCAATTCTTCCCCTGTCATGCACTGCTCAAAACGCTGCACAATGCCCAGCTGCCTGCCGATGGCAAATGCCGTATCCACATGGTCCCCGGTGATCATCACCGTGACTACGCCCGCCTGCTTAAAGTCGGCGACAGCTCCGGCGGCCTCCGGCCGCGCCGGGTCCTTCATTCCCACCATACCAAGAAAAGTCAGCCCGTCCTCCACCGGCCGCTCCACGCCGCTCCTCATCGCCACCGCAAGGGTGCGCAGCGCCTCCCCCGACAGCTTCTCTATAGCCTGCCTGATCTGCCTGCGGTGCTGCTCCGTCATCCGGATGCTCCCCTCTCCCGTCCAGATCTGAGTACACCGCTTCAACACCTCATCGGGCGCCCCTTTAGTATAGGATATGCAGCCGCTGCGCGGGCCGGGGACAGCCCCGGCAAATCCTGCCGCCCTGCCTGCGCCTCCTGCCGATGGGTATACTTCCCCTGCTGGCCTGAGCACACCCACTGCCTCCGCCGCCTGCAGTTCCCCGGCGCCTGACACCCTATGCACAGTGGTCATCATCTTTCTGTCAGAGTCAAAGGACAGCTCGCCTATCCTGGGCATCCGGCGCTCCAGCTGCTCCTTTTTCATTCCAAACGACAACGCCGCATCCAGCAGTGCAAGCTCTGTGGGATCCCCTGTCCTCTCCCCCTCCCCGGAATATGGATCCACATTTGTAACAGCATCATTGCACAGAGCCATCCCCCGGTAAAAATCAGGACAAAGCCCGGGACTGCATTCTGAGAGCTCCATGACACGTCCGTTTACAAAACACTTTTCCACAGTCATGCGGTTCTGAGTCAGGGTGCCTGTCTTATCGGAACAGACCACGCTGACCGCGCCCAGAGTTTCCACAGACGGCAGCCTGCGCACGATCGTATTCACCCTCACCATGCGGGTCACGCTCAGGGCAAGACAGATAGTCACCACAGCCGGAAGCCCCTCCGGCACCGCAGCAACGGCAAGGGATATGGCGGTAATCAGCATCTCCATCACATTCCTGTGCTGCAGCACCGCGATGGCAAACAACGCTGCACATAGCCCAAGGGACAGCAGGCTCAATATTTTTCCCAGCTCTCCCAGACGCTTCTGCAGTGGAGTCAGCTCCTCCTTACTTTCGGTAATCATGGCGGCAATCTGCCCAAGCTCCGTCTGCATGCCAGTGGCAGTGACAATGCCTTCACCCCTGCCATATGTAACCACCGTTGACATATAGGCCATGTTCCTGCGATCCCCCAGAGGAAGCTGCACCCCCTTTTTGCCCTGGAACGAGGCATCCTTCTCCACCGGAAGCGCCTCCCCCGTCAGCGCCGACTCCTCAATCTTTAAATTGGAGGACGTAATGAGCCGCAGGTCTGCCGGCACCTGGCACCCCGCCTCCAGATACACAAGATCCCCCTTTACCAGCTCCGCCGCCGGAATCTCTCCGCGCCTTCCGTCCCGGATGACCATCGCCCTGGGACTGGCAAGTTTCTTTAAGGATTCCAGCGCCCTGCGCGCCTTGCCTTCCTGCAGCATGCCCACCACAGCATTCATGACCACCACTACCCCGATGATCACCGCGTCGCTGACCTCCTTTAACAGCACAGACACCACAGCCGCCACGATCAGCACATAGATCAGAGGATCGTTGAGCTGCTCCAGAAAGGATTCCACAGGGGTCTTCTTCCGCCCCTCCTTCATCTCATTCCTGCCGTCGCGCCGCAGCCGCTCCCCCGCCTCTTTCGTGGTCAGCCCTGTCCGCCCGTCACTCTTTAACTCCTTCACTGTCTCCGAAACACTATATTGTTCAAACACAAACATCCCTCCCGAAGCTTGTTTACATCAAAGTCTATGCTTTCGGGAGGGCTCGTATGCTCTTTCGGACAATCTTATTTTCTTTTTGGTGCGGCAGCAAAACATACTAAGCCTTGTCCAAAAGCTCCGCCAGAATCTTCTCCTGGTCACAATCCGGAAGATGCTTCACCACCACCTCATAAATATGCCTTACTTCTCCTGTATCCTCATCCAAATCTTCCGCTGTTTCTTCCGGCGTCCTGCCTTTTTTTACCTTTCGGATGATCTGGCTGACAAGCCTGGCTGTCCCGCCCTCCGATCTTCCTTCCCATGTGATGCGCTGTTCCCATGCCTCCAGCTTCATGTATTCACGCCTCCATTCTGTGTGCTCCCTGGTCTCTGCCACCGCGTCCTCCAGCTCCCTGGTGTAGGCATCCCGAGGCACCATGCTCTCAAAATACTCCAGAAGCCTCCTCAGATCTTCCCCCACATCGTCCCTTGTACCTTTTATGTTCAGGAAGATTTTGTGTTCAGGAAGATCTTCTCCGTCCCGTCCTTTAACCGGATCGCCGGATCCTCCCTGCATAGGTTTTCAAAATGGTAAATGTACCTGCTGCCGCCGAACGGATCAAAGGTACAGATAAAAATGATATAGCTCCCTTTCCCTGAAACTCCTGCCTTGTTCCGTGTGATAAAAGCATGGATTTTCAAAGAATCTTATGATGAGATTAAGACATGCCGGACAGGTTCCGCAAAAAGCATGCTGCCTGGCGAACAGAAAAATATGCTTTAAAATTATTTTAGCATATTTGGGTATACTTTGCAACTGCTGATTCCTATTTTAACCATTGCCTCCCCTTTCGTCCATATACAGCTGGACCCTGTTCTGAACCATATTCTGCACCTGCTGTATATCCTTGAACCCATTGAAATATCCGACGGCTTCTTCTACAATGATCTCTATGATCGGCTCTGTTTTCCAGGGCAGTTCACGGGCATCTTCGAGAAATTCCGTCAACGCATCCAGCCTCTCCTGTGTCACTTCATAACCGATGTAGGGTTTGGCTCCTCCCGCCCATCCGTTTTCCAGGAAATCCTGCCCGCCGCTTAAGAAAAGTTTTTTCATCACAGGAAGATCATCGTGGTAATCACCGGTATAAATCGTCTTCTGAGCCTCCTCGCTGAGGATAAAGCTCAGGAACTCCCATGCGGCCTCCGGATGTGCGGAATTGGCATTGATATAGAGCAAACGGTCTTGGTAGCGGTTCACCGCGGGATGCGGCCCATCGTCAAATATATAGTAGCACGGCACATAGCCCTCTGCCTCATAATCTTCTTCGGTATGAAAAATATAATTCTGATAATTGGATCGTCTCTTCGTGATATCCTTCTCTGTAGACAAATATTTGTACCGCTTCGCCACCTCCAGCATCTTCGGCAGCAGCTCTCCGCTGAAATCGCAGGTGCCTGCTTCCCAGTCCAGCATGCCATACAGAGTTTCGGAAGCATACAACAGATCCCTCAGCACGTTTTTGGAAGATGATCCGCCTCCTCCCAGGCATGCCTGCTCCGGATAGGCCAGCAGCGCGTCCAGCAGGGGCTCCATATCCGGATCCCTCATGTCTCCCAGCACATCCGCCCTGATCAGGCAATCCTCCGCAGCCGCCTTGTAATAAATGCCGTAGATTGCATCTTCCGTGCGCCAGCGGAAGGTCATGGGAAAATAATCCTCCTCCCTGATCCCTGCCTGCTCCATCAGAGGGGCAAGATTCACGAGCATTCCCTTTTCCATCATACTGCTCAGCGATTCCGTCAGCATGAGCTCCCCGTACAGGAGCTCCGGCCCTTTTCCGGTGGCGATCTCTATGCCGGTATTTATCCTGAATTCATATGCGCCGCTCTCCATACCCCTTGTGCTGATGGATATGTAGTATCTGTCATTGGTGCTGTTGAACTTTGCGACCTGCTCCTTCAGCCAGGGTTCTACATTCAGACCTTTCAGGGTAATAGTCTCCCTTTCTTTCGTCATGTCCTTGAAAGTAAGGTTCTCACAGCGCCCCCTGCCGGAAGAATACGCCCAGAGCAGTTCAATCCTGCCTTCCTCCGGTATATACACCGCGCTGATATCCTCCTGGGAGGACTGCGGACGGTATTGCTGGGACACATAGGAGGTCTGCATCAGGGAGACAGCCTGTGTCAGCGTCCCCGCCTGCAGGTCGATCTTGTAAATATAGTCCCCTTCCATCAACAACAAATCCTCTCCCCAGGTTCCAAGATGTGCCATCAGAGAAAGAGACTTCTCATCAGAAGCTTTCCCTGCATCCTTGAGCTCCACTTCTTTCAGCTCCCCGCCCTGCCCAAGCTCCATCAGTATCATCTCTATATAAGATGTCTCCGGATTCGTAATATTGGCAAGAAGCACCGTTTTCCCGTCCGGGGAACTGCAGACCTCCTCTATGGAGTCATATCTCCCGGCATCGCCTGCAACAGCCGAAAAAAGCTCCTGCCCTGAGGCATCTGTCTTTGTAACCATATTGTCCGCAATTCCATAATAGTTTCCCTGCTCATCCAGATATCCCCCGGATCTGGTCTTGTCCCGGCTGATCGTTTCCAGCACGGTATCCCTGGTGCCGTCCTTTCTGTACAGGTACACAGACACGGTATCGCCCTCGCCGGACGCCCAGAGCTGCACAGGCTCCCCCTTGTAAAACTGCATGCCCAGGAAAGACCCGCCTTTAAGCTCCGCTGACACGTCCGGAAAATCATTCTCATCCAGAACCACATCCAGCTGTCCGCCCCCCTCGCCGGAGAACTGCCCGCCCTCCGGCTGTCCGTCTTCCTTCCTGCCGCAGGCTGCCAGGATGACCAGACAGAACATTGACAATGCCAGAAGTTTCATTGTAACTGCTGCTGATTTTCTCATACACTCACCCTCCCGCATAATCTGATACAACAATCAAAGCTTTTTATAAACTGATTTTATACTTTACAAGTATAGCATAGATATCAGATAATTGGAATTAGGTTGTCGATTTTTTATACCATTCTTAAAAAATGCAGCATAATTCCTCTGCGCAGGCATACATAAAAGGCGTATGGGACCGTGTATGTTTTCCATCCATACACTGCGTTCCATACGCCTTACTTATGATTCCCGCGACACTGGTCCACAGCCCTTACTGCGCCATGGCGTTTCCGGTATAGAGCTGGTAGTACTTTCCTTTCTGTTCGATCAATTGATCGTGGGTTCCCCGCTCAATGATGCGCCCCTGCTCCAGCACAATGATACAGTCACTGTTCCTGACTGTGGAGAGCCTGTGGGCGATGACAAAGTTGGTCCTTCCGTTCATCAGCGCGTCCATGCCCTTCTGGACCAGCTTCTCCGTCCTGGTATCAATGGAGCTGGTCGCCTCGTCCAGGATCAACACCGGCGGATCAGCGATAGCCGCCCGGGCAATGGCAAGAAGCTGCCTCTGCCCCTGGCTTAAATTGGCGCCGTCTCCGTGGAGCATGGTGTTGTAGCCGTCCGGCAGTCTGCGGATAAATCCGTCTGCATTGGCCAGCTTCGCCGCCTTCACCACATCCTCATCCGAGGCGTCCAGTTTGCCGTAACGGATGTTTTCCATAACGGTGCCTGTAAACAGGTGGGTGTCCTGAAGCACGATCCCCAGGGAGCGCCGCAGGTCATCCTTTTTGATCTTGTTGATATTGATGCCGTCGTAACGGATCTTGCCGTCCTGGATGGTATAGAAACGGTTGATCAGGTTGGTGATGGTAGTCTTGCCCGCACCGGTGGCGCCCACGAACGCGATCTTCTGTCCCGGCTTCGCGTACAGCTCTATGTCGTGGAGGATCATTTTCTCGTCCGTGTAGCCGAAGTCCACATGGTCGAAGACCACATCTCCCTGCAGCTCCTGATAAGTCGTTGTGTTGTCCGCCTTGTGATAATGCTTCCACGCCCACAGCCCTGTCCTCTCCGCGCTCTCCGTAAGCTTTCCATCCGGCTGCCTCTTTGCGTTCACCAGCTCCACATAGCCCTCGTCTATCTCCGGCTCCTCATCCATCAGCTTAAAGATTCTCTCCGCTCCCGCAAGCGCCATGATGATGCTGTTGAACTGCATGCTGATCTGGTTGATGGGCATGCTGAAAGATTTGTTCAGGTTTAAGAAGCTGGCAAGCTCGCCCAGGGTCAGCCCCGAGATGCCGGATATGGCAAGAATGCCGCCCGCAACCGCCACAACCACATAGCTTAAATTGCCCAGCTGGGCATTGACAGGCCCCATAATATTGGCAAACTTGTTCGCCGCATAGGAGCTGTCGCACAGATGGTCGTTGAGCTCGTTAAACTGCTTCAGGCTCTCCTCCTCATGGCAGAATACCTTGACCACTTTCTGCCCGGTCATGGTCTCCTCGATACAGCCGTTCAATTTACCCAAATCCTGCTGCTGTGCCAGGAAGAAGCGGCTGCTCTGGGAGCCGATCTTCTTTGCCGCCACCAGCATAACAGCCACCATCAGCAGTGTCACCAGGGTCAGGGGCACATCCAGCACAAACATGGAGACCAATACGCTGACCACCGTGATGATGCTGTTGAACAGCTGGGGGATACTCTGGCTGATCATCTGGCGCATGGTGTCAATGTCGTTGGTGTACAGGGACATGATATCCCCGTGTGCATGGGTGTCAAAGTACTTGATGGGAAGCTTCTCCATCTTCTCAAACATGTCGTTCCTTAAATTCCGCATTGTGCCCTGGGCCACATAAATCATGATCCTGGACTGGGTGAAAGAAGCTATGACGCCCAGCAGATAAAAGCACGCAACCCTCCCGATCGCCCCTGCCAGGGGCGAAAAATCCGGATCCTGCTGCAGCAGCATGGGTTTGATATAGTCATCTATCAGAGTCTTCATGAAAAGCGTTCCCTGCAGTGACGCAAACACTGTAGTTACGATACAGATCATGACAACGACCCACTGGACCGCATAGTCCTTGAATGTGTAGCCCAGCACTCTCTTTAACAGCCTGCCGGGATGTTCGATCTTGGGTCTGGGCCCCCTTGCCCCCCTCGGCCCTCCTGGGCCGTGTCCTCCCGGACCGTGGTTTACCTTTGGCGCTCTCTCTTCTGCCATGATCACATACCTCCTTTCTCGTCGAAGTCGCCGCTGCCGCTCATCTGTGATTCATAGACCTCACGGTAGATCTCGTTTCCTGCCAGCAGCTCCTCATGGGTGCCAAAACCGTCGATCTGTCCCTCATGCATGACGATTATTCTGTCGGCATGCTCCACACTGGAGACACGCTGGGCGATGATCAGCTTTGTGGTACCGGGGATCTCCTCGGCAAAGGCTTTTCTGATCCTGGCATCCGTGGCAGTATCCACCGCACTGGTGGAATCGTCCAGGATCAGGATCTTCGGCTTCTTAAGCAGCGCCCTTGCGATACAAAGTCTCTGCTTCTGTCCGCCGGAGACATTGGTTCCACCCTGCTCGATAAAGGTGTTGTAGCCCTCCGGCATCTTTTGGATGAACTCGTCCGCACAGGCCAGGACACATGCTTTCCTGCATTCCTCCTCCGTGGCTTCCCTGTCGCCCCAGCGGAGGTTCTCCAGGATCGTCCCGGAAAAGAGAACATTATTCTGCAGTACTACGGACACCTGGTTTCTGAGCGCCTCCATATCATAATCCCTGACATCCACACCGCCCACCAGAAGCCTGCCGTCCGTCACGTCGTACAGCCTGCTGATCAGGTTCACCAGACTGGACTTGGCACTTCCAGTGCCTCCTATGATGCCGATGGTCTCTCCCGACTTGATATCCAGGTCAATATTCTTCAGCACGGGGGTGTCCGCATCCTTTTTGTAGCTGAAAGAAACATTCTCAAAGCGGATGCTGCCGTCTTTCACTTCCTGCTGCGGGTTCGCGGGATTGGCCAGATCCGGCGTCTCATTTAAGACCTCACAGATACGCCTTGCGCTTGCCGCAGACATGGTCATCATGACAAAGATCATGGACAGCATCATCAGATTCATCAGTATATTCATACAGTAGGTCAGCAGGCTCATGAGCTGCCCCACCTCCAGCTCGTTCTGAACGATCAGATGCGCCCCTATCCAGCTGATGAGGATGATGCAGGTATATATGGTTATGTTCATCACCGGGCTGTTCCACGCCACGATGCTCTCCGCCTTGCAGAAGATCTTGTAAATGTTGCCGCTGGCTTTCTTGAACTTCTGGTTCTCGTAGTCCTCGCGAACGTAAGCCTTCACCACACGAATGGCGGAAACATTCTCCTGCACGCTCTCGTTCAGGTTGTCATACTTGGGGAACGCCTGGGAGAAATGCTTGACGGCCTGTGTGACAATCAGCCCCAGCACACAGCCAAGTATCAGCACCGCCACAAGATAAACGCTCGCCAGTCTGGGGCTGATGCTGAAAGACATCGCCATGGCGATGATCAGGCTGAAAGGCGCCCTCATACACATGCGCAGTATCATCTGGTACGCGTTCTGCATATTGGTCACATCCGTGGTCAGCCTCGTCACCAGACCGGATGTGGAAAATTTGTCTATGTTGGAAAAGCTGAAAGTCTGTATCCTGTCATACATGGCCTTTCTCAAATTGCGTGCGAATCCTGTGGACGCCTTCGCCCCGAACACGCCTCCCCCTACGCCGAATGCAAGGCTTATCAGCGCCGTGAGAAACATCAGCACGCCGATCAGATACACGTGATTCATATTCCCCACATTGATGCCGTCATCTATGATGGAGCCCATCAGCAGCGGGATGAGCATTTCCATGATCACTTCCCCTATCATGCAGATCGGTGTCAAAATAGATGCCAGCTTAAACTCTTTGATCTGAGCTCCCAGTGTCTTTAACATCGTCATACTTCCTTTCTTAGATTCTTATTATTTTAGTCCTGCACTACGCCGCAGCCCCCCCCGCTGCACATCCCGTCCTCCGGCTCCGCGGTTTCTCCAAGCTCCGCGTCCATCCTCTCCAGATTTTTCATGACCATATCCAGCAGCCGGTACAGCTCACCTGTCTCCGGCTCCGTCAGTCCCCGCAGCATACAGGTGTCCATCATGGCAATGTGTTCTTCTACCTGCCTGTGACCCTGCATCGCCTCCTCTGTCATCTGGATGCGTTTCAGCCTCGCATCCTTATCCTGGGCCCTGCGGACAATAAAACCGTTCCGCTCCATGACCTGCAGGGTATTCGTCGCTGTAGCCCTGGAAATTCGGAATTCTTTCTCAATATCCCTCTGGTAAACAGGCTGTTCCTGATGATGATAGAGATACCCCAAAATTCCCCCCTGAAGCTGAGTCCCCGGCGCCTTTTCCCCGCCGGGAGAACTCTTACGGATGATATTTTTTATCTTATTGTTGATCATCCGCAATGTAAATGCCAGTCTTCTTTTCTGCTCCATTGTCTCCTTCCTTTTTAGATTTTTCTCTTTGAAATTTCTTTATCACATTTCTGCGCACAAAATAATGTTAGTCCGCTAACTAATATTGTTAGCAAACTAACATTACCTTTTTTTTCATAAAATGTCAAGACTCTTTCGGCATTTTATATTTTCTTTATAAATGGACTGCCAGGAACGACAGGCGCAAGAATACGTTTTGTGGTGGAATTGTTTTGATAAAACCTGTTCCGTTCAGAAAAGTCTTGTGGTATAATGTTGGCACAGAAGTCCATTGAGCCAGCTTCTGATTCCATGTGTATGTCTACAGATGTGTATCGTTGTAAAAAACAGAAAGAAAACAGAAAGGAGCAATGTCCTATGAAGAGAAAAATGCGGACCTTATATCAAAATGGTCTCAAGAACACCTTTGCCCATGCAGAATAGCAGGCATATACGCCGGATTTGCGCTGCAAAGCGGCATATTCCGCATGGGCGAATCATACTATATGTTCTGCTGTGTCTGCACTTTATTTATAGAAAAGATAAATAAGGAGCGGTAAGGATGAAATACATAAATGCAGCAGAAATACTCCCGGAGAAATTACTCAGGGAGATTCAGACTTACATTGATGGAGATGTACTGTATATACCCAGGGCAGCAGCCAAAAAGGAATGGGGCTCCGTCAGCGGTTCACGGGAATTTTATCAAAAAAGAAATGAGGACATACAGTTTCTTTTTAGAAACGGATATTCCATAGACGCCCTGTCCAAGCGATACGGGCTGGCACAGGGCACACTTAAAAAAATAATATATGGATGACCAGGAGGCGCCTGCATAAGCAGGCGTCTTTTTGTGGTAATATTGATTATAACTGTTCTTGTCACTTGTCTGTATATAATATTTTATTTTACAATACAAATATAAAACAAACTTCCCGGGGAGCTCCCTGCCCGGGGGAAGCAATCTGGACTTCAAGGAGGAATATCTTATGGGCAACAGCACGGAAATGGCTTATTTGACAGAAAGGAACCAAAAGATAATAGACGCAGTCATAAAAAAGGCTGATAGTGTATGTCCGGGCGCCCTCGCTCTGATAGGGATCAACGGTTCGTTTATGACAGGAGACTTTTACGAAAAGTCAGATCTGGATCTGCTCATTCTGATCAATGATGACAGAGGGAAACAGCTGGCACGCACCTTTATACAGGATGACTTACAGGTAGGGCACGACCTCTACTGCACCACATGGGAACAGCTGCAGAAGGAGGCAGGATATGAACACCCCAACATCTCCAAACTCATGGATGCAAAGATTGTCTATTACGCAGATGAGAAATATATAGAACAACTGGAAAAACTGCGAAAAACAGCAAATGAAATTTTATCTGCACCCTTTTCAAAAAAAGATTACTTTAAAGCAGAAAAACTGTTAAAGGAGGCGGAACATGGTTACACATTAGCTATGCTTTCGGAAAATCGGCCAGATGTGTCAGCGGAGGCGGGCAGGGCCGTTTATTATGTTGAGAATGCAGTTGCCATGTTGAATAAGCAGTATTTTCATTATGGCGTGAAACGCGCTTATGAGGAGTTAAACGCAATGCGGTACAGACCGGAAAAGCTCTGCGATATGATAGATGATGTAATATCTGCAGCTTCTGTCACGGCAATGAAAATAAATCTGTCCACACTTATGAGGGAAACAATAGCTGTTTTCCATCAGGTAAAAGAAGACCTCGATATGCAGGGGAAAACCACCGCCGGAAATGTTCTTATCGGCACTTACGAGGAAATGTATTCCAATTGGCGGAACAAAATGCATCTGGCAGCGGAAACCGGGAACAGGCACCTTGCTTTTATGAGCCTTTGCAGCGCGAATGAAATGTTTTCTGAGATAAGCGGCGAAACGAATATTGACAGCTATGATATCCTGGCAGGATATCATCCGCAGGACCTGCATAAGACGGCGGATGCATATGACGATATTTTGAGCAGCTATCTGAAAGAATACAGAAAGGCGGACATATCAGTAGCCCATTATCCTGATATAGATGCCTTTGTGCTTGATTACCAGCCCAATCCTCAGGATGAAGCCATATAGAAATCTGCCTGCTGTGTAGTTAAGGGAGGAAAGAACCATATGAAATTTAAAAAAATAAACGAGCTTTCATGTATAAGGCTCTGCTTTTCAGCAGCACCCCTGGCGATGGCTTTTACAGTCATCAATATGATTATTTTGATGGCCAGTCCCTCCATTAAGATATATGCCACAGCTGAGTTTATCAACGCATCCATGTGTTTATTGG
This sequence comes from uncultured Lachnospiraceae bacterium, assembly GCA_948470905.1. Taxonomy (GTDB): domain Bacteria; phylum Bacillota; class Clostridia; order Lachnospirales; family Lachnospiraceae; genus Acetatifactor. Next base: position 10,518 of record CAOKQK010000014.1, on the reverse strand, counting down.
TCAAAGAAACATCTATGGCTGAAGTGCTGTTTCCCATAACGCTTGTGGTTGTAGTGGAAGGCTATTCGTACCTGGAGAAAAGCTTTCGCAGTATTATCAGGATCCATGCAGTGGCCAAACTGAGAACAAGGTATGGCATGATGCGGCTGAATAAAATAGAAAAAATAGCCTATCACAATATGGAAGATCCGGAAATCCTGGACCTGTTGAAAAGGACAGAAAATGAGGGAGAGATCATTTTTAAGGTTTATCAGACCATATTGAACACGATTGAAATAGCTGCGCGTGTTGTGTCCGTATTTGCTGCAATTATGACGGCCTCTGTGATGACAGGGATTCTCGTCCTGACAGTGTCGCTGCCATTGATGCGGATTGCCGTCAAGGCAGGAGAAAAGCAGTATGACATGGAAAAGGCAGAAGCTGCTTACAAAAGACACTATGAATATTTTTACAGCTTATTAACCGGCAGGGACAGCGTGGAGGAGAGAACCCTGTTCCAATATGGTCCGTTTGTGGAAAAAGGGCTGAAAAAATATTACGAAATGTTCCGGAAAAAAAGCATCGCCGTAAATATACGGAGAAATATCAATGTGGAAGTCGGGAGCATTGCCACTTCCTTGTTTACCATTTTAATCTCATCCATGCTCCTGGTTTCGTATTTCCATCACAACATGACAATCGGTCTGTTTCTGTCCCTGTTTGCCGCGGTAATGTCCCTGACGGAAACAATGTCCTGGGGCTTTGCAGGCGCCATATCAAATATGACAAACAACCATAAGAAGCTGAAAGATATGGATGCATTTTTCCATTTGCCGGAGGAGAAACTGTCCGGAAATTCTGCGGGTGTGACAGCCGTGAGGATCATAGAATTTAAGAATGTCTGGTTCAAATATCCGAATACAGAGAATTATATTTTAAAGGGGTTATCACTGACCCTTTTGTCAGGATATCACTATGCATTTGTGGGGAAAAATGGCGCCGGAAAGTCTACGGTCATAAAGCTGCTGACAGGATTGTACAGAGAATATGAGGGTGAAATACTGATCAACGGGAAAGAATTAAAGGAGTATTCCCTGGAGGAGTTGCGGAGAATATACGCCATTGTATATCAGGATTTCGCAAAATACCAGGTTTCCATGTACGACAATATTTCCTTTGGAAATCCGGGCTGCACCAAAGAGCAGGTGGATGAAGTGATCAAAACATGCAGGCTGGAAAACCTGGTTCAGAAAATAGGCGATGTAAACAGGCCCCTGGGGAAAATTTCCCAGGGAAGCATCGAGGTATCAGGCGGCGAATGGCAGAGGATAGCGCTTGCCAGGGCATTGATAAAGAAAGGCGCCGTGCTGGTCCTGGATGAGCCCACCTCCTCCTTAGACCCGATTATGGAAAACAAACTGTACGAGGAATTTGGAGAAATCTGTGAATCAAGAACTGCCATTTTCATCAGCCACCGTCTGGGCTCCACCAAGCTTGCCGATGTAATTTATGTAATTGATGAGGGGAAGATCAGGGAATCCGGTTCCCATGAGGAGCTGATGAAAAAGAGGGATTTTTATGCCGAAATGTATGACAGCCAGAAAGGGTGGTACGAATCATGAAAGACAATATGAGGGCTATCTTGAATAAAAAATATGGATTTTTTCAGCTGTTTCTGTGGACAGTAAGGGAAAGCTTTTTTGCCTATCCCCTGCACTTCTTTCTCTTTATTGTTTTAGATGTCACAAACTGCCTGCTGGCGTTTGGCATCACGTATTTTACCACACAGTTTTTTTCTGTGGTCCAGAGAAGCAGTTCCTATTCCAGGCAGGTCGTCCTTTCCCTGTGCCTGCTGTGCATGGTAACGATACTCTCACATGTGGTCAACGGGACAGGGCATTCCGTGATCCCGGCGCTGAAGCTGAAGCTTGACCGGGATGCGCTCCTGAAGCTTGAGAGAAAAATGCAGTCTGTTCCGCCGGAGTGGTTTGAGCATACAGAGTTCCTGGATTTTGTGGAAAAGGCATATAAGGGGACAGAATACTGCTTTGCATTAATGGTCCCCATGCTGCGTTTCTTGTTTCAGTATGGGCCGTACTGCGTCTTGATGGGAATCTATCTGTGGCAGTTTGACCCTGTGCTCGCATTGTGTGTTGTGCTGATCTTTATGCCGACTTTTTTATCCATCATCATAAAGCCGGACGTCATTTTCAGATTGGAGGATAATGTGGCGCCCGTGCGCAGGATGGATACTTATATTAAGAAGTGCATGGGGGATCCGGAGTATTTTAAGGAGACAAGGACCCTGGGGATCGGCAGTTATTTTAAAGAGAAATTCCTGGAAAACACAGGACGGCTGAACTATCACATATGGCAGGCGCAGAAAAAGATTAAGCTGGTGGAAATGGCAACCACCCTGATTGCCGTACTGGGGTACGGGGGCGTCATGGCATTGCTGGTGGTTTCCCTGCTGAGAGGACGGATCTCTGCAGCCCTGTATGCGTCTGTGCTGTCTTCCATTGCCCTTCTATACGCCCTGTGCGATGATGCCGCCGGTCATTTTCTGGCCCCCTTTGACAGTGTGGGCATTGTGAGCAGCTATGCCGCCCTGGTAAATGGCAGCTTCCCCTCCAAAGAGGAGGGCCATATTGATTTTAACGGCAGGATCACTGTGGAGGATGTTTCCTTTTGCTACCCCGGCTCGGACAAACCAGCCCTTGACCATATTTCCTTCCAGATAGCCGAGGGGGAAACAATAGCCGTAGTGGGTAATAACGGCTCCGGAAAAACCACGTTGTCGAAAATACTGCTGGGTATCTATACCCCAGGCAGCGGGACCGTAAAAATCGGCGATACAGACACTGGCAGGATGGCTCCCCAGACTGTGGGCGCAGGTATGTCCGCCGTATTTCAGAAATTTCAGAAATACAAAATGTCCATCTCTGACAACATCATAATCAGCGACTACACATTGGAAGACCGGGATCCTGGGGCTTTTCATCAATGCATGGACAGATTTGATATGGAGTTGGAGAAGGAGAATTTTTCGGATGGATATGATACCCTTTTGTCCCGGGATTTCGGAGGGACGGAATTATCCGGCGGACAGTGGCAAAGAATAGCCATCCTGCGGGGTATCTACAGGAACAGGAGTATTATGGTCCTGGACGAGCCCACCTCCGCCATAGATCCTCTGGAGGAGACAAAGCTGTATGGGATATTTGCGGAATTGGCCAGGGGAAGGACTGCATTGATCGTCACGCACAGGATCGGGCTGACAAAGACAGCGGACCGGATCATGGTTATGGACCAGGGAAAATTAGTCCAGATGGGGACATATCGGGAATTGGCGGCAGCGGACGGCAAGTTCCGGGAACTGCTCCAGGCTCAGAAAAAGTGGTATATACGGAATAGTTCAGACACCCTTCCCACGTAACAGTCCAGTGACCTGTCTGAACTGTTGCGTATATGCGGAACGGGGCTGGGAAATGACAGGATCCGGCTGTACTTTTTCAATCCGGAAGCGTATAATAGAGTCAGCATTATTGAAAATTTGCATCAGTTATGTAACCTGTCTGAACCAATGTCATTTAGTTTAGCCCAGGCGGCAGCCACCCCTATGGTACAGGCGTCACTGGGTAAACTAAATGACATTGTGTCTGAACCGTTGCAGAAAACTATGGATATATGGAAAAGATAACATAGCAGAAAAGGAGCAGGAAAAACATGAATTCTAATATCCGGCATCAGCAAAACGAGGACGCGGAGGAAAATCTGGCATGGGAGGAAATACGCACGGAACACATTGTGCAGGATGAATGGATCGATTTCAGGAGATCTGCATACCGTTTTCCCGACGGCAGCGTGTTTGAGCCGTATTACAGCTACAGCCGCAGGGACTATGTGGTGATCGTAGCGTCGGATGAGGACGGGAATTACCTCTGCGTCAGGCAGTTCCGCCAGGGAATCAGGGAAGTGACAACGGAATTTCCCGCAGGCGGGATTGAACGGGCGGACGGCGGAATGTCATCAGCGGGCGGTCAGGCAAATGCCGAAGACGCATTGGAAGCCGCCAGGCGGGAGCTTCTCGAAGAAACGGGGTATGTATCGGACGACTGGCAGTATCTGCTCACCGTACCTTCAAACGCAACCATTGCGGACAACTACGCCCATATCTTTTCCGCCGCAGGCTGCCGCAAGGCCCGGGAACAGAGCCTGGACGAGACGGAATTCCTCAATGTCAGGAAATATTCTGCGGCAGAGATTGAGGAGATGATCGCAGGAGGCGGCTTCCAGCAGGCAGTCCATATCATGGCCTGGCTGCTGGCGCAGAGGAAAACATGGGCCGCAGAAAACACGCGTTAAAACGTGCGCCGCAAGGCGCACAATGACTTACAGGGAGCCTCCGGCTCCCTGTTTCATTTGTGCTGTTCCTGCATCGGCCAAAACAATTCAGCCAACCCGTATGTGAAGCCAAAAGTACGTTTCAGAACAATCAGGTTCGCCCTGAAACCACTGCGTCAAAATACCGCCATAACCTCCGCGCCCTTTCTTACAAACGCAATGAACTGATCGACCTCCGCGTGGCAGACAACAAACTGCCCGCCTGTACAGGTGGTCTTGTCCGTTGTCCTGATCCATTCCCCGGCAGGAAGATAGACTCTCTTTTCCGTTTCTCCCTGTGCGGTTATGGGGGCGAACAGGATATCGCTGCCAAACATGTACTGGCCGCCCAGTTCATAGCACACTTCATCGCCGGGGAATTCAAAAAACATGGGCCGCATGACAGGATAGCCTTTTTCAGAGGCAATATCCATGTGCTTTTTGATGTATGGCCTTAAGCGTTCACGGAGCATGACCAGCTCCTTTAAAATTTCAAGATTGCGCTCGCCAAAGCTCCACAGCTCATTGTCACCGCCGGTAGGTTCGATGATATCCCTCGTCCTGTCATGTCCGTTGCGGCTGCCGTGCAGGCGCAGCACAGGACAGAACACACCGTACTGGAACCAGCGCACGATCAATTCCCGGAAATAATCGGACCGGATATCGCCGCCGTAGAAACCGCCCACATCCGTATTCCACCAGGGAATGCCGCACATTGCCATATTCAGCCCCGATTTGACCTGCATTCCAAGGCTTTCAAAGGTAGAGGGGATGTCCCCCGACCACACGAGAGCGCCAAATCTCTGCGCCCCGGTATAGGCACATCGGGACAGTGTCACAATATCGTCTCTGCCGATGCTTTTCATCCCGTCATAGACAAGCCTGGCATAGTAATATGGATAGAGCAGCCCCACCTCATCACCGCTGCCTATATGCAGGATCAGATTGTCAAAATGTTCCGGGTGGATCTCCGGCTCCGCCTCATCAAACCACAGGGCATCGACTCCATTGTCAATGTAATTTTTCTTTAATTTATCCCACACGAACCTGCGGGTGTCCGGGTTTGTAGGATCAATCTCCGCCTGGGGGCCGTAAAATTCAAAGACCCTGTTGGAGCCTGACTTTGTGCGGATCAGCATATTCCCGTCAAGCATTTCACGGTAATTCTCACTTTTCTCATTGACAGTGGGCCACATGGAAACCATGAGTTTTAGCCCCATAGCGTGCAGTTCATCTGCCATTCCTTTGGGATCCGGCCAGTATTTGGGGTCGAATTTATAATCTCCCTGCTCCGTCCAGTGGAAATAATCCACGATAATGACAGACGGCGTGATCCCCATATCCTTGTATTTCCGGGCGACCTCCAGCACCTGCTCCTGAGTCTCATAGCGCAGGCGGCTCTGCCAGAAGCCAAGAGCCCAATCAGGCATCTCGGGAGCATGGCCTGTGAGATCTGCCAGCGTCTCACAGGCTTCCTTCGGACTGCCTCCGATCACCACATAATCTATCTGGCGTGTACTGTCACTGATCCACCGCGTACGGTTATTGGCAAGCTCACACACTCCCGTCGAGGGCAGGTTCCAGAGGAAGCCGTACCCCAGGGAGGAATATACATAGGGGATGGTACATTTCGCATTCACCTGCCGCAGGTCGATGGTGCAGCCCTTCAGGTCAAAGCAGTCGGTTGCCTCATGGCCCATGCCGTAAAAATGCTCTCTCCCGTCCGGCTCAAAGGTAACTCTTGCCCTGTATGACCCGCCTGCCCTGCTTCTGTAGTTCCGGATCCCCACGTCAAATGCCAGCTCACTCTTTTCACGGAGAATGCGTTTGTCCTTAAAATAATACTCTACCCTGCCGTTTTCATAAAGCTTTGCCGTCATATTGCCGTTTGTGACCGCCGCATGCCTTTTCTCGATCACAATCCGGGCAGGCATCTTCTGCGGCATGAGCGTATAATCCTGCTCCAGGATCTCCCCGCCGGGCGATGCCTGAAATCTGATGCTGTCTTTTCCGCAGGCGGATAAACGGCCTGTTTCCCCCTCCCGGATAAAATACAGCATATTGTCCCGTTCATAAAATTTCATGCTTATACCTTCCTGTCCGCTTTGTTCCCATCCGCATTGATCTTCATGGTAAGTGAAATCCTCTTTTTGGCGGTATCAACCTCCAGCACCTGCACCTCCACAATATCGCCCACGCTGACCGCCTCCAGAGGATGCTTGATAAAGCGTTCCGTGATCTGGGAGATGTGTACCAGGCCGTCCTGATGCACGCCGATATCCACGAAAACGCCAAAGTCGATAACGTTGCGGACTGTCCCCTTCAGGATCATGCCGGGCTTCAGATCCTTCATGTCCAGCACATCGCTTCTTAAAATAGGCTTGGGCATATCATCCCTGGGATCCCGGGCAGGCTTCTCCAGCTCTTTCAAAATATCTGTCAGCGTGATCTCACCGATACCCAGCTCCTCCGCGAGAAGCTTCTTGTCCTTGATGCGCTTCTCCAGACTGGAAACACTGCCCGGCTGAGGGCTTCCTGCCTGTGCGTTCCCTGTCCTGTTCTGAGCTTCCTGTTGACTTCTCTGGTCATTTGCGCCATTCTGCGCCGTACTCGTCTTTCCGCCGGCATTTCCCGTCTTCCCTGCGGCAGTTCCCGTGCTGCCGTCTGTTGCCATACTGCCCATGGCAGCCGCCAGCGCCTTTCCCATGGCAGTATTGGTATTCCGCACCTGTATGGTCTTCTGCCTTTTCTGATCCGCGGTTTTTGCGCCTGACGCTGATGTCATATTACCTGTCGCTTTGCCCGTCACACTGCCTGTCGCAGCACCTGCAGCAGAATCCCTTTTCCCCATCGCCCGGTCCGCTGCCGCCTTCTTCTGGGCACGGCGGATGTCCTCCATGGTCATCCCCAGCCTGTCCAGAAGCTTTAATGCAGCCTCATAGGATTCCGGATGGACGCTGGTGGCATCCAGGGGATTGTCGCCGTCCAGAATACGCATAAAGCCTGCGCACTGTTCAAACGCCTTGGGTCCCAGCTTGGCAACCTTCAAAAGCTGCTTCCGATTGGTAAAGCGTCCGTTGGTCTCCCTATAGTCGACAATGTTCCTGGCAATGGTCTTGTTAATGCCGGATATATACTCCAAAAGGGATACGGACGCTGTGTTCAGATCCACCCCCACCTTGTTCACGCTGTCCTCCACCACGCCGCTTAAGGCTTCGCTGAGCTTCTTCTGGTTCATGTCATGCTGATACTGTCCTACGCCGATGGACTGGGGATCAATTTTAACCAGTTCCGCCAACGGATCCTGGAGCCGTCTGGCAATGGATGCCGCGCTCCTCTGCCCCACATCAAAGTTGGGAAATTCTTCCGTGGCAAGCTTGCTGGCGGAATAGACGCTGGCTCCCGCCTCGTTGACGATCACATACTGTACCGGTCTGTCCAGCTCCTTCAGGAGTTCTACGATCACCTGCTCCGACTCTCTGGAAGCTGTGCCGTTTCCGACGGAAATCAGGTCTACATTGTACTTTTTGATCAGCCTCTTTAACTCGGTCTTGGCTTCCTCCACCTTGTTCTGGGGCGCCGTGGGATAGATCACCTTGGTATCCAGCACCTTCCCGGTGGGATCCACCACGGCAAGCTTGCATCCCGTGCGGAACGCCGGATCCCAGCCCAGCACTACCTTGCCCGCAATGGGCGGCTGCAGCAGAAGCTGCTCCAGGTTCTTGCCAAACACAGAGATTGCCCCGTCCTCCGCCTTCTCCGTCAGATCGTTTCTGACTTCCCTTTCAATAGCAGGGGCTATCAGACGGTCATAGCTGTCTTCTATAACCTCTTTCAAGACCGGTGTCGTAAATGGATTGTCCGCGGTGATGGTCTTCTTTTCCAAAAATCTCAGAATACGCTCTACAGGCGCATTTACCTTTACAGTCAGCACCTTCTCCGACTCTCCGCGGTTCAGCGCCAGAACCCTGTGCCCCGCTATCCTTTTTACAGGCTCCTCATAATTATAATACATCTCATAGACGCTCTGCGCCTTCTCATCCTTGGCCGTGCTGGTGATGATGCCTTCTTCCACGGTGGCTTCACGGATGTAGCTGCGGTAATCCGCATTGTCGGAAATGCTCTCCGCGATAATATCCCTGGCCCCCTGCAATGCCTCCTCCGGAGACTTTACCTTCTTCTCGTCCTCCACATCCTCACCGGTCACATACTTTGCAGCCTCCTCCAGCACAGGCGCCCCAGTACTCTGCGCCAAGATAAATTCTGCCAGACCGTCCAGGCCCTTTTCCTTCGCCACGCTGGCCCTGGTCTTCCGCTTGGGACGGTAGGGGCGATATAAATCCTCCACCACCACCAGAGTCTCGGCAGCGGCAATCTTTTCCCTCAATTCATCCGTCAGCTTTCCCTGCTCCTCGATACTGCCCAGGACCTGTTCCTTCTTTTCCTCCAGATTGCGCAGATACACAAGCCGCTCGTGAAGGTCACGGAGCTGCTCATCATTCAGTGAACCTGTCACTTCTTTCCTGTACCTTGAGATAAAGGGAATGGTGTTGCCCTCATCTATGAGCTTGACTGCCGCCTCCACCTGCCACTTTTCTACCTTCAGTTCCTCTTTGATTTTCAGTACGATGTCCATAAAAAACCTGCCTTGCCTTTTCCTTTCTAAAATAGTACGACGCCTGATGAGCCGTAGCCTGCCCAAACTGCTTCAAACCACTCCCACAGCTTTAATCCACACTATTATACCTGAATTTTCCTTCTGCCGCAATCGGTAAATCCGGAAAATACGTCCAAAGGACGCTATGATCATGACCTTTAGGACATTGTTACCCTGGAGGCATTCATCAGATAGCCATGCAGGAGTGCCAAATATACCAAGGGTACACATGGCTTCGCCCTGTGGGAAACAGGCGATTCCCCAAAACAGAAAAATACACATCCATCCTATTATAAAATCAGATTATCCAATAATTAACGGGTGAAAAAGAAGTGAAAAATGAAGCGAAAATTTTATCCTTGACACATTTTTTTATATTTAGTAAGGTTTAGTAAAGTCGGAATCAAAAACCCCGCAGCAAGCTGACGGGGTATCAAGCTTGATGCGCAGCAAGCTGCGGAGTATTTGACCCTCGCGGCATTCGTCAAGGTCCCAGAGAAGTAAACTTTAAGGAAGTTTACTTCCTTGGACTTATGACTCATTGCCCGCGGGAATAAAGGGAGAGATAGAAAGTCATATGAATGAAAAAATGTATCAGCGATATTTAGAAACCATTGTTTATACATATGTAGGGATGTATAAAGAATTTATATTATCATTACCCAATGATATTCCCACCATAGGGATGCTGATTTGTGATCAAATTACGCATCCATCTATGTATTTTACAATTGTTTAGTGCAATTTTAAAAGCGAAAGGTATTCCTTGCCGTTCAAGGGCTGGATTTATGGATTTTGGGGACAGCGGTGACAGTTATATGGAACATTGGGTCAATGAATATTGGGATTTCAATAAGAACCGGTGGGTTTTGGTAGATGTTGATGGCTATTATGAGTATGAACAGCGTTTTGGTTACAGCCAATTTGATTTACCACGTAGAAAGCTTGTAACGGCATCAGAAGCATGCTCGATTTGAGAAAAAATACGCTGAATAAAAAATTGGATGTTTTTTCACCAAATCTTTTAGAAGGAGTCTGCGAATATTTATTTATGGACTTTCATGCGTTAATGAACAATGAAATCTTTTATTCCTATCAACCTCTATATCTTCGTAACGGAATACAGGCATTGAATGAAAGTGAATTGTGTGAGCTTGATTATTTGGCGAAATTGTTGGCGGAACCTGATAAAAATATAATGCAAATAGAACATTTGCGGGATACAAGTGAAAAACTGTCTGTTTTGACTAATAACACACAAAATATCTATTATGATGTTTTTAAATAGCATAATAGTTCTACGTTTCTCATCATGTATTATTTACGGCTCTGTTGGAAAATAACTTGAACAGATGGCGCAGGATAAATCCGCATAGACCAGGCGGAAGAAGGAGTCCCGTAAAATCGGATGAGGACGCCATTTTGACTTGGTGGAAGGCGCTGTCTGAACCAATGTCAGTTAGTTAAGGACCGTAGGCTGCCACCCAAAAGCTGAAAAC
>CAOKQK010000013.1 GCA_948470905.1 uncultured Lachnospiraceae bacterium | reverse complement strand
AGTGTTGCAAGCTTGATGCCCATGCATCATGGATGCATTGTGCTTTGCAGCGGGGAGTTTCACTTGGACGGATCAATGTTCCGGTATAAAATAGGTCATGATCTCCTCTGCGGACATGGCCTGGAACTGTTCCGCATCCTGAAGGGTATCACTGTTCCAGCGCATGATGTCAGAGGAGGTCAGATAAGTATCTTTTACGGAGCATTTGGGAAATCGGTCATGCCATTCGGGATAACAGCCTGCCATCCATTCTTCGGCAAGTTTTACTGCGTGGGACTTTTGCCCGTCTCCGGAGGCGGTGCCGCAGATGCGCACGCCCGGGGGGCTGGAGTGGAGCAGCAGCACGCTGCCGTCCTGGCACATGCCCAGTGAAAGCCATACATGCCCGGACATGCTGCAGATGTCTCCGGGTTTCCAGTCTTCCGCTTCGGAGGCGGGAACCAGTTCGCCCCAGCCGTAGCCGGCAAAGGTTTTTGCCATGAGGGAAGATTTCATTACATAACCATCACCTTCCGAAGGGGAGTCTTCGGCATGGAACAGGTTATACAGGGTCCATCCGATATAGCCGGAGCAGTCCAGCCCGTCATGGATCCGGTAGCGGAAATTTCGATGATCGTAGTCCCTGCCCTGTTCGGAGGCAAATTTTGCCCAGCGCCTGCTGCAGCCGATAGAAAGCGCCTCCGGGCCGGCACCCGTGTCGGTTTCGTTCCATCCTCCGCCCCACACATACATAGTGCTGCCCACAGGCTCAAGAGCGGTGAGGATCAGGTTTTCCAAAGTGGGGAGCCCCGCCGTGGGGAGGGGCTCCAGGTCCGCGGAGGGGAACTCCGAAGCTGGCAGGGAATCCGGGCCTGGGGAGGGGAGTCCTGAAGCTGACAGAAGTTCCTGTGTTGAGAGGCTTCCCTGTGCGGGAGGGTTCGCATGATAAGAAGGCGCCTGTGCGGAAGCTGCGTCCCTGTCAGGGGTTGGGGACGTATTGCCTCTTGCCTGCGCACAGCCGCAAAGCAGCAGAAAAAGTGGTATAAGCAGCATTTTGTAATGTCCTGTTGACATGGTTATCCTGTCGCATACCTATCGCGGGCGGCAGGGAGCCGCCGGAGGGGGGCTGCAACTTTTCTCCTTTATATGATATGGGAATCTTGCAAAAAAGTTTCATTTATTATACTATAAATTAGAATACCAGAAAAGGAAAGAAATAATATGTTGTATCTTATTTTTTTATTAGTCTGTTTTTTTGCCTCGGTCATAGGGGCTATCTGTGGGATTGGGGGCGGTGTCATCATCAAGCCCGTGTTGGATGCCTTCGGCGTGATGGATGCGGCACAGATCAGCTTCCTGTCGGGCTGTACGGTGCTGTCCATGACTACCTATTCCGTGCTGAAAAGTAAGATCAAGGGAGAGTCCAATATCCAGAAAAATACAGGTCTGCCGCTGGCGCTGGGCGCGGCCTTCGGAGGGATCGCGGGCAAGCTCCTTTTTTCCTATGTGAAAAGCATCAGCCCGGATATCAATAAGGTAGGGCAGATCCAGGCAGCATGTCTGGCCGTCGTCACCCTTGGAACTCTGATCTATACCATATTTAAGAGCAGGATTAAGACCCTGCAGATTGAAAAGATCACTGTCTGCCTGCTGATAGGGCTGATACTTGGCATTTTGTCCTCTTTTCTCGGGATTGGCGGAGGACCTATTAATTTGGTGGTGCTTTTTTTCTTTTTTTCCATGCCTACCAAGACTGCGGCGGAGAACTCCCTGTACATTATCTTCTTTTCCCAGCTTGCCAGCCTGGTCTTAAGCCTGATCAACGGGGAGGCGTTTAGGACGGAACTGCCCGTGCTGTTATTGATGATCGTTGGCGGGATTGGCGGTGGCATCGTGGGGAGGGCACTGAACAAAAAAATTAAGGAAACCACAGTGGATAAGCTGTTCATCGGGCTTATGGCAGTGATCATCGTCATCAACATTTATAATATTTACAGGTTCGGCTGAGGAACCTGCCCGCATACTGTGTCAGGCGGCATAACCCCGCTGCCGCCAGCGGAATCATATAAACCGCATAGGGCATTATATAACGGTCACAGGCTTCCCAGAATGTGCTGAACAGGAAACCGCCCACTATGGCTACGAACAGCAGGAGCTCCGGCAGGCAATGTCTTTTTCGTCTGTCCGCCAATAATAGAATGGCGGAAGCTGCCGCGAAGGAATAAAGCACAAACTGATATCGGTTCATATAAGTCTCCACCGCCGCCCTGTCATCATAATAAACCCGGTTTACAAAATCCGGCAGATCGCCCTTTTCATAATCAAAGATCTGCGTTTCATAGAGGGAGGAATATGCCGGTGAATTCCACTGTGACAATATTTTCCGGCGGAGGAAGTCAATGCCGCGGGCCTTGTCCTTCCACAATTCTTTCAGATTCTCTGCAAGCCGCTCTTTTTCCGTTATAGCGGCCTGCTCCGTATTGTAGCCATGTTCCGCATAAGTCTCTATGCTGCTGTTGTCAAACCAGCCGGGACCTGTCCAGTTCTCCTGCATTCCCATACGGATCCAGGCTACATAGGGAACCCCTTCTGACACTTCAAGCCCCGATTTATTTTCGTAAAAGGCATGTATCATTTTGCCGGCGCCGGATACCGCCAGAGCCATTACAAGAAGCCAGACCACTCCCCGAAGGTCTGCTTTTTTGATGGAATGGACCAACAGGATGATCCCGGCGGCAACCAGTACGATCAAGGAATTTTTGCGCACAATGCATGCCAGTATGATCGCGGCTGTCCCCCACAGGAAGCAGCTTTTTTTGCCGGTTTTACAGAATCGCACCGTCTGCCACATTAACACCATGGTAAAGGTGATGGAGATGATCTCCCCATATACATAGGGCACATATAAAAACAGCGGGATACAGCCCAGGAAAAAAAGGACATAATAAAATACAGCTTTCAGATCTTTGCAGATAAACTGTAAAAGCTTGTAACCGCTGTAGAAAAGCAAAGGCATACAGAGAGCGTTCAGGTGCTGGAATATTTCATAGCGCAGGGGGCCAAACAGGGTAAATATGGCATAGATTACAGAAAGAAGGCCATATTGGTGAGGAAATATGAACATATAGCCCCCTTCTTTCATGTCGATAAAGTTGCCCGTCGTCATCCGATGGGCAGCCGAGCAAAGCGCAGTGCCGTCCCCGCCTGGCATGATGAAGCAGTTGGATACCCAGATCGCGCTGATGACATACACATAAACCGTCACAATGCCGATCCAATACGGCTGAAACGCGGCTATGCGCTGACGGATGGGATGCCGGGGAATGCGCTGCCAGATGACGTGCAGCAGGACGGAAAGCCCAGCCACCGCCGCCAGCACAAGGAGGTTCAGCCCTGCATTGTCGCGCAGCTCCACAGGGAATGAGTCCTCGTTTAACATAACGGTATATCTCGCGCTGTAATAGGCAAGCCCGCAGAAGATACAGATACACAAAAACAATAATATCCACTCGGCAGCCTTCTCAAGCTTTTCGCCTGCGGATTTTAACTTTTCAGCCATAGATGGAATCCTTTCCCGGCATCTTTCCAGATTGCCCAAGCTATCTCTCGGTGGAATCAGGGCAGGGCAGCCTGCGGTTTGGTTTCCGCCTGCAATTACATGAGGGCGGCAGCTGGCAGAAGGAAGCATGCTGCGCAGCGGACAATTTCCCAAACAGCAGTTTCGACCTGACAATAACAATAGTAGGTTACAGAAAGATTATAGCGGACTTGGGGGAAGTTAGCAAGAGGGGTGAAGGTGGATTTTGGAGCGGACCGTAATGGGGGAGGGAGTGGTTTGACGTTTTGGTCAAGGTATGGTATCCTAAAGGCTGACAGGGAGGTTTTATATTTCATATGCTGACGATTTTTTTGAACTGGATCTATATCTTGTTTACGGTATTCAGCCTGGGGTTTGCCTTTTCGCGTTTTGTCCGGAAGGTGCTGCACTATCAGATAAAGCGTGTGGACAGTATATTGATGACCGGGCTTATCATTGCGGCGGTCTATGCGCAGATTTTCAGTCTGTTTTACCGGGTAAATGTAGAGGCAAACGTTATTTTGACGGCGGTATGTATCCTGTTCTGCATTGTGATGAGGAAGGAGATGCTCCGGTTTATACGCGGTTCCTTCAGGGAGTGCTCCCTGATCCGCAGGATACTGATCCCCATCCTGATGCTTGCGTGGTGCTTTTATACCTCCAGAGGCTATACGCTGCCGGATATGAACGAGTATTATGGACAATGCATACGCTGGATAGAAGAATACGGAGTGGTCAAAGGGCTGGGGAACATGCTGGCGCGGGTGGGCTACAACAGTTCCATTTTCGCGCTTACGGCGCTTTACAGCATGAAATTTCTTCTGGGCGTCTCACTCCACACGGTGGATGGCTTTATTGCTTTCGTCCTGAGCATAACGGTGCTGGATCTCGGGAAGTGCTTTAAGAGGAGGAAAATGCTGCTGTCCGATTTTGCCAGAGTGGGGGCGGTGTATTATCTGACCACCATAATAGACGAGGTGCTGGCGCCGTCTTCGGATTATGCGGTCATGTGTACGGTCTTTTTTATTGTGATCAAGTGGCTGACGCAGCTGGAGGAGGCGGAGGAGGAGAGCCGCGGCAATATCACTCCTTATGCCCTGTTGTGCGTGGCGGGAGCTTATGCGCTGACGCTGAAGGTGACGGCTGGATTGATACTGATATTGATATTGAAGCCGGCTTACTGTCTTTTGAAAGAGAAGCGCTGGAAGGAGATTGTCATTTATCTCTCGCTGGGGCTGCTAACGGCAGTTCCCTGGCTGTGGCGGACGGTCATTATCACTGGCTGGCTTCTGTATCCCCTGCCGGAGCTGGATCTGTTTGACGTTGACTGGAAAATGCCGGAATACATGCTTCATATAGACGCCTTCCAGATCAAGGCATGGGCTAAGGGGACAAACACCATGGGAAATCCGGACGCCGGGATCATGGAGTGGTTCCCGAATTGGTTTCAAAACGAGCTTTTTGCCACGGAAAAGCTGCTGATCCTGGCAGATTTGGCGGCCGTAGTGCTGTGTGTGATCCTGGCTGTATATATATTGATCCGGAAGCAGTGGAAGAAGCTGGATATCATGCTGGTACTGACAGCGATTGCCTGTTCTTATGCCTATTGGCAGCTCACTGCGCCCATGGTGCGGTATGGATATGCCTATGTGCTCCTGATGGCGGCGCTGATGGCCGGATATCTGCTGCAGTATTCCAGGGTGCTGGTAAGAGGGGCATATGCTTTCCTGATCCTGTATGGCGCGTACAAGCTGTATGTATGTGCGGATCAGGTCATACAGACCGCTCACTGGCCCAGCTATATATGGCAGGAAACTTATGAGGTCTATGAGATGGAGAGCTATGAGGTTGACGGAGTGACCTTTTATTATAATCCTGCCGGCGGAGCCATGGGTTATGAATACTTTCCTTCCAGCAGTGAGAAAAATTATGAGTTCGAGCTTCGCGGGGATGACCTGAAGGACGGGTTCCGTTACCTGCCGGAATCCTGATGGCGGTAAGCTGCAGTTCACCCGCGCTGTCCCCAAAACGCAAAGCTTTTCTTGTATCGGATTTTCGGTTGTGGTAAAATAATAGCAGTTCAGTCTTTATGATGAACTGTCATCCGGCTGCCTTGCAGGGTTGTGGGGCATATATCCGGCTGGCTGCAGCAGGTTTTCAGATTTACGCGGGGGCGGCATGAACTGTGCTGCCTGCAGCGGAGGTGCTGACTTTAGGGAAATACGGATGAAAAACAGTCTCGGAACAGGGAGGAGGAAACTACTATGAATCTGGTTATCACTATGAGCCGCAGGTTTGGCACCGGCGCAAGCATGATCGCGGAGGAGCTTTCCAGGAAGCTGGAAATCCCGGTATATGACAGGGCTTACATTGAGAATGAGCTTGAGGGTGACAGCTTTGCCAGTGAAGCGGAGGTTATCCGGGAGCTTGCAACGCATTCCTGCATTATTCTGGGGCGCTGTGCTTCTGAGATCTTGAAGGATCAGGGGAATGTGTTTAACATATATGTGGTTGCCGACAAGGAGGACCGCATTGCACGTATTATGGAAAAGGAATCTCTGCCGTATGAAGATGCAAAGGCAATGCTGGAAAAGAATGACAGGGACCGCTCGGAGTACTATTACCAGAATACCGGGAAGGTCTGGGGTGATGTGAACAATTATCACATGATACTGGACACCTCCAGGCTGGGACGGGAAAATTGTGCGGATATCCTGATCAAATATTTTCAGCGGATAGAGATCATATAGGGATGTGGGGAAAATAAATATGCGGCTTGAAATTGCAGCGTTATCGTGATATGCTTTTAATACATGCGGAAAACCGAAAGCCGGCGCCGTGGAATATGCCGGGAAACAAAATATAAAAGGAGAGGGAAGGATAAATGATTTGCGAGAAGTGTGGACAGTGGATTGATCAGGGGAGCAGTAACTGCAGCAAGTGCGGTGCCCCGGTAGGCGGAGGCAACGGGCAGAATGCCAATGCGGCAGCAAATCCGGGCAATGCAGCGGCAAATGGGGCACAGCCTGGGGGTGGTTATAATGCAGGAGCGGGAGCGGGACAGCCTGGGGGATATAACTCAGGTGCAGGCGCGGGACAGCCTGGCGGTTATAACGCAGGTGCAGTTCCGCAGGCAGGATACGGCATGAATCCGGGACCGGGCGGCCAGGCTCCCATGACAAAGGACCAGTTTTACAAGCATCCTAATATTGCTCCCGTGAGGAGCCAGATCCGCAGCGCCGGTATTATCTGCTATGTCATTGCGGGGATCAATCTGGTTTTGTCGGCTTTGGCGGGCAGTATCTTTGCAACTATACTGGATATACTGCTGATAATCGGCATGGGTCTGGGCATTCAGCTTGGCAAGAGCAGGGTATGTGCCATAATCCTTACTGTGTACGGCGCGTTCAATATGATCATAATGACGTTACAGCAGGGAGCGATCAGCGGCTGGTGGATCCTTCTTGCCGGTATCTATGCGACCATTTATACCTTTAAATATCAGAGCGCCTGGGCGGAATATCTCAAGACAGGGCTTGTAAAGGATTTCGCTGCCGGAAAAGGCAGGAAATAAGAGACGGAGCTTGTAATCAGGAGGCGTGATGACAGCATATGAGAAATGCGAGCAGTATTGAGATCCCGGCAATTTTGAAGATCGGGAAAGGGGCACTTGACAACATAGGTGCTTATATGAAGGATGCCGCCTTTGAGCAGGTGGTGCTCTACTTTGGAAACGGGCTGATAGACCTGTTTGGGGAGAAGGTCATGGAATCCCTGAAACATGCCGGGATTAATATACTGGAGTACTGCGAGATTGACACGATTGCCATAGACGATATTATCCAGATGGCGTTCTCCATGCCCAACAAGACCCAGGCGGTGGTGGCGATAGGCGGGGGGAAGGTCATAGATGCGGGAAAGTACGCGGCATTTCTGAAAAATATTCCTTTTATCAGCGTGCCTACTTCCAGTTCCAGCGACGGCTTCTCCAGTGCCAGCGCTTCCCTTACGGTGGACGGCAGGAGGACTTCTGTCCCCGCCAGGCTTGCTTACGGCATTATCGTGGACACGGAGGTTATCCGCACGGCGCCGGAGAAATTTATTTATTCCGGTGTAGGTGACATGATCTCCAAGATAACGGCAATCTATGACTGGGTATTTGAGGCTGAGAGGGGCTGTTCCCAGCTGAATGACTTTGCTGTGATGATCGCAAAGAAGGCTGTGAACAGCTTTGTGCGTACGCCCTATGAGAGCATAAAGGATGAGATCTTTTTAAAGGAGCTTCTGGATTCTCTTTCCATGAGCGGCATTGCCAACGAGATAGCGGGCAGCAGCGCGCCTACCAGCGGCAGTGAACACCTGATCTCCCATGCCCTTGACCAGCTTCTGGAGCAGCCTCAGCTCCACGGGGTGCAGGTGGGGATTGCCACTTATATCATGAGCGTGGTCCATGACCACAGGTATAAGCGCGTGAACACTGTGCTCACGGATACAGGCTTCTGGAAGTATGCGGCGACTCTTGGCATGAAAAAGGAGGACTTCTGCAGGGCAATCGACATGGCTCCTTTCATCAAGCCTCACAGGCATACATATCTGCATGAGGAGCGTTACAGGGAGGCTGCAAGGCGGGTAGTGGCA
Organism: uncultured Lachnospiraceae bacterium; assembly: GCA_948470905.1. Lineage (GTDB taxonomy): Bacteria > Bacillota > Clostridia > Lachnospirales > Lachnospiraceae > Acetatifactor. Next base: position 46,279 of record CAOKQK010000013.1, on the reverse strand, counting down.
GAGGACCCGGTGCTTGCAGGGGTGTTGAGATAGCAGTTGGGAAAATTGGAATGAATTGTTACAGGTGTCGGACGAACCGCAGGAATGTGGTTTGGGTCCGATGAAAAGGGAAGCAGGTGAAAGACCTGCGCGAACCCGTCGCTGTGAGAGAGGAGTTTTGCTTCAGGGAGCAAGTACCGGACAGTACTTTGATACCAGCCACTGGGCGTCAGCCTGGGAAGGCGAAGCAGGATGAGGATACTCAAGCCAGAAGACCTGCCTGTGACAGGTACTATTAAGCCACGCGGATTTGGCCGGTACAGAATAATGGATGCACAGCCTGATGTGCGATTCGTTTTTTTTGTGATGCCAAACTCCCGCTTTACAGCGGGAGTTTGGCTGTGCATAGGGGTGCAATGTAGATTGCTGCCTCCCCGCACGCGCTCTGCGTGCGGGGAGGGATAGAATCTTCCCTGCACTGGCAGCACGGATTTTCTGTCCGGCTCCTTATCCGCGAAAAATTACAAGCTGACAAAAAACGCAGGACAAGACTGCGTGTAAGGTCGGAGAAAATCGGAGGAGAGAAGAAATGACAGAAAAAAGAAAGATGGACAGGAAAGTAGCGATCGGCATTGTGGCATTGGTGGCAGCAGTTGCCCTGTTGGCAGTGGTGTTCTTTTTATTCCGGCAGAAGCCTGTGGAGGGCAGTAAGGCGATTACCATCGAAGTAGTGGATGATGAGCAGAAGAATGTTACTTATGATGTAAAGACGGATGCCGAGTATCTGCGTCAGGCGATGGAAGAAGCGGAGGGACTGGAGTTCTCCGGCTCGGAGAGCGAATATGGCATGATGGTGACAACCGTCAACGGAGTTACGGCGGATTATAATGTAAACGGCGCCTATTGGTCATTTTATGTAAATGGTGAATATTGTAACTATGGAATAGAGACACAGCCGGTTCTGGATGGAGACGCTTTCCGCATTGTGTATACGCCTGCACAGTGAAAATTTTGTGTGGATAAGCTGATATTATGAGAAATAGACGACAAACTTTATTGGGTAAGCTCATGCCCGGGGATATTACGTTGGTGGGGATGATGGCGGCTGTCATTGAGGTGTGCAAGATGGCGCTGGCATTCCTGCCCAACATTGAGCTCACATCTTTTTGGCTGATCATGTTCACGCTGTTTTTCGGGTGGAAGGTCTTCCTTGTGGTGCCGGTGTTTATTCTGGTGGAAGGCTGCATATATGGATTTGGCCTTTGGTGGGTGATGTATCTGTATGTGTGGCCCCTTCTGGTATTGATTGTCTGGAAGTTCCGGAAGGAGGAGTCCCCCTGGTTCTGGAGTGTTGTGTCCGGGATTTTTGGACTGTGCTTTGGCCTGCTGTGTTCCATCCCCTATGCCTTGATCGGGGCAGCAGACGGGCTGCGGCAGGGGCTGTATGCCGGGTTCAGCTGGTGGGTGGCGGGAATTCCGTGGGATATCGGCCACTGTGCCGGGAACTTCGTTTTGATGCTTGTTCTGTACAAACCAGTGCGGTCAATTATGAACAGGATAAAATAATGTGACAGAAAACTTGCAAAATATAAAAATATTGTAGAAATATTTGGAAAATAATGCGTGAATTTATGCATTTTAGAGTAAACTATGGAAGTAAATGCAAGAACATTATGGAAAAAAAGTAAATAAATACTGCTTTTGCGGTCATAAAAGGATAAATAACATTTGTTATAATTAGTGAATATGCAATTTTGAGTATGACAGTACGCAGGAGCTTGAATGAACAAACATAGTAACAGTTCAGTGACCTGTCTGAACTATTATAACATAACGGCGGCGGAAAGGTAATATCATTTGGTACTTGCAATCTTGTTGAGATAGGAGTAAAATAGCAACAGTCAAACGACAAAATTTTACAAAAAAATAAGAAAATTTTAATGAAAGGATAGTGGTTGATTGCTATGAAAGTTCAAAACAAATGGATTCGTGCAGCCATACCTGCGCTGCTTCTGCACTGCAGTATTGGTACAGTGTACTGCTGGTCTATTTTCAGCCAGGAGATTGCTGATTACATTGGTTTCTCGAAGGGGGCTACCGAATGGGCGTTCAGCTTTGCCATCTTCTTTTTGGGGATGTCGGCGGCATTTTTGGGGAATATCGTTGAGAAGGACATCCACAAATCTTCCCTGATCGCAGCGATTTCTTTCGCGCTGGGAATGGCTGGCACAGGTTTCTTTATTTATTATGGCGGACAGCACAAGGGTAGTCCCCTTGCGCTGATAGGCATTTATGTCTGCTATGGTTTCATCATGGGGATCGGGCTTGGGACGGGCTATCTGTCTCCGGTAAAGACGCTGATGCTCTGGTTTGAGGACAGAAAGGGTCTTGCCACCGGTCTTGCGGTAGCGGGCTTCGGTGCGGCGAAGGCGATTGCCAGCCCCATCATGCAGGCGCTTCTGGATAATCTGGGGGAGGGCGGCATTTACAAGATGTTCCTGATCCTGGCGGCGGTTTACTTTGTCATGATGTTTACGGGGCATCTGCTTCTGGCGAAGCCGGCTGGCTGGCATGAGCCCGCAAAGAAAGATAAGGGCGAGGGAATCCTTGCCACCCTCAAGAGGGAGCCGATCACAAGCTATATCGGCATCTGGCTGATGTTCTATATTAACATCACCTGCGGACTTGCCCTGATCTCACAGGAGAAGATGATCGTGAAGTGTATCGGGCTGGCGGCTTCCGTGGGCATTATCTCCACAGTGTCCGCTGTGTTTAATGCCGGCGGGCGGCTGGGCTTCTCCGCATGGGCGGACAAGATGAAAGACAGAAATACGATTTACAAGCTGATCTTCATCCTTTCCATTGTCTTTACGGGAGTGGCAATACTGACCAGCGGCATTAAGAACGGAGAGGGCAACATCGTCCTGACCATTCTGGTGCTTGCGCTGATTTTTGTAGTGAATGCCGGATACGGCGGAGGCTTCTCCAATGTGCCGACCCTGCTCTCCGACCACTACGGCATGGGCAGCATCAGCGCCATTCATGGGATTACCCTTTCTGCCTGGGCATTTGCGGGCCTGACCGGCAATCAGATTGCCAACCTGATCGTAAATAACACCGGTCAGTTTTTTCAGGATTCTCATGGTAATATGATCAATCCTGCAGGCTACCAGAATGTGCTGTTCTTCACGATCACCCTTTATGTGATCGCGCTGCTGATCAGCCTGTTCCTGGTGAAGCCCTGTAAGAAGGATGAAAAGAAGAAAACTGGCAATAATTAATATGTAGAGAGCTGATTTCAATGAAAGACTGCTGCACTGACATTAGAAAATGTGAGGTGCAGCAGTTTTTTATTCCCGCGGGCAATGAGTCACAAGTCCAAGGAAGTGAACTTCCTTAAAGTTTACTTCTCTGGGACCTTGACGAATGCAACGGGGTATTTGATTTCAGCGGACAATAAGGGAAATGGCTGAGATAGGGATAATATATAATATATTTGAAAGAAAACAGATAACCTTGAAATCCCCGTGGTGTTTGCTAAAATATGGAGAGCGTTAATAAAAAAGATCAATTATCACAATAAATTTAAACAAGTTAGATTGTTCTTAAAATTAGTGAAATATGTATTTCTAATAAAAAATATAATAAAATAAATCAAAATAAATAACAAAATAAATCATTGATAGGGCAATATTTATATGATAATATTTTCAAATCGGCACAGCACTGTATGAGGAAAGTCCTCTGCACGGCAGCAGGAGGCAGCGGTGTCACATCGGAAGGAACTGTGAGGATTGGAGGATATTATGGATAAGACGGCAATCAGTGAGAAATACGGCAAGACCTATCATATGCCCCCGGAAGTGACTTATGACTGGGTGAAGAAGGATTCTATCGACAGGGCGCCTGTCTGGTGCAGCGTGGATCTGCGGGACGGTAATCAGGCGCTTATAGATCCCATGAGCCTGGAGGATAAGCTGGCTTTTTTTGAACTGCTGGTGGAAATTGGCTTCAAGGAGATCGAGGTGGGGTTTCCCGCTTCCTCCGATACGGAGTATAATTTCATCCGTACACTGATAGAGAAGGATATGATACCGGAGGATGTGACTATCCAGGTATTGACCCAGGCGAGGGAACACATTATTAGGAAGACCTTTGAGGCGGTGAAGGGTGCTCCCCACGCAGTGGTCCATCTCTATAATTCCACTTCCGTGGAGCAGAGGGAACAGGTCTTTAAAAAGGATAAAGAAGCCATAAAGAAGCTTGCTGTGGACGGGGCGGAGCTTCTGAAAAGGCTTGCGGAGGAGACGGAAGGGTCCTTTACCTTCGAGTACAGCCCGGAGAGCTTTTCCCAGACAGAGGTGGAGTATGCGCTGGAGGTGTGCAATGCGGTGCTTGACGTGTGGAAGCCGGACGCGGCACATAAGGCGGTCATCAATCTGCCGACCACGGTGCAGGTGGCAATGCCCCATGTGTTTGCCTGCCAGGTGGAGTACATGCACAGGCATCTGAAATATCGGGAGAATGTGGTTCTGAGCGTACATCCCCACAATGACAGAGGCTGCGGCATCAGCGACGCGGAGTTTGGAATTCTGGCGGGGGCGGACCGTGTGGAGGGCACCCTGTTCGGGAACGGGGAGCGCACCGGAAACGTGGACCTGGTGACTGTGGCGCTGAACATGATGTGCCACGGTGTGGACAGCGGGCTGGATTTCTCCCATATCATGAAAATCAGGGAGGCTTATGAGGGCTTTACCGGTATGAAGGTCCATGAGCGCACGCCCTATGCGGGGAACCTGGTGTTCACTGCCTTCTCCGGATCTCATCAGGATGCCATCAGTAAGGGTATGGCGTGGCTGAAAGAGGGCAGGAGCGGAAAGCGCTGGGATGTGCCTTATCTGCCCATTGACCCGGAGGACGTGGGCAGGGAGTATGAGTCCGATGTCATCCGCATCAACAGCGTATCCGGCAAGGGCGGCGTGGCGTTTGTGCTGAAGGAACAGTTTGGATTCTCACTGCCTGCGGCAATGAAAGAGGAGGTGGGATATCTGGTGAAGGGGATTTCTGACAGGCGTCATCAGGAGCTGCATCCCGCTGAGATTTATGCCATTTTTGAGGAAAATTATATCTCCGCGCGCAGTATCTTCAGCATACCGGAGTGCCATTTCCGCCAGGAAAAAGGGATCCAGGCACAGGTGACAATCGAGCAGAACGGGGACAGAAGGATCATTGAGGCGGCGGGAAACGGAAGGCTTGACGCGGTGAGCAACGCTCTCAAGACCTGTTTCGGCGTCAGCTATGAGCTTTCCGTATATGAGGAGCATGCCGTCTCCAGGGGGTCCAGCTCCAGGGCGGCGGCGTATGTGGGCATTGCCTGCGAGGACAAGGTTTACTGGGGCGTAGGCGTGGATGAGGACATTATTAAGGCTTCCATTGCGGCGCTTGCCTCCGCCGTAAACAAACTCGCCGCAGAACAGCACATCACGGAGGCAAGGGAAGACAGGATTGTGGAAATTGTCACCTATATCCAGAAGCATTATAAAAATGTGACGCTGGATACGCTTTCGGATATCTTTCATCTCTCCAAGCCCTATCTCTCCAGATACATCAGGGAAAAGGCAGGCATGACTTTTCAGGACGTGGTCCGGGAGGAGCGCATGAAACGGGCGCGCACCATGCTGCGGGAGACTGACCAGACTGTGGAGGCCATTGCCGTGGAGTCCGGCTATGAGAATGTGGAGCATTTTAACAGGCTATTCAAGAAAAGCTATGGAATTACGCCGGTGCAGTATCGCAGACAGGGGTAGGTAAGGATCTGTCAACAGCTCCTAAGTGAAAAAATAAAAACGGTACTATTGCACAGGGAATGGGAAATATGATAAAATATCTCTAGCTGATTCATGACGGGAGGTATTATTTTATGCATTCACCCTTGGAAATTGCACGAAATTACATTGAAGTGGGAATCCACAAGGTCAATCTTTCCATTTACAAGATGGTATTGCTGGGGTTTCTGGCAGGCATATTCATCGGTTTTGCCGGAATTGCGTCCACTACCGCGTCCAGCACCATTGCGTCTCCGTCCGCTGCAAAGCTTCTCGGGGCTGTGGTTTTTCCGGCGGGCATGGCGATGGTCCTGATCGCAGGCAGCGAGCTTTTCACCGGCAACAACCTTATTATCATTGCAGTATTGGAAAAAAAGGTGACAGTGGCAAAAATGCTGAAGAGTTGGTTCTTTGTCTATCTGGGCAATTTCCTTGGCGCCGCTTTGGTAGCTGTGCTGGTGGTGTATGGGCATACGCCTGACCTGTTTGGGGGGAATCTCGCCCAGTCCATTGTCAATGCGGGAAAGGCCAGGACGGACCTGAGCTTTTCGGAGGGCTTTATAAGAGGCATACTCTGCAACGTCCTGGTGTGTATTGCCGTCTGGATGTCCTTTGCGGCAAAAGAGGTTTCCGGTAAACTGCTCACCAGCTTTTGGCCTGTTTTTGTGTTTGTGCTCTGCGGCTTTGAGCACAGCATTGCGGATATGTACTTTGGGGTGGCATCGCTTCTGGCTTCCTCGGAGTATGGCATCGTCGCCGAGGGGCTTACCTGGGGACGCTTCCTTATAGGGAGCCTTCTGCCTGTGACACTGGGAAATATCGTGGGCGGAGCGGGTATCGTGGGCTTCGGCTACTGGCTTGTATACCTGCACAGGACGCCTTATTCCCACACCACGGCGGAGGCGGAACAGAAAGAGATTGATATTGCGGAGGAATATTGAACACTTGCCTGTTGATATGTTTTTGCTATATAATTGTAGATAATACATAGAGAAAGAAGGAATCAGGAAAACCATGGAAGAAGGAAGAAAAGACCAGACAGGCGTATCCAAAAAGCGCGGGATCGGGGTCACGGCGAAACTGGTGGCGGCTATTGTGGGGAGCGTTATGATCGCCATTGCCATATTGATGACAGTGGTATATGACCGGATGTCTCAGACGCTTCTGGAGAAAAGCGAGGAAATGCTGCGAACCACCACCGACAAGACCCTCCAGGAAACCAGGGCATGGATGAACAAGACGCTCACCATGCTGGAAGCGCAGAGAGATGTCATAGAATATGAGGATATGGACATCCCTGAGATGCAGGAATATATCAAGCATACAGTGAAACAGAATGACGCTTATCCCGCAGGGCTGTATGTGGCGCTGACGGACGGCTCCCTGTATCATGCAACATTTGTGCCGGGACCGGATTTCAATGCATTGGCAAAAAGCTGGTATCAGAACGGAGTGGCTTCCGAAGATTTCATATTGGGTGATGTGTACTTTGATGAGGACAGCCAGTCTTATGTGGTGGGGGCGTCCGGAGTATTGAAGACGAAAACGGGAGCAGTGCGGGGTGTCGCCGCGGCAGATGTGTATCTGGATTCTATCTCCGATATTGTCCGCAATATCCGGATAGAAGATACCGGCGGTATTTTTCTGGTCGATACCCGTACAGACACGATCATCGGACATAAAGAGCAGGCGCTCGTGGGACAAAAGCTGAGCGGAGTCAGCGGCGGAATGTATTCCTATGCCGCAGGACAGATACGGGCAGGGAAGATGGGGCTGAGCCTTTATGAAGACACTTATGTCCAGGTGGCAGAGGTTTCCGGAAGCAGCTGGGTGGCGGTTGCATACGTGTCCAGGGCGGAGGTATTATCGGAACTTCAGGATCTGACAAAGACCATGGCGAGCGTTTCGGTCATAGCGGTGCTGGTGCTGATCCTCCTTGTGGTCCTCCAGACACGGCGGATCATTGGCAGGCCGGTAAGGGAGCTGAGCCGGGTAGCTACGCGGATCGCGGAAGGGGACCTGGATCAGGTCATCCATTACAGGTCCCGGGATGAATTAGGCGTCCTGGCGGATAATTTCAACCAGGTGACGGTGAGGCTTCGTGAATACATAAAATATATTAACGAGATATCGGATACGCTTCGGGAGATTGCAAAAGGGAATCTGGCGTTTACGCTGGAGAGCGAATATGCCGGAGAATTTGCGAAGATCAAACGTTCTTTCGGGGAAATTTCCGTTGAGCTGAACGGAATCATGGGTCAGCTGAGCTCATCTTCCAGGGATATTGCCGCAGGCGCGGGACAGGTTTCAAACAGCGCTGTGAGCCTCTCTCAGGGTTCTACGGAGCAGGCGGCTGAGATAGAAGCGCTTGCCAGAAATATCATGGGAGTGTCAGAAAATGTGGAACAGGTTTCTCAGGAGGCACAGAAGGCCAGCGATATTTCAAGGGAAGTCAGACAGGGGCTGATTGAAAGCAACACCAAGATGCGGAATATGACGGAAGTGATCCAGAGGATAAGCGACAGATCCAATGAGATCCATAAGATTGTCAAGACAATTGACAATATTGCATTCCAGACTAACATCCTGGCGATCAACGCAGCAGTGGAGGCAGCACGTGCCGGGGAGGCAGGAAAAGGTTTTGCGGTGGTTGCCGACGAAGTCCGGACTCTGGCGAGCAGATCTGCTGCTGCGGCACAGGAGACGACAGAGCTCCTTGGAGAGACAATGCGTTCTATGGAAGACGGCGTTGTTGCTGCCGGGGATACGGCGGAATCCATGCTGTCGGCGGCAGGGCTTGCGGAGGAGATGGATGGTCTGATTGGCGATATTGCGGACCATATGAAGCAGCAGTCCACAGCGGCTACGGATATCGGCCATGGGATCGAGCAGATATCCATTGTTATACAAAACAATGTGAGCACGGCGGAAGCCAGCGCTGCCGCCAGCGAGGAGCTGTCCGGACAGGCTGATGCCCTGAAGGAGCTGGTATCCCGGTTCCGGCTTAAGGAACCAGGGGGAATTGGAAGCAGATGATTTCCGCGGGCATGAGCCAAAGACCCGGGGGATGCTGCAGGGGATTTAGGACCAGGAAATGAAAATGAAAGGAGGCAGCTGCTCCCATAAGCAGCTGCCTCCTTTGTAAATTGTATCGTCCCTGGAACCTGGCGGATGCCGCAAAGAATACCCTTGCAGGTTTGACGGGGTATATGGTCTTTTACGATTCCACCATCTCCAGCAGGTTTGCTGTGATTTCTGCCATGTTGGAGGAGACGTGTTTCGTATTCTGGGAGATTTCCACGTTCCTTTCCACCACCGTTGAAATGCGTTCAAGCTGCTTCACGGCATCTGAAACGATGTTTACATTATCTCTAACCATTGCGGTGATCTTTTCTACATCGGAATTTGCCTTTTCAATGTCTCCAACCACGCTGGCAAAGGCTTCCGCTGTGCGTTCTGTAATCTCTTTTCCCTGTTCCACAGCCAAAATGGAATTGGTGATAAGCTCGTTGGTCTCTTTTGCTGCCTGTGTGCTTCTTGCCGCAAGTTCGCCTACCTGGGTTGCTACCACAGAGAAGCCCTTGCCCATTTCTCCTGCGCGAGCCGCCTCTATGGAAGCGTTGAGGGAAAGCATGTTAGTCTGCTGGGCGATGGATGTAATCTCGTCGATGATCTTTTCTATTGCCATGGACATGTCTGAGATGTTCTGCATGGACTCTTTCAGCTGATCCATTCGGGACTGGGTCTGCATGATCTGCTGTACGGTTGCGCCGGTATCTGTAGTCACGTTCACAGATACCTTCACACTGCTGCTCAGCTCCTGCATGAGCACATCCATAATATGCTGCAGATCTTCCACCGCTTTCTTCTGTTCTCCGGTGCCGTTATAAATATTATCTGCATGTGCAAGGGTTTCACCTGATACGTGATCCAGGTTGGTGCAGGCATTTTTTACATTTTGGATCAGGGCTTTGTTGTTTTCCACGTCAGCCTTTTGCTGCTCCAAAAGCTGTAGGTTCTCCTGCATGCCGCTGCGGATGCTGTTTACCATTTTGTTAATACTGTCGGAAAGCATGCCGAACTCCGGATTCCTTCGTTCGTTTACCACAATATTAAAATTTCCTGCTGTGATGCCTGACAGTGATGAGATGATATTGTCGATTCCCTTTATGATCTTGCTGTCCATCAGCTGATTGATGGTCAGCAACAGCACGCCGAATATGATCAACATGCTGATTGCCACCACGATAGTCTGGTTGCGTCTCTCTTTATAGTATTCGTTAGCCGGCATAAAGGTCCCGATGACTTTCCCATCATATTCCTCCGCCTGGTAATAACCGCTCACGTTGTTTATTTTGGCTTTGCCCCGGCCTGTCAATGTCCTGGGAAATCCTGCGCCTGCGGCAGGTGTGCCGATCAGGCTTTTGTCCGGATGCGCCAGGATTATCCCGCTCGCCTGGTCGATGGCATAGACATATCCGTTGCTGCCGTGCTCGATTGTGCCCAGGACAACATCGATCTCTGTGCCGGCGAGGGTATTTTCCAGGACTTCCGGACGCACGCCTACCTGGACAAGTCCCCTGCCATCCTTTCTCGCCACGCCGATGTACTGCATGATGACGCCTTCCGCCACATTTACCTGGGGCTCCTGGGCAATCTCGATGGAAGGATCCTGCACAATCACCATGAATGCATTGGACTGCTCACCGCTTTTCATATCGAATCCAATGTAACCGTCTATGGTACTGCTGGTGATGATACCGTCTGCGTCGATAATATGTAACTCGTTTACTTCCAGGCGGTCCTTGATTTCATTTAATCGTTTTGTGTTCCCATAAATGGATTTGTCCATGGCGAGCATATCCGCAAAGGCTCTTGTCTTTGCAAGATTGTCCGCACTTAGATTTTCCGTGAGCCTTTTAATATTTTCTTCATTGCTCCTCAATGTTTCTTTTACGGCATCCAGTTTCTCCTGGCTGGAAAGAATATTATTTCTTTGGTTTACAAAGGTCTGCAGGACAAAAATGGCAAGGATCGTACAGAGAAAAGCTGCCAACATGTAGATAAAAAGGTGTTTCGTGATTGTTTTCTTCATTCAGTGCCCCTTTCGTAAAATAAACTGTCGGACTCCGCTGTAATTGCGCATAAACAGCGGTGCATCATACTCACGGGATATTGTAGCATTTTAGGAAGCATTAAGCAACGGCGAAATCCATTATTTGTTCCGGAAGTAATTTCGCAGCCATTTTCCGGACTCGCTGAGTTCGTCTTCCGTCCAGTCTGCCGTCTTGGCGCAGGAGGATGAGATAAGGCTGCTGGTTTCCGCTTTGTTGGACAGGCTCCAATTGAAAAAGCTCAGGTTATACTTCTCGATCAGTTCCAGCCATTTGGAGGTCTGGTCGAAGTTGTTGGAACCGTTGCCGGAGGCGTCGCAGGTGCCGAATTCGCTGATAAATACAGGAAGCCCATTGCTTACACAGTTCTCCAGGCGGCTGCGCAGGTCGTCCCGATGGGTGTCCGCATAGAAGTGCAGGGTGTACATGATATTGTCAAAGTCCAGGGGAGCAGCCGCGGCTTTGTCGATATCCTGGCTCCAGGTAGGGGAGCCAACCAGGATTACGGCGTCCTCATCGTGGGCGCGGATGACGGGGATCACCTCGTTGGCATAGCTTTTCACGCTGTCCCATGTGGCATAGCCGTTGGGCTCATTACATATCTCATATATAATATTTGTGTAATCGGCATATTCAGACACCATTTCATCAAAAAAGGCAACTGCGTCTGCCTTATGGACGCCGGGATCCCTGTCGTTGAGCACATGCCAGTCCACGATCACATACATGTCCTGGCCAGTAGCGTATGCAATGCCGTTCCGGATCAGGTTCTTTAAATTTTCCTTGTCCCCGCCGCTGCTGTAACCGCCGTATTCGTCAGTGTACAGGGCGAGACGGACGCAGTTGATCTTCCAGTCCTCATGCAGGGTACGGAAGGCATCCTCATTTACATACTGGGGAAACCATGCCAGCCCATGAGTGGATATGCCGTAGAGCTGTATCTTTTCTCCGTTCTGATCCACCAGGTCTGTGCCGTTTACGGCGAGCGCGCCATGTGTGCTCAGGAAGGAGGACGCTGCATCAGGAGCCGCCGTGGGGGTAGGAGTGGGAGCCGCCGTCGGAGCAGGAGCCGCTGTGGGGGCGGGAGTGGGAACCGCCGTCGGAGTGGGAGCTGCTGTTGGTGCAGCAGTGGGAACTGCGGTAGGAGCTTCGGTAGGTACTGCTGCAGCGGGAGTCGCCGTCGGAGCAGGAGCCGCTGTGGGGGCGGGAGTGGGAACCGCCGTCGGAGTGGGAGCTGCTGTTGGCGCAGCAGTTGGTGCCGCCACCGAAGCAGGAGCCTCTGTCGGAGTGGGAACTGCCGTTGGAGCAGCAGTTGGTGCCGCCGTCGAACCGGGAGCTGCCGTTGGAGTTGCATCAGGAATTGCCGAAGGAGCAGCCGTCGGCTTCTGCGTTGCCGTATCAGGCTGCCCTGTGGTATCGGATGGCGCCTCTGTGGCATTTGCTCCAGACAATGCGGCGGTATCTGGGTGGTCCGGCTGCCCGCATCCCGTCAGCAAAAGTGCCAGGATTCCTGCCAGCGCTAAGGCTTTTTTCTTCTTGGTCATCATAATCTTTGTAGTCATGGCATTAATCATTCTCCTCATCTCTGTCTGACAGGGGCAGGGAGAAGATGAATTCGCTTCCCGCTCCCTCTGTGCTGATCACGTTGATATGTTCTTCGTGGCTGTTGATGATCTCCTTTACAATGGAAAGGCCCAGCCCTGTGCCCTTCTTGTCTTTGCCGCGGGAGATGTCGGATTTGTAGAATCTGTCCCAGATCAGTTTCAGGTCCTCCTTGGGGATGCCGATGCCGCTGTCCTTGACGGAGGTGAACAGCTTGTTTTTTTTCACGGAGGTTTCCACCTTGATCACGGAGTTGTGGGGGCTGAACTTGATGGCGTTATCCAGGAGGTTGTACAGGACGCGCTGGATCTTGCCCATATCCGCGTTGACGTACATTTCATCATCGGTAAGTATCAGCTCAATGGCAATGGCTTTCTGCCTGCAGGTGCCTTCAAAGGAGGCGGCAGTGCCGCGTATGACACCATTGAGTTCAAAGTCCGTCCTGTCCAGGAGCATCCCCTTTGTGTTCAGGTTGTTCAGGGTGAGCAGGCTGTTGGTAAGCTTTGTCAGCCGCTCTGTTTCATTCAATAAGATATTCAGGTATTTTTCGTGCATTTCCGGAGGGATGGTGCCGTCTATCATGGCGTCCAGGTAGCCCCGGATGGAGGTCAGGGGAGAACGGAAATCATGGGAAATATTTGCCACAAACTTTTTCTGGTCATCCTCTGCGCCGGCAATCTGGCTCGCCATATAGTTCAGACAGCCCGCCAGGTATCCGATTTCGTCCTCGCTCTCCACCTGGAATTGATAGTGCATGTTGCCGGAGGCGTACTGCTCTGTGGCATAGGTGATCTTTCTGATCGGCACATACACCAGCTCCGTAAAAAATATCAGGATGATCAGGGACAGCAGGAACAGTACTACCATTGTAATATATGAGATGCTCAGCAGCCCGTTGCAGGATTCCTGGATGTCCGACATACGGTAGTGGATGACCACATAGCCTTTTACCATATAGTTGGAAGTAATGGGCGCCAGGACGCTGAGTACATCCGAGTCAAAGCTTCCAAAGAAGTTGTCAGCCACATAGAAGGAACCGCTGGTGACAGTAGGGTCGAAATCTTTGATGATGACCACATCCTCCACGTTGATGGGAGCGCTGGTATCCAGGACCAGGCGCCCGGAGGGGTTGATAATGCGGATGATGGTGTTCATGTAGAGGGAGAGGGCGTCAAGCTGCCCTTTCACTGTTTCCAGGTCTGTTTCGCTGGTATACAGTCCGGTGGCGTAGGTATCTGCGATCAGGACAGCCTCCGAATAGAGGTCTTCCACTTTTTCGCGCACCAGCTGTTCCTTTGTCATGCCGGGCACAAAGACGGAGACGGCAATGAAGCTGAATACGCCAAATATAAAGTACGCCAGCACAAACTTCAGATACAGGGTCTTTTTCATGGACTGCGCACCTCGAATTTGTAGCCGATCCCCCATATGGTCGATATTTTCCAGCCCGCATGATCCTTGATCTTCTCACGGAGCCGTTTGATGTGTACATCCACGGTGCGGGTGTCACCAATATATTCATAACCCCAGAGCTGGTCCAGCAGCTGCTCCCTGGTAAAAACATGGTTGGGAGATGAGGCGAGAAAATAGAGGAGCTCCAGCTCTTTGGGGGGCATGTCTATGGTCCTGCCCATATATACCACGGAGTAATTGGTCAGGTTGATGGACAGGTCAGGATATTCCACACATTTATCCCTGGACGACTGGGGAGTGCTGCCAGTGGGCTTGTAACGGCGCAGCACAGCTTTGGCGCGTGCCACCAGCTCCTTGGAGTCAAAGGGCTTCTCAATATAGTCGTCAGCCCCCAGCTCCAGTCCCAGCACCTTGTCGAAGACCTCGCCCTTTGCGGACAGCATGATAACAGGCACGGAATATTTTGCCCGCAGTTCCCGGCAGACCTGATAGCCGTCCATGCCGGGAAGCATGATGTCCAGCAGTATCAGGTTTGGGGCGAAGCTTTTCATCGCCGGCATGACGGATTCTCCGTCGTTGATAATCATGGTCTCGTAACATTCCTTGGTGAAATAGAGAGAGATCAATTCTGCTATGTTGTTGTCGTCGTCCACGATCAGGACTTTCTGTTTGTTTACCATTTTAATCTCCATTCCGTGCGTTTTGCTGTTGCGGGGGCGTCATCTGCACAGTACTGGTTCCCCATTCTTTGCACAGATCAATATTTTGGCAATAGGGATATTGTTATGGTTATTTAAATGTGACGATGGTGACTCCCGCGTCCCCTTCCCCATATTCGCCCAGCCGGAATTCTTTCACATATTTCAGCCGTTTCAGATGGCTGTGGACCGCGCTTCTCAGGGCGCCTGTGCCCTTGCCGTGTACCACCCTGATGCTGGAGAGGTGGGCCAGGTAAGCGTCGTCCAGATATTTGTCCAGCGCGGAGATCGCCTCGTCCACGGTCTTGCCCAGCAGGTTGATCTCCGGCGAGATAGACAGGGTCTTGGACATCTTGAGCCTGCTGGTGCCGCTGCTGCTTCGCCGGGGGGCGGGGGAGGAGACGGAGTCCTCGTTTATATAGACCAGATCCTTTATATTCGTCTGGGTGCGCATGATGCCGCACTGGACGAACAAGGCGCCCTTGGAATCCGGCAGGCTGCTGACGATTCCCTTGAGTCCCATGGAGACGATCTTTACAGCGTCGCCCTTTTTGAGTTTGGCAGGGTCGATTCCCTTCTTTTCGGGCTCCCTGTGGCTTCCGCCTACGGACAGACGCTCGTTCTTTTCAGTTATTTTGTCCCGGACCTTCTGGCGCTTTTTCTCAAGCTCTTTGATATCCGTGCCGCTGTTTGCCCTGTTGAAATCACGGATAGTCTCGTCGGCAACATCTTTCGCTTCCTGCAGGATTTCACGGGCTTTCTCGTTGGCTTCTCTCAAGATACGGTCTTTTGCCTGGTCAATTTTTTCGTTTTTGTGCTGCAGCTGCTCCTGCAGGGTGTGGATTCGTTCTTTATACTCTGCAATCTCCCGCTGCTCTTTCTCGATGGTAACACGGCTCTGCTCCAGATCTGCGATGACATCCTCAAAGCTTTTGTCCTCACTGCCAATCTGTTCTCTGGCGGCATTTATGATGTCGTCAGGAAGCCCCAGCTTGGAGGAGATGGCGAAGGCGTTGCTCTTTCCCGGTATGCCGATAAGCAGCCTGTAAGTGGGCTGCAGGGTCTCCACGCTGAATTCACAGCAGGCATTCTCCACAAAGGAGGTGGAGAGAGCGTATATCTTTAACTCGCTGTAATGAGTGGTAGCGATGGTGCGGATGCCTCTGTCATGGAGGAAATTCAGGATGGCGATGGCCAGTGCCGCGCCCTCCGTGGGGTCAGTGCCCGCGCCCAGCTCATCAAAAAGGCACAGGGAATCCGCGTCCGCATGGGCCAGAATGTGGACAATGCTTTTCATATGAGAGGAAAATGTGGACAGGCTCTGTTCGATGCTCTGTTCATCCCCAATATCAGCGTACACCTCCGTAAAGATGGACAGCTCCGAGCGGTCCAGCGCCGGAATGTGCAGCCCTGCCTGGCCCATAAGGGCGAAAAGCCCTACGGTTTTCAGAGTCACGGTCTTGCCTCCGGTGTTGGGACCGGTTATGATCAGCAGGTCAAAATCTCTGCCCAGGTGGATGTCTATGGGAACCACTTTCTTCTTGTCCAGGAGAGGATGGCGCCCTTTGCGAATATTGATGTACTGCTTTCTGTTAAAGAGCGGTTCTGTGGCGTTCATGTCCATGGCGAGCTCTGCCTTGGCAAAGATAAAGTCCAGCATAGTCATGATTTTCTGATTGTCTGCAAGCTCTTTGGTGTGCTCCCCTGCCTGGGCGCTGAGGGAGGCCAGGATTACCTGGATTTCTTCCTTTTCTTCCAGCTCCAGCTCCCGCAGGCGATTGTTCAGGTCCACCACGGCGGAAGGCTCGATGAAATAAGTGGAGCCTGTGGCGGACTGGTCGTGGACCATGCCGTTTACCTGTCCCTTATATTCTGCTTTCACAGGGATGCAGTAGCGGTTGTTCCGCATGGTGATGACCGCATCCTGCAGATAGGTGCGGTAGGCGCCGCTTAACATGTTGGTCAGCTGGGTGTGTATCTTTTCGTTGGCCTGTATCATGGAGCGGCGTATGCTCTTTAATTTGGGGCTTGCGTCATCTGCAATCTCCTCCTCCGACAGAATACAGCGGTTGATCTCGTTTGCAAGCTGTGTCAGGGGGGTCAGTCCCTCAAAATATCCGTCCAGGGAATCCTCCGGCGCATCCTCCCTTGCCTTTTTGCCATAGGACTTGATGCGGGAGACATTGTCCAGCATGGACGCGATGTTCAGCAGTTCCAGGATGGAGAGAGTGCTGCCGATCTCCAGCGACTTGATGGAGAAGCCGATATCCCTGTTGCTGCCAAAGGAGGTGCTTCCCGACGCAAAGAGGCGGTTCAGGGCATCCGCTGTCTGCCGCTGGTTCTCACGGATCTCTTTCAGGTCTGTGGAGGGGGTGAGTTCCCGGCACAGCTTTCTGCCCGGTTCAGAGTCCGCCTTCTCTGTGAGCATGTCAATGATTTTGTTATATTCAAGGGTTTTTAATACTTTTTGATTCATAATACCTTCCATTCTGCCGCGCCTGCGGCTTTGTTAAATGCCGTGCATGTTCCGGGGGAGAGAGCAAAGAACCTGCACCTGCTCCGGGCAGAGCCAAAAAACTGCGGTTTTCCAGGATGTCCCGCATCTTTTTCGCTTTACTCATTTGGCTCAGCCCTTTGAAAATATTTTACCATGATATTGCGTGTATCAGCGCGCATGGAATTCAGAAGTTGACACAAGCCCCTTCTGTGTCAACATTTTACCATGGATTCCGGAAAAATGCGAGATGTTTCCCTAATAAAACATTGTATGAACAATAAAGTCGCTTTTTGCATAATATGATAAAAAAATAGGAAATAAAGGAAACAGGAAAAAGACAATGTATTTTATTGCAGGATTTTTATTGTTTCTGGTCGTATTTGTGTTTGGCTTCTCTTTTATTGCATTCCGCAAAAAGAGGGCACGCAAAAAGCTTTGCGCCATGACCTGTGAGGAAAAGCTGACCACCCTGGACGGCCTTATAAAGCCTTTTGGCTATTGCTATGTGCCGCAGCAGGATGTCTTTTCCACTGTAGTGGATGCGCCTCAGCGAGCCTTTGGCTATACGGCACTCTATGACCGCTATGCTCCGTATTTCAGCATGGTATTTGACTGTCTGCCGGTATATTTTGATTACGGAGGCAGAACCTGGATGATCGAACTGTGGAAGGGGCAGTACGGCATTAACCTGGGCTGTGAAGTCGGCGTCTATAAGGCGGATTCCCTGGTTGCTGAGATCAACAGGAAAAGGACTCTGTTCCGAAGCGTGGATAACGCGGAGATGCTGCCCATGTCCGTGCGGCTTTATCAGGGGAAGAACCAATGCGCCCACCTGCACAGGAGGCAGTGGTGGATGACAGCCTTTCGTATGGGCTGCTACAGCGAGCCCTGTGACCTGGAGGTCAAGGCATGTATATCATTCCCTGACTGCCATATGGCAAGCGCATTTGTGAATGCTCTTAACGCACAGACAGATGCAGGATTCAACATCTGCGGGACTCAGGTGCAGATATTCTTTAAAGGCTGTACTTCCAGCGCGGGTTCTTTATGGCGGAGGATAGTCTGCCGCTTTGCCCAGTGGAAAAACAGGCTTTCCTGCCGTATGTTCCTATGGGTGACAAAGCCCTTTGAGTCCAGCATGGACCGGCTGCTCTGCCTGTATTACTGCCTGCCGTCCTTCTTCCGGCGTATATTCCGGAATAAGAAGCGCAGGAAGTGCTGCAAAAAGTGCTGCCGCAGGTGCAGATAGCTGAAACGGGACAAAGACCTGTGAAGGCGTCTTGCTCAAAGGCGATTAGCAAAAAGTGATTTTTAAGCAGGTATAAAAGGAGTATGCCATGAAAACAGGCTGTGAGAGAAGACTGGACAAAAGCTTCCGCAACGCGCCGGTGCTGGCGCTGTACCCGCACTCAAGGATTGTGCTGATCAGCGACTGCCATCGGGGAGTGGGAAACGCAAACGACAATTTCTTGAAAAACCAGCATTTGTACTTTGCCGCGCTGCGCTATTATTATACAAACGGCTTCACCTACATTGAGCTGGGCGATGGAGAGGAGCTTTGGGAGAACCGCAGCCTGGCGGCAATCAGGGAAATCCACAGCAATGTTTTCTGGCTGCTCTCCCTTTTTCAGAAGGAAAACAGGCTCTATATGATTTACGGAAATCATGACCACGTCATGAAAAATAGCCGGGAATTCCCTCATTACGAGGGGATTGTGCTCAAAATCTGTCCTACCGCGCAGCAGGCGCCAGGGAGGGCCGGCTGCCTTGAATTGTACCTTACCCATGGGCATCAGGCGGATATCCTCAATTCTACCTTCTGGAAGCTGTCACGCTTTTTGGTGCGCTATCTCTGGAAGCCTTTGGAGCAGATGGGCGTTCTTGACCCCACCAGCGCCGCCAAGAATTACAGGCACAGACAGCGCAGCGAAAGGCGGCTTTCCGCCTGGGCGGTAAAGAAAAACTGCTATCTGGTCACGGGGCACACCCACCGACCCATGCTGGGCGATGCGCAGACACGGTATTTTAACACCGGCAGCTGTGTGCATCCGAGCTGTATCACCTGTCTGGAGATTCAGAATGGGGCCATATCCCTTGTAAAGTGGAATATGGAGACCAGGCAGGACCGGTCGCTCTATGTGGCCAGGGAGGTGCTGGCGGGACCGCTGGCGCTGTTTGGGCATATTGCCGAATAATGGTCCTGGATATTATCTGTCCGGTGATCTGCAGGAACCACCCGCGTTTTTGGCGTCGCGGCAGGGGCGCTGAAACTGCGGCGGGAAGGTACCCGGAATGCCGGGCGCAGCGACGTTCTTCTTTACTTTTTGCAGCGGATAGGGTATACTGAAAGAGGTAGGATGCAGTGATGATGGCGGGGGTCTGTTCGGTTGAAAGGAGGGCATATGCCTGATCAGGAACAGAACAATAACAGGCAAAGAGATTTTCTCACGGAAAAGATAAAGGTGAGGCCTGTGAACAGGAGGAAGCTGATACGGAGAACCCTTATCACTGCGGTGATGGCAGTGATCTTTGGACTGATCGCCTGTGTGACGTTCCTGGTGCTTGAACCCGTTATCAGCAACTGGCTTTACCCGGAGGAGAAGCCTCAGTTTGTGACTTTTCCGGAGGATCAGGAGGAAATGTCTCCGGAGGATATGCTGGCGGAGAACTCTGCCGAGGAAGATCCGGAAGCCGGACAGGAGCAGGAGGAGGGAAGCCTGAAGCTGGAAGAAGCACAGATCCGGGAAATATTGTCTTATATAAAGCTGGATATAAATGATTATAGGGAAATACAGGGAGCGCTTGCCGCTTATGCGGACAACCTGAAAAAGTGCATGGTGACTGTTACGGCCGTCACCTCCAACAGAGACTGGTTTGACGACATCCAGGAGAGCAGGAATCAATGCTCCGGGCTGATCCTGGAGAATAATGGGATAGAGCTTTTGATCCTGACGAATTATGCTACGATCAGGAATGCAGAGCGGATCATCCTGACTTTTTATGCAGGAGAACAGGCGGAGGCACAGCTGGAGCAGTATGACCCTTCCACAGGGCTGGCAGTGGTATCCGCAGAGCTTTCCGACCTGCCCTATGAATTGGAGGAGGAGAAGCCTTCCATCGCTGCTCTGGGATCGTCCAACGGGAACCTGCCGGGGACACCGGTGATAGCCATGGGCAGTCCCATGGGAGTCAGCGGCTCCGTTGGCTACGGCATAGTGACGGCATCAGGCAGCCAGCTGTCCCTGACAGACAGAAATTATAATCTGCTTCTGACGGATATTGTGGGGAGCAGAAGCGCCAGCGGGGTGCTTTTTAACCTGCAGGGGCAGGTCATAGGGATCATTACGGATAAAAGGACAGTCCCTGACATGGACAATATGATTTGTGCCTATGGGATCACAGAGCTGAAGAAGATAATAGAGAATATGTCAAACGGCATCAAAACGCCTTATCTGGGGATCAACGGGGTCGATGTGCCCACAGAGGCGAACCGGGAGCAGGGCGTGCCCTACGGCGCTTATGTCAGGGAGATTGATTTTGATTCTCCTGCCATGCGTGCCGGCATACAGCGGGGAGATGTGATCACCGGTGTGGAGGGCAAAACGGTCACTGCCTTTAATGGCTACAGCAACAGCCTGCTGCAGCTTGGGGCAGGGCAGACCATAGAGTTGAAAATAATGAGAAGGGTCCGGGACGAATACAGGGAAATGAATTTCAGCGTTGTGCTTGGAGAGGTAAAGGCTGGAAATTGATATATATATTATATTCAAAAATAATTTCTGCAGGGGGTAGAGCAGTGAAATTTATCAAGGATTTTAAAGAAGGCGACAGAGTGTATGACATTTATCTTTGTAAGCATAAACAGGCGGCGGTGACGAAGAACGGAAAACCTTACGAAAATGTTATTTTGCAGGATAAGACGGGAACCGTTGACGCCAAGGTCTGGGAGCCGAACAATCCGGGGATCGGAGATTATGACACACTGAATTACATAGAAGTCTATGGGGACGTTACCAATTTTCAGGGAAGCCTCCAGGTGAATGTCAAGAGGATCCGGACCTGCCAGGAGGGAGAATATGCGCCTTCGGATTATCTGCCGGTCAGCGCCAGGAATGTTGATACCATGTATGGTGAGCTGCTGGCTTTGATACAGAGCATCGGAAATCCTTATTTAAGACAGCTGTTGGAGGCTTTCTTTGTAAAAGACGAAAGCTTTGCCAGGATATTTAAGGCTGCGTCTGCGGCAAAGACCGTTCACCATGGCTTTATGGGCGGCCTGCTGGAGCATACCCTGGGTGTGACGAAGCTGTGTGATTATTATTGCAGTGCTTATCCCATATTAAAGAGGGATCTGCTGCTGACGGCGGCAATATGCCATGATATCGGCAAGATAAGGGAGCTGTCATCTTTCCCGGAGAATGATTATACGGACGAGGGCCAGCTGTTGGGGCACATCGTCATGGGGTCTCAGATGGTGGCGGAGCATGCGGCAAAGATAGCGGATTTCCCCCACGGGCTGCTGGTGGAGCTGCAGCACTGTATTTTGGCGCATCATGGGAAATATGAGTTTGGCTCTCCCAAGATTCCTGCACTGATAGAGGCGCTGGCGCTGAACTATGCGGACGATACGGACGCAAAGCTGGAGACCTTTAAGGAAATACTTGAGAACAACAAAGAAAATACCGGATGGCTGGGTTATAACAGGCTGTTTGAATCCAATCTGAGGGCTACCAGGCTGTAAGCCCAGGAATGAGGTTTCCATGGAGTTTCAGAAGAATGATCATGTGACGGTGACAATCGAGGATATCGGCAGCGATGGCGAGGGCATCGGGAGGGTGGATGGCTTTACTCTCTTTGTAAAGGATGCCGTCGTGGGTGATACCGTGGAAGCAAAGATAGTAAAAAATAAAAAGAATTATGCCTATGCGCGGCTGGAGAGGGTGCTGGAGCCGTCTCCTTTCCGCGTGGAACCCAGGTGTGTTTACCACAGGCAGTGTGGCGGCTGTCAGCTGCAGGCACTTGCCTATCAGGAGCAGCTGAGCTTTAAACAGAAAAAGCTCCGTGACAGCATGATCCGCATTGGCGGGTTTGCACCGGGGCAGGTGGATGCCTGCATGGAGCCTATTGTGGGGATGGAAGAACCTTTCCGTTATCGCAACAAGGCGCAGTATCCTGTCGGCACGGACAGGGACGGCAGGATCGTGACCGGCTTCTACGCCGGCAGGACCCACACCATTATCCCCAACACTGACTGCCTGTTAGGGGCTGCGGAAAATAAGGAAATTCTGGAACATATTTTGTCCTATATGCGTGAAGAACATGTGCCGGCGTACAATGAGTCCACAGGAGAGGGGCTGCTGCGCCACATATTGATACGCAAGGGCTTTGCCAGTGGGGAAATCATGGTCTGCCTGGTGATCAATGCCCGGGAAAGCAATCTGCTCCCTGCTCCGGAGAGGCTGGTCGGGAGGCTGGGCCGGATTCGGGGAATGACCAGCATTTCACTCAGCCTGAATTATGACAGGACCAATGTAATTATGGGCAGGGAAATATATACTTTATGGGGAAGGGATACAATATCAGATACAATCCGTGTGCGGGATATGAGGGCATCAGGCTATCCCTGTACCGGAGAGGAGCTGGTTTTCAGTATTTCTCCCCTGTCTTTTTATCAGGTAAACCCTGTGCAGACGGAGAAGCTGTACAGCCTGGCGCTGGAGTACGCCGCGCTTACCGGCAGGGAAGCCGTGTGGGATCTGTACTGCGGCATCGGCACAATCTCTCTTTTTATGGCACGCCATGCCGGGAAGGTCTATGGCGTGGAGGTGATCCCCCAGGCGGTGGAGGATGCCAGACAGAATGCGGTGAGGAATGGTATTGAAAACGCAGAATTCTTTGTGGGGAAGGCGGAGGAGGTGCTGCCGGAGTTCTATGAAATGGAAAATCCGGACGTCATTGTGGTGGATCCGCCCCGTAAGGGCTGTGACGAGGTCTGCCTTGCCACCATGGTGAAGATGCAGCCGGAACGCATTGTATATGTCAGCTGCGATCCCACTACGCTGGCGAGGGATCTGAGGTATCTCTGCAATGGAGGATATGAGCTTTGCAGAATGAGGGGTGTAGACCAGTTTGGGATGACAACACATTGTGAGGCTGTGGTCTTGCTGCAGAAAACCGGCCATATATGATCCTTATGTTAATATTTCTTTCAATCCAGATGCCGTGTGCAGCCTGGCGCGGTATCCGGGTGGGAGGATATTATATAGATCCACAAGTACCAAAAATAATGAAGGAGGATGGAAAATGAAAAGTAAGTTTCTGAAAAAGAGAAACAAAGTCCTGGCGCTGGCTCTTGCGGCGGCAATGGCGTTTCCGATGCTTCCGGCAGCAACAGTGCAGGCGGCGGAGAGCACCCCGCTTTATACGGATGAGACGTCGGCTCCCGCAGGCTGGAAGCTGAGCGCTGACAATGTAGTATCGTATGCCGACAAGACCATGAGCTTCCAGATGGGCGGGACGGCGGATTACAAGCTTGGCTCCGCTGTGTCCACCGGACATTTGAAGCTGGAGTATGAAGTGCTCAACAGCGGCGTTGCCAATGCGCTGGTAATCTGCGACAGCGCGGGCAAGGCGCTGATCAACATCGGCGGCGCAGCCAGCGGCAACATGAACCTTATGCCCGCGTATGAGGAAGACGCAGCCACAGGGGCGAGTTTTGCAACCCGCGGCACCTTATTTACCTGGATGGGCCTCTGTAAGGATTCCTGGAAAAAGGTTGTTTTGGATATCGACCTTGACAAGTCCAACGCAGACGGCGTCCTGAACTTTACCCTTGATCTCTACACGCCCGACGGCGACTATAAGGGGACAGATACCAAGTGGAAGATCTTTGAGGCGGAGGATACCGAGTACGCTCAAAAGAGAACCGGAAAATTCAGCCAGCAGGATTACATTAAGCCCCAGGGCGGCAATAAGGGCACCAATATCATTTCCGCAGGCACTCACGCAAACGGTGCGGCTACAACAGGCATCTCAAAATTTGATGTGGCGGGCATCCATATGCTGACCACCGGCAAGGGCGTTACTTATGACAACATTGTCATGACTGCTGACGCATCGGGCGCAGCGGCAGGAACCGGCAGCAGCGAAGGCACACCGGCGGGAAATGAAAACAATAACACCGCAGCAGGCGGTGGGTCCGGTGCTTCGGCAGGCAGCAGCGCAGCAGCAGAAGGCGCAGTAAAGATTTATACAGATGAGGCGGAAGCTCCCTCCGGATGGGTCATGGATTCCGGCGCTGTGGTTTATTCCAAGGATGACAAGGGCGGCAATACCTCCAACAAGCTTACTTTCAGCAAGGCGGCACAGGTGGATTATAAACTGGATTCCGCGGTGGCGACGGGGCATGTACAGCTTGCTTATGACATATACAGTGACGGTATCGCCAACGCGCTTGTGGTCTATGACAGCGCAGGCAATGCCCTGGTCAATATCGGCGGTGCGGGAAGCGGCAATATGAACATTATGCCCGCATACGAGAACGACGCGGCCTCCGGCACCAGCTATGCGACCGTCGGGACGGTGTTTACCTGGATGGGTCTGTGCAAATCTACCTGGAAAAGGGTAGTGCTGGATATTGACCTGGACGCATCCAATGCAGGCGGCGTCCTGAACTTTACCCTTGACCTCTATACGCCGGACGGCGATTACAAGGGAACCGACACCAAGTGGAAGCTTTTTGCCACGGAGGATGCCGAAGGCGGCCAGAAGAGGACCGGGCAGTTCAGCCAGCAGGATTATATCAAGCCTCTGGGAAATAATAAGGGAGGCAATATCATAGAGGCAGGCACCCATGTCAATGGCGCGGCTACCGCAGGCATCTCCAATTTTGATGTGGCAGGTATCCAGCTCAAGACCACAGGCGCAGGTCCGTTCTATGACAATATGACCCTGGCTACCAGCGGGGAAGGCACAGGAGTGAGCTATACGGCTGCGGACGTGACCGGGATCACCAATCCTGCAAGCGTGTCCTTTACAAAAAAGGATTATGACAATTTTACCTTCCCTGTAAAGGTGGCGGCAAAGATGGGCGACGGCAGCAGTAAGGAGATCGCTCTGGGCAAATGGGTTTCTGAGCCTGCGTTTGATGCCCAGAAGTCCGGCACTTACGTGTGGACAGCGCCGCTGGAGCTGGAAAGCGGCGTGAACAATCCCAAGAATCTGAGCGTATCGTTCTCCATGCAGTATATTCCTTACACATATCCTACTTACGCTTTCCATCCCACGACCGTGGAGCTGGAATACGGCGAGGACCTGACGGCAGATATGTTCCCCACGGAAGTGGATGCGCTGATGAACGACGGCAAGATGGGCAAGGTAAAGGTCAGTGAGTGGACGGCACTTAATGGCGAGTTCGACATTACCAAGCAGGGCATTTATGTATATGGCGCCAACCTGGTAGGGACAGAGGGCCTGATCGAGATCCAGAAGGATAAGCTGGCACAAAACACCAACCCCAGCGGGAAACAGAGTTTTTCGGGCTATGATGTATATTTCCATGTAAGCAATTTCTACAGCCCTGACATTTACAACGGATATGCCCGTAATATGGAGCAGCTGGACAGAGGCGTATACGCGATTGCGACGGAAAAAGGCGTCTTCGTATCCTGGAGACTGCTTGCAACAGAGTACGGCGAAGATATTTCCTTTAATATTAAGCGCAACGGAGAAAAGGTAAACGATGTTGCGATTAAGACCAAAACCAACTTTACAGATCCCAAGGGCAAGGCGGGCGATACTTACACCATTGAGACGATCCTGGGTGATAAGACCACCGAGAGTACTCCGGTGACGGCGAATGACAAGAATTACCTGTCAATCCCCATGCAGAAACCGGAACCTCAGCCCAGCAAAACAGGAGAAATGTCAGCATACACACTGAATGATGTGGGTGTGGCGGATGTGGACGGCGACGGGCAGTATGAATTCATTGTAAAATGGTATCCCGACAACGCGTTTGACTCCGGTAAGGCAGTAAAGCCATCTTCACCGACCATCTTTGATGTGTATAAAATGGACGGCACACCGCTCTGGAGACTGAACATGGGCCTGGAAATGCCTTCCGGCGCACACTTTAATCAGTTCATGTTCTATGACCTGGACGAGGACGGCAAGGCAGAGCTCTTTATCAAGACCTCTGACGGCACCACAACCTACAAGCCTAACGCAGGCGGCAAATTTGACATGACAGACGAGAGCACGATCGTATCCTATATCGGCGATAAGAGCGTTGTTCCCGGCACTAATATCGACAACAATGGACATGTGAATTCCAATAGCCATGAGTATGTTACCGTGTTCAACGGGCTTACCGGCGAAGAGATCGACACCATCGACTATGTGAATACCACGGGCGAATACACTGACTGGGGTAAGTCTGACGGCGGCAACAGATCGGCGCGCTACAATATCGCAATTGCGTACCTGCCCAGGGATAAGTCTGATGCCAACTGCACGGAGACGATCCCTGCAGTATTGTTTAACCGCGGCTACTATGCAAAGACAACCGTTGCGGCTTATACCCTGCGCGACGGCAAGATCCAGCTGGAATGGAACTTTGCAGTGCCCACCGGGGACGAGAATGCCGGAAAGGGCAACCACAATGTCTCTACCGGTGATGTGGATCAGGACGGCTTTGATGAGCTGGTAATGGGTGCTATTGCCATCGACCATGACGGCACAGTGCTCTGGGTCAACAACGGTAAGGACGGAAGGGACTTCGGCGGCCACGGCGATTCCATCCACCTGGCGGCAATGAACCCCAACAATAACAACCTGTATGTATTCTCCCCTCAGGAGGATAAGTCTACGGCAACCATGAACCAGGCTCTTTACAATGCCGCTAACGGCACCCGTATCACAGGTTCCTGGTTCAGTACCAAGGATGTGGGACGCGGAGTTGCAGCCAACATAACATCCAACCCTGGTTTTGAATCCTGGGCAACGTCGGATGGCAGCGGTATTTACGGCTTTGACGGCACGCTTCTAAATCCCAGCAGGTCCGTTGTATCCTGCAACTGGAGAATTTACTGGGACGGCGACCTTCTCAGTGAGCTTGCGGACGGTGCAGGCACAGAAGGCAACATGACCATCACCAAGTACAATGAGACCAGCGGAAGCAGCGATACGCTGATCACCTTTGAAGGCACCAAGATGTGCAACAGCACCAAGAACACCCCCAGCCTGGCGGCTGACCTTTTGGGCGACTGGCGTGAGGAAGCGGTGGTGCGCAGCGAGGATGATACGGAGCTTCGTATCTACATGACCACAGAAGACACCAAGTACATGATCTATACGCTGATGCATGATCCCGTGTACCGCAATGCGGTTGCGAATCAGAACACCAGCTACAATCAGCCTCCTCACCTTGGCATTTACCTGGGAGAGGACAACAAGAGCGATGTGACAGGTATGAAGCTTGCTACCGCAAATATCAAGTACCCCGGGACAGAGGGCAGGCCGGCGCCTACGCCGAAGCCCCTTGTAGTACCTGTGGCGACAGCGACAACGGCGCCTACTGCGGCACCTACAGCGGCGCCCACCACAGCTCCCGAGACAGCATCTACCACAGAACCTTCCACGACGGCAGCGCCTACCAGCGCGCCCAGCACGGATGCCTCCAGTGATTCTGTGCAGAACGAGGATTCCGGCAGCCTTACATGGCTCTGGATTGTCATTGGCGTGGTAGTGGTAGCCGGTGCAGCAGCCTTCTTTGTCCTGAAGGGCAAGAAGAAATAAGGATTTAAAATGACCTGACAGATTTTTATCTGTAAAAAAGATTAAAAAAATGCCTTCCAGGTGCGGAAACCACACTGGGAAGGCATTTTTTGTCCTATTTACTTTGAGAACCATGCGACCGCTATGGCGCCGGGACCTGCGTGTGTCCCGATGGTGCCTCCTACGCTCCCCACGGGCAGCTGGTCGGTTTCGCTTTTCCAGAGAGAGGCATTGTCTGCCATATATTTTCTGACCAGGGCATCGCTCAGCCCTGTGTAACCCAGCAGGTAAGGCTTGGAGAAATCTATGCTGCCTGCCTTCTGAATCTGTTCGGCAATCAGGTTGTTAGCCTGTTTGGAGCCCCGCGCCTTGCCCAGCATGACGACCTCCCCGTCCTGAATGGCGATAACGGGTTTGATGGACAGGACGCCTGCGGCAAAGGCGACCGCACTGGAAACACGTCCGCCTTTTTTTAAATATTCCAGAGTATCCAGGAGCGCTACCAGATGGATCTTCTTTTTGGCAAGGTTCAGTTCCGCAACGATATCTGGGGCATTCCACCCGCGTTCTATCAATTCAAATGCATAATTCACAAGAATATGCTCGCCGATCGTGACATTTTCGCTGTCTACTACATAGACGGATTCCCCAAAGGCAGCGGCGGCTGTCATGGCGCTCTGCCAGGTGCCGGACAGCTTGCCGGACAAGGTGATAACGATTGCCGTATCGCCATTATCCACTATTTTCCGCATGGCTTCCTCGAATGCGAAGGGCGGAATCTGGCTTGTCACAGGCAGGGAGTCGCTTTCCACCAGCAGCTCATAAAATTGCCTGTGGGTCAGCGTGACGCCATCCTGATATTCTGTTTCGCCGAAGGTGATCGTCATGGGGAGGACGGTCAGGTTGTCATGCTCTGATGCTGAAATGTCCGAAGCGGAATCTGTGATAATGTGTATGCTCATTTTTGTGTCTCCTTAATCTGGTATAACTCAACTTAATTGCCCTAACCCGGACAAGCCGTAACCCCAATTTTGCCTTCTTGCGCAGGATTTCATTGTTAAGCGCCTAATGTCTCATAAAGGATAAATTTTCAGTCTGCAAGGCGGAGGAAGGGGGCGATGCGGTGGCATCGTTGACTCTTTCCTCCGCCTTGTCTTTGGGACTTATCCTGTGCCAACTGTAAGGTTATTTATGAACAGTTCCCATATGCTTGTAAGGGTCTGCCGCAGGAATTTGGTTTATGTTAAAGAGTGTAGTGTATGGCGGCAGGTTTGTCAACACTTATTCCTGGGGGCATTGAGCAAAAGCCTGTAAGCCCCCGGCTTATTGTGGCAAAAAACGGATTCCTGTTTCGCCTGCTTACGACCGCGCGGGCAGGAAACAGGAAATGATCTCCGCAATCTTCTCCGCAGGTTCCTGTTTTCCATCCTCCTCCCATTTGAGGAAGGTGTTCAGCAGGGCGCCCGCGTAGTAGTAGAGCCCGTAGAGGGAGCTCTTGAAGCCGGAGGTAAAGCGGGAGGTCATGAATTCGTTGATCCCGTTGATCAGGATCGAGTACAGCCCCGCCTGCGCCATCACCAGGAAATAATCCGCGTATTGGTCAAAGAAGTTCAGGGAGAACAGGATGTGTGTGTATTCCTGAAATCTTCCCACATGGGGATTTTTGCGGCTTTCCCTCAGATAACGCAGGATGATCTCATCCAGATAGTCCGTCAGGGCGGCTGACTTGGAGTCATAGTAATGATAGAAGGTCATCCGCGAAATGCCGGATCGTTTGGCAATGTCGGAAATCTTGATGCTTTCATAATCTGTGTTTTTCATCAGGTCGATGATCGCCTCACCGATGCACATTCTCGTAAAGCGGCTTCGCCTGGTTTTGTTCTGTATCGTTATGCGTTCGGGAAAAAATTTCATATGAGGTGACTCTCCTTCTATATTGCGAAATACTGCATGGCTGGACCGCTGCCTGCAACCTGGCAGCTGCAGTTGATAAAAGTTTACAAACTGCATCGTTTTGTAAATTGTATCATAAAAGAGTTTGGGTTACAATATAAAGTAGTAATTAAAACTACATTGCATGATCCACTCCCGCGGGCAGTAACTCATCTGAATGCCCTGCGGGCAAAAGATGCAATTGTAAATCATGATT
Source organism: uncultured Lachnospiraceae bacterium (assembly GCA_948470905.1). Classification (GTDB taxonomy): domain Bacteria; phylum Bacillota; class Clostridia; order Lachnospirales; family Lachnospiraceae; genus Acetatifactor. The sequence continues at coordinate 16,226 of CAOKQK010000013.1, read as the reverse complement.
TAAGAAAGGTCGTATGGAGCGGTCGGGCGACATACAGGGAAAAGAAGATGACAGTTAAATTTGTTGTGGATTCATCCTGTGATATGCGGGATACGGAGTACAGCAACCTCACGACAGTGCCTTTGACGATTTCCACGGACAGGCGCGACTGGCTGGACGAGGATCTGGATATAGAGGAGATGCTGAGCGAGCTGGAGACATACAAGGGGAGATCTTATACGGCATGCCCCAATGTGGAACGCTGGATGAAGGCGTTTGAGGGGGCGGATGTGGTCTATGTGGCAACGCTGACCAGCGGGCTTTCCGGAACATACAATTCTGCCATGGTGGCAAGGGACCTGTATTTGAGAGAACATCCGGATGTAAAGATCCAGGTCTTTGACACCCTGAGCACAGGTGCGGAGATCCGTCTTTTTGTGGAAAAATTAATGGAGCTGAACGATCAGGGCTGCAGTTTTGAGGAGATATGCGACAAGGCGAAGGAATACAAGAAAAAGACAAGGCTTCTCTTTTCCCTGAAATCTCTGCATAATCTTGCCCAGAACGGGAGGATCAACAAGGCGGTTGCGTCAGCCATTGGCATGCTGGGCATCAGCATCATTGGTACGGCCAGCACTCAGGGAACCCTGGAGCCGATCTCCAAGAGCCGGGGGGATAAGAAGGTTATCGCCAAGATGCTGGAGGAGCTGAAGAAATTGGGCTATAACGGAGGCAAGATCCGGATCAGCCATGTGGAAAATGAGCATCTCGCCAATCAGATCAAGGCAGCGATCAAGGAACTTTACCACGGTGCGGACGTGCTGGTATATAAGGCGCGGGGGCTTTGCAGTTACTATGCTGAGAGAGGAGCGGTCCTCATAGGCTGCGAGCTTGCATAAAGGATAATACAGGAGGTTGTCGTCAGCTGGACAATTCAGCAGGCGGCAGCCTTTTTGGCTGCTCCGGGAGTTGTAAGTCTGAAAATAAATGTCCAGGGGGGGTTGATATGGCGCCAAAGCACGCATGGGGGTATAAATATAAAAAATCCATTGTGCGACTCCTGGCAATGGTGTATACTTATCAAAAAAGCAGAGGAGAGGATGCTATGAAAAAAAACAAAATACATTTTCAAATAGCAAAGCTCATGTCAGTGGCAGCTCTTGTCTTGCTGACAGGTTGCGGAAAGGAAGAAAGTATGCAGATTACAGGTGGACAGGAATATATGTATGCTCCTCACGCGGGGGAGACGACGCAGTCGGCGCCCTTTGTGGTGATGAAGGGAGAAGGCGGGGAGGCGCAGCCGGTTGAGGTGACATGGAGCGTTTTGAGCTCCGGCGCCGGTGTTTCCATTGATGGGGAAGGAGTGGTTACGCTTACGGATGCCTATGTGGCGGGAGATATCAACGGGACGGATATCACGCTGCAGGCGGCGTGGGGAGACGATGCCAGGGAAGCGCTCACCACCACGCTGCATGTGCGGGAGGCGCAGCGTGTCGCTTCGTTTGATATCTCTCTACCCGACGCAGTCAAAAGGCGGTCCCAGCCGGAGATTGCACTGGTCAACTGCCTGGATCAATATGGAGAGCCCATGGAGGCGCCTGATCCGGAGGACATTCTCTGGGAGACCAGCGACGAGAACCTGACGGTGAGCAACGGGGCGCTTCAGTGCTACCTGGCGGGCACAGAGATAGATTATGCAGCTGTCTGTGCCACCGTAGACGGCGTCTCCGTGGAAAAGAAATTCATTGTACACAGCCTGGAGGAATATCAGCCGGACGCAGCGGCGTTGGAGCAGCTGGCGCAGGCAAGGGTCAAGGTGCTGCGTGAAATCGACTTTTCCCAGGGGAGAGAGGTGGATGCAGGCGCCTATGCCTATGTAAATCAAAATGCCGCAGGGCTGCAGGAGCTTGCGGTGGATGTGACGGGGCTGGTGAATTGCACTCCGAACACCGTTTATCAGGTCACGGTACGTCATGAGGACGGAAGCGTGACTAAGGAAGATATGCATGCTGACGGGAGCGGGAAGATAAACCTGAAGCTGGACAGGGCGGCGGCAGTGGAGGTATCCCCTGTATTGATGTTCAGCCTGGGGCAGTGTGAATTTGCGGAAACGGACGGTTATATCCATGTAGAAGCAAAAGAGAAGTATACAGGCGAAGAACTGTACGGCTTTTACGGATCGGTGGGGGGCACTACCGGCGGCGTGAACCTGCGCAATGAGAGCGGTATGTTTGTGGCGGCCCTTCCGGACGGTTTCTACAGTATCAGGATAACCAAGCCCAAGTCAGGCACCGGACGTTCTACGGTGCGCATCAATGGGGCTTCCCAGGGAACTAATGTGGGAAATAAGGGAACCGGTGACAGAAATGGTGCTTTGCCCTATATCTATCTTATGGAGGATGTGCGGGTGGACGGCGGGACCATGAGGCTTTCCCTCAGCGAGAAAGATTATTCCCTTGCCGCGGTGGAGATCAGGAAGACGCCCGAAATCACGGAGCGCAGGGTACATATTTATATTGGCGGGGATTCTACGGTAAGCAATTATTATCCCATAGAGACCTCGGAGCCTCAGCCGGGCAGATATCAGACCGGCTGGGGACAGGTGTTTGCCCAGTATGTGACGGAAGAAAACGCAGTCACCAACCTTGCAGGCGGCGGCACCTATGCCAGGAGCTGGTATGAGATGGCGTTTCCCGGTGTGGTGCAGAACGGCCAGCCCGGCGACTACTTTATCATACAGGCAGGCATCAATGACCGTTCTTACAGCAATGTGGACGAGATGGTGCAGTATCTGACCAAAATGATAGATGAGTGCAGGGAGAAGGGCATCATTGTCATTCTTGCCACCACAATGCAGAGCTGCAAGTTCTGGAAGGATGCGGGCGGGAATGAGCTGGGAGAGTTCGGAACCCCTGAAGGGAGCGGGTTGGCGCCGTTTATGGACGCCATCAGAAAGCTTGCCGAGGATAAAAAGGTATTTCTTGTGGACACGGGGAAAATGACCGGAGAATGGTATAGTGTTGTGGGAAGGACCTATGTGGCGCAGAACTATCATCTCTACAATTCCCATCGCGGCATAGAGGAGGACACACTTCACCTTTCCTATCATGGGGCGCTGAAGGTGGCAGAGCTGGTTGCAACCTCTCTTGCACAGCAGAAGGCGGCCGATGCAACGGATGGGCAGGGCAATACCCTGGATGGGTTGTCCATGAACGACATGGTGACATACGACGTGGTCCATAAGGACAGTACCGGCAAGGAGGTTACAACCTCTGTGACAGGCGTACAGGCAATTTATAAAAGATACGCAGAATAACGAAAGCCCTGTCTGAAAGCGGCGGGATGGAGCTATTGCAGAAAATCAGCTAATCTTGCATAGTCTTCATCCTGCGTACAGACAACCCGGGCATTTTTGAGCAATCCCGGCTTGCAGGCGATGGACGCCAGCACATACTGGGAAAGCAGGGATTTCAGATTTACGATGTCTCCTCCCTCGCAATGGAAGAAGACGTTGCCTGTACAATCTTTCGCTGCTTCTATTAAGTCCGCCATAACAAAATCGTCTTTTAGGTTCATGGTATACCTCCGATGCCTTTTTTTGTTATTTTAGCACAAAATAATGAGAAAGAGAAGACAAAAATAAGTCAAATGGTAAAAAATACATTTAAAAAACTCTTAATTTTTACAGGAAAGAATGGACAAAACAGGGTATTTGGATATAAAATAGAGAAAAAGAATCAGAAAGGAATATAAGGAAACAACTTATGAAAAAGAAAGTATTAGCGGCATTTTTTTTAGCGCTGGGTATTTTGGCAGGATGCAGCCAGACTGATTCTCCGGTTATGATAGACCCGGTGCCTATGGTGACGGAAACGCCTCCAAGCAATACGCCCGAACCGGCGTCTACGGCGGCGCCGACGCCGACAGAGGCTCCTACGCCTGTACCGACAGCCGGCAAGCTGGCAGGGGGCGAGAACCATCCCATTACGGCGAGGCTGGTAGTGGACGGAAAAATGCAGAGTTATCTGACCGGCGAGTGGAAGGATGAATCTGTAGTCAAGAGAAGAAACATGGCAGTCATGATCAATAATATTCAGGTAAGCCTTCCCCAGTACGGCATTTCTGCCGCAAGCATCATCTATGAAGCGCCTGTGGAGGGGCGTATTACCCGGTTGATGGGGCTTTTTGAGGATTATGACAATCTGGATCATATCGGTTCCGTAAGGAGTGCCCGTGACTATTATCTCTATGAAGCGATGGCATACGACTCCATCTACTGTAACTGGGGACTTGCGAGACCCTGGGTTGAGGAGCTGATCAACTCCAACAGGATCGACAATGTCAGCCAGGCTCTGGCAGGCATTAACAACGGGGCGAGCGAGGCATACGGACGTATTGACAGAGGCAGTAAATACAGCACAGAGCATACAGGCTATCTTTTTATCAAGGGATATAACGCCGCGGTGAAAAGGCTGGGCTACAAGACTGACTACAGAGATACATTTGTAAAGGCGTTCAGCTTTGCGGATGACGGCTATAGGGCTACTTATGACAGCTATCCGAATGCGACCAAGGTTTATCCTGGAGGTACTCAGAGCAATGCGGGCGGATACGGAAAGCACAATCCCTGCTTTACATACAATCCGGATGACGGACTTTACTACCGTACCCAGTATGGTTCGCCGCAGATAGATGAGATGAACAACGAGCAGGTTGCCGTTACCAATGTGGTGTTCAAGGTCTGCCACGGCGAGAAGAAGGTTCCTGACGATCCTGCCTCTGATTATCTGGGTTTTGGTATCCATGGCACAGGAGACGCTTATGTCTTTACCAATGGCAAGGTGATCAAGGGAACCTGGAAGCGCGAAAGCGACACGGACCCGAATCTTTTCTACGACGAGAACGGCAAGGAGATCGTCCTGAATCAGGGCAAGACCTGGATCTGCTGTATTTGGAAAGAGTATTCCCAGCACATGTACTGGGAATAAACCGATAAGTGTGAGATCACGACCTCTCTCCATGGGGAGGCCGTGATTTTCTTATATGCACAGGCAGGAAAAGATTTTCCCTGCCCAGTCATGCACAGGAGCGCAATATGCACAGGATAAAAGGACGCAAAAGTCTCATAATTTATGCAGGCATTGGGCTGCTGACAATATTGCTGAATGTGGCGGCGTGGAACAGCAGGGGGTTTTCAGACTGGTATATCGCCAATATTTTCCCCGTATGGGTGAATCTTTACGGGCGGGTCACAGGGCTGTTTCCCTTCTCCGTGGGGGAGTGGATGCTGGGAGCGGGAGCCGTTATGGTTATTTTTGCGCTGCTCCTGGGGCTGGCCTGTGCCATGGGGGGAGCGGTGCGCGGGATCAGACGGTTTGTCAGGACGCAGGAAGCCGGGCGGTTGGGCAGCCGGCTGGTCAGGGCGCAGGAAGGCAGTCGGTCGGGCAGGCTACAGGAAGCCGGGCAGTCGGGCGACCGGTTGGCGCAGTCGGGCGATGCGGGGAGGCAGAAGGGCGCAGCGTGCCGTCGGACAGGAGGTTTCTGGCGCTTTGCAGCGGGATTTTACCGCTTCCTTGCATGGACCTTGCTGGCAGTCTGCCTGGTCATGACCTTAAACTGCTTTATCCTCTATCATGCGTCCACCTTTTCGGAACATTATTTCGGGGAGGATGACGGGGAATATGAGCTGACAGAGCTGATCGCCGTCTATAATATTGTAGCGGGAAAGTGTAACCAGCTGGCGAAGGTGATGGAGCGTGACGAGGCAGGAAGGGTGATTTATACAGGTCCTGGCGGCGAACTGCAGGGGGCGGAATACCGGGTACAGTTAAATGCTCTGGCTGACCAGGCGAGGGAACTGATGAGGCGGCTTGGGAAGACCTATCCCCAGCTGGACGGCTATTATCCCCGTCCCAAGGCGCTGCTTGCCTCGGATTTTATGTGCCAGCAGTATATGAAGGGGTATTATTTTCCCTTCTCCATGGAGGCGAACTATAATGATGTGATGCAGATCCTGAATATTCCCGAGACCATGTGCCATGAGCTGGCGCATCTGAGGGGATATATCTTTGAGGACGAGGCGAATTTCATAGCCTACCTGGCATGCACACAGTCCGATGACGTATTTTTCCAGTATTCAGGCTACCTTGGCGTGCTGGTCTATCTGAACAATGACCTGTACAAGGCGTGGGAGGAGAGCAGGGTATCCTATGAGGCGGCAGCCGCTGTGATCCCGCCTGTGGCTGTGGACAGCCGGGTATGGGCGGACGATGTCTTTGTTACCCAGGATGAGTGGGACAGGATCAACGGCAAGGCGCTGATCGACACGGAGATCGTTGACGAGATCTCGGATGCGTTCATAGACACCAATCTGAAGGTGAACGGCGTCACGGACGGGGCGGTGAGCTACAGCAGGGTTGTGCGGCTGTTGCTGCAGTATTACAGGCAGGTTCAGGCAGAGGGCTGATCAAAAGTAACAGTTCAGACAATGACAAGGGGGCGTAGAAGCGGAGAGGCGGAACTAATATAGGAGGAATATATCAATGCAGAAATTATTATTGATCACAGGAGATATAGCGGCAGGGAAGTCAACGTTTTCCCAAATATTATCCGAAAGATACCGCAGTGTAGTATTCCAGAAAGACACCATTAAGGAGATTCTGGGTGATTTTATCGGGTTTCATGACCGTGAGGAGAACAAGAAGCTTTCCAATGCGACGGTAGAGCTTATGTGCCATGCGTTTTCACGGATCGCCCTGACGGGAAAGGATATGATCCTGGAGGCAAATTTTCATGAAAAGGAGCTGATAAAGCTGCATTCCATTGCCGATGAAAACCACTATGAGGTCTTGACCATTGTGCTGCGGGGAGAAGCGGAAGTTTTGTACCACAGGTATCTTCACCGCATGAATGAGGAAAACAGGCATCCCGTCCACTTGTCCACCACATTGGATGTAAAAGAAGATTTTTTCAGGTCGGCGGAGTGGATCAGGAAAGAAATAGTCCCGGGAGAAACTCTGACAATCGAGGCTACGGACTTTTCCTATCAGAAAGATCCCGCAGTGCTGGAGAAGATTGATGCTTTCATGGGTGTTGGCGGAAATTCCGGCAAAGAGCGGTGAAAGCCTGTGAATTATGCGTACCGCAGGAAGCTGTGGTGCAGAAAAGAGGGATCATGGGGATTAAGAAGAAAATAGCTGCGGCATTGGGAATCCTGGCGGCTGTCCTTGTGTCAGGAAGCGTGAGCAGTCCGGTCTATGCGGAACAGAACAGGGGGGAAGTCACAGAGAATCTTAATGGACAGGACCCTGTGGTATTTACTTATGGAGAGGACGGCCTGGTGGATGGGAGGAAAGAATTTGTAATCCCCGCTGCCGCCGGAGAGAATTATGACATAGAGATAACTTTTGCCGGAAATGGTGCCGACAGTGTCATGAGCTTTGCTTATGACAGGGTTACGGAGGACCAGATGGTGCCCAACACAGACAGCGCGGCAAGCGACAGGAGCGGCTTGCTGGAGGAAAAGGTCAGAGAAGGTGAGCAGCAGACAAGAACCTTTGCTGTTGCAGCCATTGAGGGCGATATTACCATCCAAGCCACAGGGAAGGGCAGGGTCCTGAGCATCAGGGCGGTCAGACAGGCGGCAAAGGCTCCCAATGAAAAGAAATGTATATACACTGTGGGAGATTCTCTGGTGCAGACCTACGGGGCGAAATACGCGCCCCAGACTGGCTGGGGGCAGACCCTTCCGCTTTACTTTGATGAAAATGTAACATTTGTCAACCGCGCCCTGGGCGGCAGGAGCACCGGGAACTATCTGAGGCAGGGAAGGCTGAACCAGGTGCTCTGTGAAATTGCGCCTGGAGACTGCGTCCTGATCGAGTTCGGGCACAATGACGCCGGCAGCGGGAATAAGGACAGGTATGTCTCGGTGGCGGATTACAAAAAGCTGCTTGCGGACGTTTATATTAAGGCAATCCGGGACAGAGGCGCAACTCCGGTATTGGTGACGCTCTGCAACCGTAATCAATATGCGCGCACAAACAGTGAATTTATTGTGAGCTTTCCGGAGTATGTGGAGGCCATGAGGGAAACGGCAGCGGAGACGGGAACGCTGCTGATTGATCTGAATGCCATAACCGTAGACCGTTTTACAGAGCTGAATCAGCGGCTGGGACCCGGGATCACCAAGGATATCATTTATAACCATGCCATTGCGGGCGCCTATGAGGGCGAATATGCCAAGGGCGTCAGGGATGATACCCATCTGCAGTATTATGGGGCAAAGCTGGTGGGAGGCTATGTGGCGGAAGAATTGCATAAGCTGGAGCTGCAGGGCATTTCCGAGCATTATGTTCCCCTGGAGACGCCTAAAGAGGCGCCTGGGATGCCGGAAGGGATCGCAGAGAAGAAATACGGAAATTTTGTCAGCAGAATCACATGGACACCCTGTGAAGGGGCTGACTATTATAAGGTCATGGCGGCGGAGCTGGTGAGCAAGGACGCGCAGGGCGAAGCTGCGAAAGACGGAGCCGAGACTGCGGGCGGCTCTGCCGTCGGAGACGGTGCAGCGGCGCAAGGCAGCGAGTCAGACGGCGATACGGCATCTGACGTGTATGAGCTTGTAGGGGAGTTTGAAATTATTGGTTACACCACCGTGTGTGACTTTGCTAATATGGACGCAGAGAAGGATAAGCATTATGCTTATAAGGTGACAGCGATAAATGCGGCAGGAGAATCTCCGGAATCCGAAATTTTCACCTTCGGTCTGCGGCTTGCCTCCGGTGACGAGCCGGAAGATTCTGGAGCGGACAGCCCCGCCGCCTCTGCGCCGCAGCAGGAACAGAAACCGGAGTCCGGCAGGGCGCAGTCATCTATGGTCATTGCGATAATTGTGCTCGCTGTGGCAGCGGCGGCAGCAGTGGCAATAGGCGTGCTGGCACGAAATAAGGGCAAAAAATAAAAGCCAAATGAAGCAGGAACCTGTCATAAATCAAAGCCCCCGCAGCAAGCTGACGGGGGCTCCATCCAGAAACGCAGCAAGCGCAAAAACGCTTCATGTATGATCAGCCCAAAAGCATCTTTCCCGGTATAGTGTGTCAGGATGTAATGCTTGCAGCTGAGATTTTTATCCTCTCGTTTTTTCCACCCAAGCGTCCCACCTGGGATCGGCCTTGATCTCTTTTTCTACCTGAGAATAGTCCGGCTTACACCACCAGGGCCAGTCCATGGGGAGTTTTTCTACAACAGGCTCATGATCGCTGCCTTCCAGGAATGCTTCCAGTGCCTTTCCGTGCCGCAGCGCTTCATCCAGCGAGACAAAAGCATCATCGTGGTATCCGCGTTCCCACTGTATCCTGGATAGATATAAATACAGTGAGATGACGATGCCATGATAATTTCCGAGATTGTCGTCTTCGCAGATCAGACCGAATAGAGAGATAGCGCCTTTTATCTGGGTTATGGGTCTGTCGCTGTCATAATTGTGGATGCAGGTCATCAGCCCGTAGACCAGTTTTGTGGCAAATTCCCTCGCCATTATCAGCAAAGCGTTTTTGACATAGTTGGCCTCCTCTCTACCGTCGGTGGCTTCCGCCAGCAGGATTTCACGGGAATGTGCCAGATCCGGCATCCGGCTGGCATAGGAGACAGCTTTTTCTGTCTCGCCGAAGTTCCTGCAGAGCAGCACGAGAAGGGAGATTGCCTTTGTTACGATGGCGCTGTCTCTGGAGCTGTCCGCAAGGCGCTCACAGATTTTCACGGATTCTGCCCAGTATTCATTTTTTTTCTGGCGGTCGTAATCGTGTCGGATGTAGCCTTCCTCGTCATAATACAGCCATTCCTGATAACGCCGCCAACCGGCTTCCGACAGGGTATCCGCCAGCTTGATGAGCAGTCTTTCGTCCTGGGGATATTCCAGCAGGCCTTCCCGAAGTATGCCGATACACTCATCCACCCATCCGTCATCGGATCGAGCCTTGATATGGCAGGCATCAATTTGGGAAATGATTTCAGCGACCCGTCTGTCCCGATCCGACTGGAAGCCAAACAGGGTATCGATAGATACGCCGAAGTAATTTGCGATAGAGGGGAGGATTTCCATGTCAGGATAGCCGCCGCTTGCCTCCCAGCGGGAGACGGCCTGACAGGTGACGCCCAGCGCCGTCGCCAGATCCTCCTGGGTTCTTTCGCTCCTGCGGCGCAGTTCTCTGATATTTTCACCAATTTCAACTTTCATACTTTCTTCCTTTACACCTTTCCTGCCCGTTTTGGCGAGCATCAAAATTTTAAACAAAGCTGATTTACACCGGTGTATTTGTATTGTAAATGTATTTCTATGAAAAAACAATTATCAATTCGTTGTATAAATATCAAGCGACGCTTGATATAGAATTCCGTATTTATATGGGTTCTGGTGTTTCGCAAACGCCTAAAAAGGAGCAAAAAGTAAAAGGAGCGTGGACGCTACTCTTTCATGCAATATCTGGTGTAGCTCGTAAATTTTAAATTAATGCCCAGGGAACGGGCTAAGTCAGCAATTTCACTGTCGTCGTTGTCCGTGTACCAGCTGCCGCTTATTACGCTGTCGATTTTGCTGAACCCTGCCAACACAGTATCCTCGTATAAATCTTCAAAAATATCCGGACGTTTGTTAAGTAATATCTTTTGTGTCTCGGAGGGAAGGCTTGCAAGTGTTTCTTTATTTACGAAGCCGGTGGAAGTGATCAGCTTTCCACCCGGCTTCAAAACCCTGTATGCTTCTTTCAAAGCGTTCGTTTTTTCGCCAATGCAATTACCGATCCCGCCTCCGTCAGATATGATGTCAATACAATTATCTTTGAAAGGCATATTGCAGAAGTCAAAGGCGGAATAATAGAGATTGGGGGAAGCAAGAGTCCTATCCAAAAAGGATTTCCATTCGCGGACGACTGTGGGGGACAGATCACTGATGATAATGACGGCATCGGGATTGGCTTTCAGCACATAGGGCATAAAGCCGCCTCCGGGACCTGCACCGATTTCAAGGATCACGCCGTCACATAACGCAATCTGTTTTCCCACAGCATCTCTATAGAAATTTTCGTATTGCGCGTGTTCCCAATTGCGCCTGATCCAGCCGCCGTGAATGATTTCATTTGCCCATTCAAGGTTGGGGTCTTCTTCAGAGACAAAATAAGCAATATCGGAACTTCCTGTCTGGCTTTCTGTCAATTCATATAGCAGGTCAACATCTTCCAGCATTTTATTAATCGTTACATGATACAGATGTGACAGATCAAGTAGCAGGTCGATATCAGGTACAGCATTTCCACATTCCCATTTGGATACCGCCTGGGAGGTTACACCGAGTTTTTCTGCCAGCTCGACCTGGGATAATCCTTTTGTCCTCCGTAGTGCGGCAATTCTTTTTCCAAAATGAATCTTATTAACCATAAGCACACCTCTTTCTTTGTTGATGTCTGTATTATACCTTACTCTGTGATGGATTCAAAGCGACGGTATGTTTCGTGTTATTGTCTGGCTGCAACTGACGGTTGAAGGGAATCTTGGACCCGGCACCTGTATAATGGGCTGACGTCTTATAATGCTTATCACTATGACGTGTGAACTGTAAGCTGCCGTAACAGTCCAGCGTTCTGTCTTAATTGTTACAGCCTGCCGTTGGCTTTATCGTGAAATACGCAGGTAATACTTTTCATTGGCAGTATTTTATGATAAACTGTGTCCAGATAACAGCATTTTTGAAAGACAAGTTATCGGAGCTTCAAAGAAGTCATTACAAAAGAGGTCTTCTGATCGGAAAGACCATGTTTATCATAGAATGGTGGGAAAAAGAGTGTGATCTGCCCCTGATTGCGCGGCTGATGCCGGAGCAGAGTGGGGGAAGGGTACGGGTTGGAGGATATTGCCACTAAGCGCGCAGAGGCACGGAAACGGAGGGACAAATGTTAGAAACAGGAACAAAGGCACCGGATTTTGAACTTCCGGACCAGAATGGAAAGCTGCATAAATTATCAGATTATGCAGGCAAAAAGGTTATTTTGTATTTTTATCCAAAGGATAACACCCCGGGCTGCACCAGCCAGGCATGCGGATTTTCTGAGAGATATCCTCAGTTCGCAGAAAGGGGGGCGGTTGTTTTGGGGGTCAGCAAGGACACTGTGGCATCCCACAAGAAATTTGAGGAGAAGTACGGGCTCGTGTTTACGCTGCTGGCTGATCCGGAGCGTAAGGTCATTGAAGCCTACGATGTCTGGAAAGAGAAGAAGAATTACGGAAAGGTTTCCATGGGCGTGGTCAGGACAACGTATCTGATTAATGAAGAAGGTATCATAATCAAAGCCAATGACAGGGTAAAGGCGGCAGACGACCCGGAGAAAATGCTACAGGAGATCTGAGAAGCAGGAAGGGAACGGAGAAGAAAGCTTTTCTGCCAGGATATGAGGAGGAATAGTAAAAATGAGCATTGCAGTAGTATATTATTCACTTGAGGGAAACACAAGGATGACAGCGCAGAAGATATCGGACAGGCTTGGGGCGGACCTTATAGAGCTTAAGCCTGTAAAGTCCTATCCTACAGGGAAAGTGAGCAAATTCTTCTGGGGAGGTAAAAGCACAGTCTTTAAAGAAATGCCGGATTTGGAGAAATATGATTTCAACAGTGGGAAATATGATACGGTAATTGTCGGCAATCCCCTCTGGGCGTGGTCAGTCACCCCGCCGCTCAGGACTTTTCTTGCCCAAAATGATCTGTGTGGAAAGAAAATTGCGGCATTCATATCCTGCGGAGGCGGAGATGCTGGTAAGGCATTTGAAAGCATTCGGGAGCTGGCCGGGACCGATAAGCTGATTGCTGAAATGAAATTGGTGAACCCTCTGGAACATAGGGGGGATATTGATGCGGAGATAGATAAATTCTGTGAAAAGATCAAAAACTGCAGCTGAGATTTGCTGTCCCTATGGGCATAGCCGGTGGATGAAAATGCCAGTTGCATAGCCCACAGGGTATACGAAAGCTTCAGCACGTCCGCATTGGCATTCGGGACGGCAGGTGTAACAGCCGGATAAAGAGCCGGCTAGAGACAACCTGGACAAGGCGCCATACAAAGGAAACTCCTGGCAGTCCAGACACCTGCACGATCCTTCCGGCAAATACGGATTTTCATGGCATTGATAAAACATTATGCCTCCAAATGCTGCAGCTCGGTGACTTATCATTAGAATCCGGATAGCCTGCCACAATCCCACAATCGGGATTATCCAGCGGCTTATTCCTGCTCATGGACATAATTTGCCGCCCGATTCTGTATGATCCGTATCACTTCGTCCATATCCTTTCCTTGCTCAAACAGGGTAGATGCCTCCTCGCTGACGATTTGCCATATATTAGCATCCAATATGCTGTCGCTTTTTGAGCTGCTGATTACCTTCGTCAGCGCGTCTATCTGCTCCTGTGTGGCAGGAATCTGTTCCTGCACCTGAAAACCCACATCATAACCAGCTGCTTTTGCCGCCTCAAAGCTTTTTTCAAGCGCGCTTATGCGAATAGGGAAAAGAAACATCACATATTTTTCCTGAAATTCATCTCCCAGAAGAGAAACCACAAATTCCCACGCCGCATCCTTTTTGCTGCTGAATGCACATATCCCTACAGGCATGCGGGTATAGATGACTGCCTTGCCGCCCTGGCTGGAAGGAAAACCCACCCATGACACTTCCTCGCCCCCAAATCTGCCGCAGTAATCCAGATAGCTTGAAACATCAGAAACATATGCCCTCTCCAGAAGAATGGTTCCCTCCGCCAGTCCCTTTGCATGGTCTTCCTCCGACAGAATGTCTGCGTTCAGGCCGGCCGCCGTCTCTAAAAGCTTTCGGAATTTCTCGTCCTCAAAGTAACATTTTTTCTCTGCCATGTCCACATAAGAAACCATATCTGCGGCAAATACTGCCCGCAGAAACCCCTCCGGGCTCAGGGCATCCATCAACATTTGCCCCTCCTTCAGCCCCTGCATCAGCTCAAGCATCTTATCGGTTGTCCAGTCCTTCACATCTCCCACGCTTGCTTTTTTTCCAAGAAGTGTTTCAAAAGAATAGCCCATGGGAAGCCCGCAAAGCTTTCCCTCAAATTCATAGGACTGCATAACGCCCTGCATCAGCATCTCCCTTGTCACCTTTCCGTCCTTATCAAGATAGGGATACATATCCTCCAGTATCCCCTTGTCGGCATAAACTGCCAGATTGATATCTGACAGATCCAGCAGATCCGGTCCCTTGCCGGCAACGATTTCGTTATTCAGCTGCGTGCGTCCTGTGTCGCTGTCTTCATAAACTTTTACCTCGACCCTATAGGCGTCCTGGGATTGGTTCCATGAGGCAATCCAATTCTCCATAGCTATATCCAAATGCAGGGTTCCATATGTTATCACCACAGGTCCCTGCTCATCCCGGCTCCCACAGCCGCATAGGGTACAGATGCATAAAATGAGCAATGCCGCGGGCAACATCCTCCATTTTTCGTTTTTGTTTTTTGTCATACTTAAACCTTCCTTCCTGCCTCTGGCGGGCGTACTTTGACCGCTGGAAAATTTTTGCACATTTCTGAACATGCCGTCTCCAGCGGCACAAACGATCAGTAAGAGATTTAGGCTTTCATAATTTCAACACCTGAAAGCGCGCGTCCTTTTTTGTCTCCCTGTCACACATCAACAGAAAAACCGCTTCCGCCTTCTCGCTGACAACACACTGGCAGAGCATGGTGTCCTGCCCTGTTTCCGAGAACGGGCAGGAGATTTCCTGCATAAGCCGTCCGCCTTCGGTCTCATACACCCTCACCGTATACCCGGTGTTGTTTCCGTTCTCTGCCCAATCCCGGGATTGTACCGCAAAGTACTTTCCTGTTTCAGATGCCTGAATGGCGGCATATTCATCCGCCAGGGCCCACTCCTGAATCTTCCCGTCTCTATAACAGAACGCGCTTGCTCTTTCCCCATCTGCGTTCCATTTTCCATCCTCGATCAGGGCAAAATCTTCAAAAGACCATATTTCCCCCCACTCATGAGTCTGCTTTTTCTCATATTCCAAATCCGTCCCGTCCAGATGCAGGCTTCCAAGGACATTCAGGGAATCCGCCTGACTTCCGTTGTTATAAAACGCCGTAAAGAGAATCTTATTCTCTGCTTCCATGTAGCCGAAGGTGTTAATTCCCAGAAGCCCATCATCCAGCGAATATTGAGTACGCGCTCCCGTCTCCAAATCGTATAAAAAGAACCCCTCCATAGAAGAACAAAGCAGCTTCCTGCCATGGTCAATAAAGTCATATTTGTCTATTCCCCGCTGCGCCCCCATGGCCTCCCCTATGTCCAGGGTCTCCAATACCTCCAGGCTGTTGCTGAAGCGTATCAGCATCAGCCTGGGCTCATCAGAAGAAGTAAAGAAATTTTCTCCAGCGTCCTTTTCCAGCTTATGATAATTGCCCGCTACCAGATACTCATTTTCCCGCTGGACAAATTTACAGGATTGAATATCCTGAAATGAAAAATCCAGCCCTGTCATCTCTTTACATATTTCCATCCCATAAGTATCAATGTCCATCAGCACTGCCTTGTCTCCAAGCAGAAGCAGCTTCCCGTCATTCGTCTGAAAAACATGTTCGGGCAGCTCTGTCAGCGGAATAATTTCCCTGACATCCGTGTCATTTACGGCAAAAGAAGTGTTATTTAAGGCTTGTGAAGCCTGTGAAGTTTCCTTTCCGTTAGTATCAGGAGCCTCCGTTTCAGGAGTTTCCATTCCCTGGGGAGCTGATATGCCTGCTCCCACCTGCCCGCTTTGAAAAAGCTTTTCTCCGGCATCCACCTCCTGAGAACATCCCGACAGAACCGTTGACAGGCCGAGAAGAATCGCTAATCCCCCCGCCTTCATTTTGTCATACCATAACATTGTGTTTCCTCCTTAATATAGCCGATGCATGACGGCGCTAATGGGGTAAGTCAATACCCTGTAAAATGTAAAATTAAAATACTCTGCGCCTGTATCAAAACTGTATCAAATCTATATCGGAACTGTTTCATTTCTGGCAGCATACTTTTCATTCGCTGATTGGCTGAATTGCAGTAAAAAAATAAATTTAGGTCTTGACATTTTGCCTTATACATTGTAAAATAACTTATGTTGTGACGCAAGGATGTACGTTACAGGCCCAGATAGCTCAGTTGGTAGAGCAGAGGACTGAAAATCCTCGTGTCACTGGT